>JAGGVT010000195.1 GCA_021157815.1 bacterium | reverse complement strand
TGTCCATAGTTAGTGGATTATAAATCAGATACATATTTGCAAATGATAAAATAAAACATCTCCACCCGCTCGCGGGGGGATTAAAGTAGGGAAAGGAATTCGAAATTATCTTTATTAAATTAAAAAGGAAAACGGAAATGATTAAATTCAACCTATCACCCCATGCTTGCAATGTCTGTGTGATTAACTGCATAGATTTTCGAATCTACAAGGAGAATACTCTTCATGAGTTTCTTCATGAAGAGGGCGTTTCATCATACGATTTGGTTTCTGTACCCGGCGCGGGGAAAGCGATAATTGATGAAACAAGCCGCAAACTGGTTGTTGATTCAATAAGGATAAGCATGGAGCTTCACGAATCAAAAGCGGTTTATATTATTCATCACAGGGATTGCGGGGCGTACGGCGGTTCATCAGCAAGTGAATCTCCTGAATCTGAATTTGAAATGCACAAATCAGAAATGGAGAAAGCTGAGATGATTCTTAAAGCGGAGTTTGGTTCAGGATTAAATGTCAGAAAGGTGTTTCTTGATTCAAGTGGAGGCGAAAATCCTGAGTTGCGGACGGTTTATCCTGGCTGATTGATTAATACTGAACTGTAAAACAAAACCTTGACAAAAAATTTATCAAGCTATATAAATCACATGTTATTTTTTTCACAAGTCCTCGGAGGCACTCCTGATGACAGACACTGAAGAACTCAAAAGAAAAGCGGAACAACCGGCGAAAGATGCCATGAAACTGCATCCTTTTTATAAGGGTAAAATTGGTATCACAGCAAAATGCTGTATCCGTGATTTTACTGATTTTGCTATATGGTACACACCCGGTGTTGCCGCACCATGCATGGCAATTCATGAAAATATTGAAGAGGTATTCAAACACACTAACAAATCAAATTTTGTCGCGGTCATCAGTGACGGCACCCGAGTTTTGGGTCTTGGAGATATTGGTCCCGAGGCTGGATTGCCTGTAATGGAAGGCAAGGCTATTCTGTTTAAATATCTTGGCGGCGTCGATGCATTCCCGATTTGCCTTGACACAAAAGATCCGGATGAAATTATAAATATCAGCCTCGCGCTTCAACCAACTTTCGGTGGAATAAATCTTGAGGATATCTCTCAGCCGAAATGTTTTAAGGTTCTGGATACCCTTCGCGAAAAGGCTCGTATTCCTGTCTGGCACGATGACCAGCAGGGAACCGCGGCAGTTACACTAGCTGGTTTGATTAACGCATTGAAAATAGTGGGGAAGAAAATCGAGGATGTTAAAATTGTATCTTTCGGCGCGGGCGCTGCCAATATAGCTATTTTCAGAATAATCATCGCCGCGGGAGCAACACCCGGCAATATAATTATGTGTGACTCCAAAGGCACACTTCATAAAGAACGCGATGATCTTAAAGAAAAGTTCAAGGAGAAATGGCATTTCTGCCAAACAACTAATAAGAATCAGCTGAAAGCTGAACCTTCCGAGGCAATCAAAGGCGCTGATGTTCTTATCGCTCTTTCAAAACCGGGGCCTGATACAATTAAAAAGGAATGGATCTCATCCATGGCTGATGACGCAATCGTTTTTACCTGCGCAAATCCAACTCCTGAAATCTGGCCATGGGAGGCAAAGGAAGCTGGCGCGCGAATAGTTGCGACCGGACGTTCTGATTTTCCCAACCAGGTGAATAACTCACTTGGCTTTCCGGGTATTTTCAGAGGCACTCTGGATGTCATGGCGACAACCATTACTGATGAAATGTGCATAGCTGCAGCTTATGAGATAGCAAAATGCGCTGAAGATAAAGGATTCCATGAGGATTATCTTGTACCAACTATGGATGAATGGGATCTTTATCCGAGAGAAGCGGTTGCTGTCGGGCTTAAAGCTATAGAGCAGGGAGTCGCGAGATTGAAATACACTCCTGAAGAATTGTATCAGATAGCTGAAACGATAATTAAACATTCACGCGATGAGATTAATTGCCTGCAGGAGAATGAATTCATACAAATGCCGCCGGACGATTTAGTCTGAAATAGTTATTTCAGTTATTGATATTTACCGCGTGTTAAGTGTATAATTAAGGTGATTATTCCGGTTTTATATTAATTATTGATTCATAAGACATAGGCATTAAACATCAGGGTCCTTTTTGACCTGGAGGGCCGTGAGGGGTAGTAGAAAGACCGGAATATAAAATAAGACCCGGGTGTAAATCACCCGGGTTTCTTTTTTTACTTAAAAATAATCTATTGAGATATTTGAAAAAGGAAGAAATGATGCTGGCTTTTAGAAACGAAAAGAATAGATTTCTGAGGACAGACTAAAGAACCGGATCAAGCCCGGAATGACAGTAATTGTCATTCCGGCGAAAGCCGGAATCCATCCTTTTTCAGAGGTTCCCTATTTAATTAGTACTGCTTGCGTACAATGCCAATCAGTTTTCCAAGAACCGCAATTTTGGTTTCCTTTGGGTTAACAACGATTTTTGGATAAGCACTATTCTCAGGCCGTAATTCTATTGAGCCATCCATTTTATGAAACCGTTTCAACGTTGCTTCTTCCTCGAATCCCTCAATCATTACTGCGGCGATTTCACCGTTGTCCACTTTTTCCTGCCTGCGAATAATCGCCAGGTCGCCATCGCAGATATGAGCGTCAATCATGCTTTCGCCCTTAACCTGAAGCGCGAACACAGTGCCGCGTCCGAAGATAAGCGGGTCAAGTTCAAGGTAGTCATCAACGTTGCCTTCATCAAAGATCGGGGAACCGGCCGCGATTCGTCCAACAACAGGAATTTTCCCGGATGGAATTGAATCGGGATTCGCATCGGGATGGCGTATTACACGTATCGCGCGCGATTGATGATGAGATCGCTCAATATATCCTTTTCTGCTAAGCACCTCGAGATGGTCAGTTACACCCTTCGTGGATGTAATATTCAACTTCCTGCCAATTTCTCTGAATGTGGGTGGATACTTTTTCTCGTTGATGTAATCAACAATAAACTGAAGAACTTCTTTCTGGCGCGCTGTTAATTTTTTTGCCATGTTTCACCTCATAATTTTAGTGATTCATGGCAAGAATATTACTAAACATATATTACGCCGTCAAGCGATTAGTTGAAATATTTTGGGTGGCTAATTTGTGCGTTACCCCGGTGAGGGGACACCGGGTTACATTTAAATTTTTAGGAGGATGGATTCCGACCATTCGCTTCGCGAATGTCGGAATGACATATATTTGGTTTTGCCCCGGTGAAGGGACACCGGATTACTTTTTGCCCCAGTGAAGGGACACCGGGTTACATAATAAAATCGACCGGACTCCATAAGAAGTCCGGCCATTACCAGTAAGGCATCCAACAAAGAGAACCTACTACATAAATATAATACTGCCTGAAAAAAAATCGAATCGGCAGATTAAATCATATCGAGAATTTTTTCCTCAATCGATTTCATAATCTCAATCGCTTCATCCGGTTTAATCTCACCATTTCTGAGTTCCTTCTCCATACCTTTTAGTTCCTTGAAACATGATTCGATAAACTCATCATTTTCGTTTTGCTCAAGGTATTTGCAAGCGGCCTCTTTCAGCGATTCCATTGCGCTCTTAAGTTTCTCCCTGGTTTCAGGATCAAATCCGGGTCCGCGATTCATTCCGGGGTTGCCTCTACGAACGTCCTGACTTTGATAAGGACCGCCTTGATTATGCGGTCCCATCATTCCACGGTTTCCCTGCATGAATGGGGGTGGAATTCCGGCTACCTCTCCCAGTTTGCGCTGCGCATCGGAGAGCGTTTTAAAAGCTTCTTCAAATTTACCTTCGTCGATTAACCTCTTAGCCGCGGAAATTCCCTCTTTTACTTCGCCCACAAGGAATTCCCTTTCCTCATCAGTCAATTCCCTTTTCATGAAATGGCGTCTTTCGGGCGGCCTGTCCCGATTGAACATTTCATTCCCCGGCCTTTCATCGCCAGGACGCCTGAACTTGCCACGTTCAATGCCGAGAGATTTTTCCACCTCATCCAGTTTGGCAAGAGCATCATCGTAGTTCTCCGCTTCGAACAGGTCTATAGCCTCAAGCAGAATATCCTCAGCCTCTTTGATATCGATTCCCTCCTCCTCTTTATCAGCGAGTATCATTGTCAACCGGTCAATTCTGTGTTCAACCATTTTAGCTTTATCAAAACCATCCCGAGCATTTTCTTTGGGTCTCGCATCAACCGGATTGCATATTAATATAAGGGAACCAAGTATTATCAGTGAAATAATTGATGTGATTATTTTCTTTGCCATTGTTTTCTTCTCCCTATGCCAAAAAATAAATGAACTTCTCCTTACTGAATATGATAGACGCATAACTTGAGGATGTGTTCCATGTCTTGAGAAAAAAGATCAAACTGCCTGAATGAACGCCTTGTGATAATATGATGCCGTTGTGAAAACGCTTTTCAGAAATGACTGGATAACATTTGCCCTTGGAATAACGCTCTCGCTTGGTGGAGTAATATCAATAATTTCAAGCGAGGGGGGGCTTGAATCCGGACTGCCCATGCTCGCTCGAAAACAGTTGCTCTTTCTTATGGTTGCGATTGTTCTGTATGTTATTTTCAGTTTCATCAACTACAAACACTATGCAAAACTCACACTTGGCATTTATGGATTTGCGATAATCATTCTTGCCGCGGTATTGATTACAGGCGCTGTACGAGGCGGGTCGGAAAGGTGGATTCTTGTAGGCTCCTATCAGATTCAGCCATCGGAACACGCGAAACTTCTAATGATTCTTGTTCTGGCTCGATTCTTCACACGCTTGAAAGGGCATTTCAATGATATCTCAGTGTTTCTTCTTTCATGCGGCGCCTTGTTACCAGTATTAATCCTCATCGCGCTTGAGCCTGATCTTGGCACCGCAATAATTTTCATGCTGATTTTCCTGTTAATGAGTTTCGTCTCACCAATCAGCTGGAAGATACCTGTTACGTTTGTCCTAATGGGAATCCTTCTTGTCCCAGCGGCTTTTCCTCTAATGAAAGACTATCAGAAAGATCGTATCCTGTCGTTTGTCAATCCGGCATCGGATCCTCTCGGAAAGGGATACCAGTCAAACCAATCCAAAATCGCGATTGGCAGCGGTGGCTTTTCTGGCAAGGGGTTGTTCAAGGGGACACAGAACAAGCTTGATTTTATTCCATCTCAATCAACGGATTTTATTTTTTCAATTGTCGGTGAGGAGGGTGGTTTTGTTCTGTCATCGTTCATAGTGCTTCTCTATTTATTTATGTTCCTTCGTCTTGGCTCCATCGCCGCGCGAGCTCTGGATCCGTACGGCAGTATGATAATATGGGGAATCTGCGCCATGATATTCATGCAGGCTTTCGTCAATATAGGAATGACAATAGGTATCATGCCGGTTACCGGAATACCGCTTCCCTTTATGAGTTCAGGAGTCAATTCCCTGATTGTGAATTTTATCTCTCTTGGATTGGCAAACAGCGTGTATAAATATTCGAATTTTCCTGAGGAGAAAAAGAGCGAATTTGTACGGCTGCGATAGTATTAATAAAATGTTGTTTCAATCCCCACCAACCCCTCACTAACGAGGATGTCGTGCAAGTAAAAAATCTTTATTCCCACGAAACAAGATTCCGTCATTCCCGCGAAAGCGGGAATCCATTTTTCTTTTATGGAGAGTTGGCATCGCTCATTTTTAAATGGATTCCCGCTTTCGGGGCTGTTGAAAAAGCCTATTATATCCCAGACCGTAGGGACAACTCTCCGTGGTTGCCCTGTATTTATGCCAATATTTAGGGTAGGCACAGAGACCTACCCCTACATTCAGCCCTTTTTCAACAGCCCCTTTCGCGGGAATGACGGGTTATTCGGTATAATTGGTCGCCGTACTTTCCAAACAACCTCTAACATTCATGGCTCGGTTTTTAAGATTTGAATTCACAACAGCACTCGTGCTTCCCCTAACCTTTTCCCGCTTTTAGAAATCTCAATCCCTTGATTACTGAATTTGCAAATCCATCCAATTCCGCATTGAAAGTGAGGGGATCGGAAAACAACTCGATATGGAATAAATCTTCGCCACGATAAATATGATATGTCCTGAGGATTGCTCTAGGATGTTTTTTCATAAACACAATTTCTTCATAATTTGTTTTGAGAACAGCATCGGGAAGTGAATCGAATTTTTCCTTGTCCAGCTCCAGAAGGATATCTGAAACGAGCGCGTTCTTCCCATCCACTTTTGTGTATATGCTGTTAAGAATAGCTTTATTCGTTCCGGGATAAAATTTGGGCGCCATCAGCATGCCCATCGACCACTCATAAAGCATGTTTTTTTCGCTTGGTGCTGGAATTCCAGGTATCTGGCTTGTAATCCTCCATCCCTTAATTACTCCAAACTGAACACGCACATCCGCTTTTCTCAGAGTAAGAATATTCCAGGCGATATCCGTTTCTGATTTATCCTGAGTGAAATCCGCTATGTCCATTAGGACAAATCCATACTTGTCGTTGATTATATCGGGTTCGGCATATGGGTCGGACGCTTTATCTGTGGGTTTTGACTCACAGCCGGCTGCAAACATCCCAGCCAGAACAATGAGTGCTATAATATAGTGAATTTTCATTATCATATTCTTCGCGCCCTAAAGGAATTGAACCTTTATCTATGGCTCCGGAGGCCATCACTCTATCCGTTGAGCTAAGGGCGCAATGTAATTGCGTAAAAGATGATTCTATCAGAATTCCAACAAGGTATAAACCTTTTGAGACCTTTGAAAAACGGAAATAAATGGTAGCCCGGTTTCTCATGAGATTGTCTCATAACTTGGTTTTTTCTGTCATCCTGAGCGAAGCGAAGGATCTATTTTAGATAGTGAGGATAAATTTTATCAGGTTTAATCATCAACACAGTCGCAAATAGATTCTTCGCTGCGCTCAGAATGACAAACCTTTTCGCTTATAATTGAGTTATGAGAAACTTTCATGAGAAGCCGGGCTACAATAAAAAGAGTCTTTCAGAGGTCTCTTTTTAAAATAATCCGGTATTGCCAATGAGTGATTACACAAAGAACATAATCAAGCGCGCCAGTTTAATACTGAAAGAGAATCTTCCCGATTCGGATTCTCCAATGCTTGTTGCGCTATCCGGAGGCGGTGATTCAATCGCGCTTGCCAGAATTCTTATCGATTTAAAAAAAATGCACCATAGAAAAATATTCGCCTATCATCTTGAACACGGAATCAGAGGCGAAAGTTCAAAACAGGACGCGCAATTTGTTGAAAACTGGTGCGAGCAAAACTCAATTCCACTGACAATTGAGCATGCGCACAATCTTGAAGAATCGGCTAATGATAAGGGCCAGTCAATTGAGGAGGCTGCGCGCGAATATCGTTACAGCGGACTGATTCGCGAAGCTGAGCGAATCAACGCGGATGTGATTCTTACCGGCCACACTCTTGATGATGACATTGAGACATTCATTCTCAGGATGTCCACCGGCGCGTCTCTCAAGGCTTTATCGGGTATTCCGGTGTGTTCAAAAATAGCGAACATTCTGCTTGTAAGGCCGCTTCTCGATTGTGGCAGAGATGAATTAAGAAAATATCTTAAAGAAAACTCGGAATCATGGGTTGAGGATGAAACTAATCTTCAGCCAGACACTCTTAGAAATAAGGTTCGTTTGCTTGTTCTTCCGCATCTGTCTGAAATATTTTCCAGGGATGTGGGAAAATCAATCGCGCGAACGATTTCAAATATTAAACGAGAGAGTGATTTGCTTGATACTCTGTTGTGTGATGATGAAATAGCCGGAGCTATCTGGAAAAGATTCGAGACTGAATGGAAAATCGGCTTTGTCGCATCCGTAAGTGATTTAAAGAACGCCCACGCGGCATTGCGATACAGGATACTATTATGGGCTTTAAACGAATTGCATTTTCCATTGAAGCGCAGAAAAGCCGATATATTTATAATGGCGGATGATTTCATCCGCCTGAAAGGTGGGAAGAAATCTCACCACATTGGAAACGGGGTGTTTATCGCAAGGTCAGGCAAAGGCTTTATTATCGCGTGTTTAAAGGATAAAATGAGTCATGAGAATTTTGATCCGCTATCAGCGGATGCTGAGATGTATGTCAGGGAGTTGGTTGAAATGACACAATTGAGTGATGACAACAGAATTAAGAAACCCGGCAGATATAAAATCGGTGAGTATGAAGTCATAGTGGAGGCAATTGATACAACCGAAATCAACCTGGAGGAGTCTGAATCTGATGATAGGTCAATAGAATATTTTGATCCGTCAATTCTCGATGGTGGAATCGAACTTGTCTTCGGTTCGACAATAACAGGTTCGGAGAAGTTGTCGGAAAAACCGAAAAAGGATATCAAGGAAGAATACACCAAACTGGGTAATCGTGCTCTTGTCGATTTCTGGGTTAAGTGGCCTGTATTAAAAAAGGATAATGATGTAATCTGGATAGTTGGAGTCTGCCGCAGGGATATGTATTCGCACACGGGGCAGAAAGTTCTTAAGATAAGCGTTCTGATGCCTGTTCATACAAAGGTTTTTATTTAATGAAGGCGAATTTATTAGTTTATAGTGCTATAATTAAGGTTTTATGGGAGTACTAAAAAGTAAATATGTCCAAGAATTATAATGCCATATTCGCATTAACCCTCCTCATACTTGTCGCGTTGTTCTGGTCAATCTGGACAAGCAGCAAGCGAATGGATGAAATCGATTTCATGTCCCTTCAAAAGGAACTCGTTGGGACAGGCGAAATAAACGATCAAATCACCGAGCTTGAGATTCGTGATGAGGAAGGCATTGTAATCGCGACCAAAGCCAGTGGAACGCGCGTCAAATCAAACCTTCCAACAAACTCAGACTGGTGGATAGAATCTGTCGTACAGAACAAACTTGTGGACACTGTCCGCTTTCTTAAACCACCGCTTTATCTTCAGATACTGGGACCGGCATTCATTTTCATCCTTCCGATTATCGTTATAATATTCCTGTATATGCTGATGATGAGACAGGCGCAGGCATCCGGCGGACAGGCAATGAGCTTTGGAAAGTCCAAAGCCAAGATGCTTACGGATAACAAACCGAATATAAATTTCAACGATGTCGCTGGTATCGAGGAAGCCAAAGAGGAACTTGAAGAGGTTGTCGAGTTCCTTCAGGATAAAAAGAAATTCATTGCTTTGGGAGCCAAAATTCCCAAAGGCGTTTTGCTTGTAGGCCCTCCCGGATGCGGGAAAACCCTTCTGGCGCGAGCGATTGCAGGCGAAGCCGGAGTTCCTTTTTTACACATGTCCGGAAGTGACTTTGTGGAGATGTTCGTTGGAGTCGGTGCGAGCCGTGTGAGAGATTTATTCGATCAGGCAAAGCACCATGCGCCATCCATTATTTTCGTTGATGAAATAGACGCTGTAGGCCGGCAGAGAGGCGCTGGCTTGGGCGGCGGCCATGATGAACGCGAGCAAACTCTAAACCAGCTTCTTGTGGAAATGGATGGATTCGACCCAAACAGCGGAGTGATAATTCTGGCAGCCACAAACCGCCCGGATATTCTTGATCCCGCCCTGCTTCGACCGGGCCGATTCGACAGGCGAATTGTGGTTGACAAACCGGATGTCAAAGGCAGAGAGGACATTCTAATAATTCATTCTCGCGAAACGCCACTTGCTGATGATGTCGATTTGAGAGTCCTTGCGAGAAGAACTCCGGGATTCACAGGCGCGGATTTGCAGAATCTTGTCAATGAAGCCGCTATACTCGCCGCTCGACTCGAATTGAAAAAAATTACAATGGTGCAATTCGAAGAGGCAACTGACAGGGTTGTAGCTGGACCGCAACGCAGAAGCAGAGTCATTTCCGAAAAGGAAAAGGAAATGATCGCTTTCCATGAAGCCGGCCATGCTCTTGTAATGTTCTTCTCAGGAGATATTGATCCTATCCATAAGATTTCAATCCTCCCACGCGGAATGGCGCTTGGTTATACTCTGCAGCTTCCACTGGAGGACAGATACCTCACAACCAAGAATGAGCTTATCCATAAAGTCAAAGGAGCTTTGGGTGGAAGAGCAGCAGAGGAATTGATCTATAACGAACAGACAACCGGCGCACGCGATGACCTTTCGAGAGTAACCGAGCTTACGCGTCGAATGGTTATGGAATTTGGAATGAGCAAAAAACTTGGACCAAGAACATACGGAAAACAGCATCACCAGGTATTCCTTGGCCGGGACTTTGGAGAGGAACGCGATTACTCGGAGGATATCGCCAAGGAAATTGATAAAGAAGTAAATGAACTAATTGAAGATTGTTTTGCAGATGTCAACGCGATGCTTGAAGCTCATCGTGACAAACTGGAAGCCCTTGCTCACGCACTTTTGGAACGCGAAATGCTGGTAGCTGAGGAAATCAAGGCGATAATGGAAGGGAAGCCATTGCCTGAAATCGTCTCTGATGATGATTCAACACCACGCTCGGAATCCATTAAGGATGAAAAGGATGAACTGGAGGATGATTCATTAGAGCATGGCGGATTATCACCAGAACCGGTATAATCATGTACTGGTCTCTTTCCGGTTCAATAAATTTTTAGCGAGTATAATTAAAAATGATATCTTTGATATCATTCGAATATATAATTTATCTCAAGCTCGTTCTTAACGCATTAAAAGTGCGTAAGATGATCGGAGAATAACAAATGAGACTTACTATCATATTTTTCGCATTGGTGATTTTATCGTTAGGGGTATTAACATCATGCTCCAGCCCGAGCAGTGATACATCCAAATATTTTCCAGATGAAAAAACGGGATCAGGCGATGTAGTGGATATTACCGCTCAGCAGGGAGCAGCTATCCCAAACTCCACAATCAAGAAAGCTGAACCCAAACCTGAGGATGTTCACAAAATAGCCGTTTCACCGGGTCATCTACCCAAATGCGTAAACCAGTTCGCAGCCGCAAAGAAGGTCTGGGAGAGGATGAAGGAAACCAACGATTATTATGGTTGTCCGCAATTTAAGTTCGATATTGGCGACAAGGCATATATAAACGGAAACCCGTTGACTGAAATGAGCGAATCCCCGAGTGCGCTTGAAGAGCGTATACAAAAGGAGAAAGAGATACTTGATAAAAATCCTGAACTTAAAACAGATGGTGATAAATTCAAGAAATCCAAGCAGGATGGTACAAAATTATATCCAAAGGAAACAGCTGATATCCAAAAATCAGGTAAAGAGAGAAATTCAAAAATGGGCGATCCTGAAATGACCGCTTCCTGTACTCCCGTACCACTTCTTATTACATGGGACACATCGAAAATAACCGGTGTGGAGGATGTCAAATCGTGGGGTGCGCACGCGACGATAATTCGAATCAAGGGACGACGTCGGGGCATTGAAGGCAACTGGTATCTTATCCGCCTTATTAAAGGTGGCATTGAGGAAATGAATGGCTGGTTGCCGGAGACTCTGATTTCAGCAAATTTGGAACTGTGAGTACCGAAAAACAGTTAGCAGGTTAGTAAGTTAGAAGGTTAGTAAGTTAGTAAGTTAGTAAGTTAGTAAGTTAGCAGGTTTGTAAGTTAGCAGGTTTGTAAGTTAGCAGGTTTGTAAGTTAGCAGGTTAGTAAGTTAGCAGGTTAAAAAGTTAGAAGGTTAGTAAGTTAGTAAGTTAGTAAGTTAGTAAGTTAGTAAGTTAGTAAGTTAGTGAGTTAGTGAGTTAGCAGGTTAAAAAGTTAGAAGGTTAGTAAGTTAGTAAGTTAGTAAGTTAGTAAGTTAGTGAGTTAGTAAGTTAGTGAGTTAGAAGATTAGTAAGTTAGTGAAATTGTGCCCTCGTAATGAGGGTTTTTTTATTTTCCGGGATATTATTGGGTGGCTAATTCACGCAGTACCCCGGTGAGGGGACACCGGGTTACAATTAAGCATATCCTGTAGGGGGCGCTGTTTGATGCGCCCCGGTGTACCGCATTAAACATGGCAAATTCAGGGCGCGGCAAGCAGCGCCCCTACGATTGGTTTATTTATCTTTCGTAGCGGATACGTGGGTCAACCATCGCGTAGAGAATATCAACGACAAGATTAACTAGGACGAATACGAATGCGAAAAGCATAACCGCGCCCATTACGATTGGGAAATCACGCTGGCGGATTGCCTCTACCACAACGCTGCCCAGTCCGGGCCAGGCGAATACTGTTTCAGTCAAAACCGCCCCGGCAAGAAGGTAGGCGAATTGTGTTCCGATTACCGTGATAATTGGAATCAGCGCGTTTTTCAGAGCGTGATGCGTTATCACTCTAAATTCACTCAGTCCCTTTGCGCGCGCGGTTCGGATGTAGTCCAGATTAAGAACCTCGAGCATGGATGATCTTGTCATGCGTGCGATTATAGCCATAGGGATTGTTGCAAGCGTAAGGGCGGGTAGTACCAGTTTTTCATGGAAAAAAGGAAGTGTTATTTTCCAGATTTCCTCCCCTATTGATAATCGAATAACCTGATCAAAATATGGAATAGCGGTTTTATACGAGCCGATGCTTATTGGAATATATCGGAATGTGTCGATGAATCCCTCGCCGGTTATCCAGTGCAGTTTTGAAATGAAGACAATGTAAAGCATCATGCCAAGCCAGAATACAGGCGCGCTGACGCCTATGAGAGCGCTAGTCATGAAAATGTAATCCAGTATTGTATTCGGCCTGAACGCACTGAATATTCCGACAACCACCCCAATAATTATCGCGATTACCAACGCGGCGATTGTGAGAATCGCAGTGTTTATAAACTTTTCAGATAGAACGTCGCTGACCTCTCGCCCGTGCATTCGATATGATTTTCCCAAATCCCCTTGAACAGCGCTGGTGAGGAATCGTCCATACTGCACATACCACGGCTTGTCGAGTCCCCATTTCTCACGAATTTTCTGCTCGATTTTCGGGTCTGATTTCTGTCCCATGATAAAGCGAACGGGGTCGCCGGGTACGATGAAGGTCAGCATGAATGTTATAAAACTAATCCCGAGCAAGACAGGGATTAGCTGATATAGGCGCTTTATTGTGAAGGAGAGAAGGTTGATTTTATTCGCCTTTGATAATTTTTACCGCACTTCAGCACCATGCTACTAAGCACCATGCTAAAGCATTGTGTTATCGGTGAAAGGCTGAAGCCGATATGGTTCATATTTCGTTTCAGCATTTTTATATATAACATCGGGTGCCGCCCATACAGCCGTCCCGGCTTTATGGGTGTTTTCTGCGAAGTTACGCATTTTCACCCACAAATCACAAAAAGACGTGATGTGTGGGCGGCACCCGAGAGTTATCAAGATAATGGTATATATATAAAGATTAACATCCTTTTCGACAAGTTCTAAAGCATGGTGTTATTTAATGTTTAAGACCAAAGTCTCATCTGGTCAGTTTCATGTCACCGGCAATCATGTGTTTCTGCCTGTTGATGCTTTGTGTGAAGAGTGCCTCGCGAAGTTCATCAGGCTTCAGGTTGTATCTGTCTATGCCGTTTATATCCAGCCATTTCGCGCCCAAACCGGGAACCATCAATTCAAATTCGTCGGTTTCGGTTTTCACCTCGAATATCAATTCCAGATTATGAATGCGTCCTTTTGATGTACCAAATTTATTTTCGATAATCACAAGAAAACGACCGACAGAAACATCCATGTTGAACTCCTCTTTGAATTCGCGACGGAGAGCATCGCGCGCGCGTTCACCCCATTTAATCGCACCTCCGGGAAGGGAATAAATCCTGTCCATCTCGGATTGCTCGGTTGAGTATTCCGCGAATAGATTCCCCTGATGCTTGCAGAGACCTCGCACTGTTACACGCGGCACTCCGAGTTTCTGGAAATGTTCCGCCTGGATATCAGATTTGTCGTCGTTCATAATTGCATCCTCGTTTTGTTGCTGGAAGTATTATAAACGAAAAGTCGCGATGTTACCTCTTACTAAATGCCCCCACCCCAGCCCTCCCCGCGAGCGGGGAGGGAGTAAACATCATTTAATGTTCACACTTGTATAGTCAAGATATGCAGTTTACAAATGAAATATTTAAAAGCATCTCCCCTCGCTCACGAGGGGATTAAGGGGGGGAAGTGAATTGTAATCTGGCAGGCTCTTCACCAGAATTTTGCCCAAGATAGCCACTTGTTTCCCCGGCAAAGGGATGCCGGGCTACAACTAACTTGCTAACCTACTAACTTACTAACTTACTAACTTGCTAACCTACTAACTTACTAACTTGCTAACTTACTAACTTACTAACTTGCTAACCTGCTAACTCTTCATTTTAAGTACTGCTTTAACCGCTTTGATTATTTCCTTGTCGTTGAGACCCCATTTTTCGAGAAGTTCATCCCACGGACCGCTTTCGCCGAATACATCATTAACGCCGACTATTTTCATCGGGACAGGATATTCCTGCGCGACAATTCCCGCTACAGCTTCGCCCAATCCGCCGTAGATGTTATGCTCTTCGACAGTAACAATCGCGCCAGTTTCTTTCGCGCATTTGATAACTGTTTCCTTATCAAATGGTTTAAGAGTTTGCGCGTTTACCACTCGGACGCTTATTCCCTCTTTTTCAAGAGCGACCATTGCTTTCAGTGAATAGTAATTCATCAGGCCGGTTGTGATTATTGTTACATCGGAGCCATCATGAATAATATTTGCTTTGCCAAATATGAAAGGGTCATTCGGATTTGTAACGATGGGAACTTTTTCCCTGTTAAGGCGCACGATTACAGGCCCGTCGATTTCACACGCCATTTTAATCGCCTTTCGCGCCTCGTTATAATCAGCCGGAACGAGGATTGTCATGTTGGGAATGACTCGCATGATTCCGATGTCCTCAATGCACTGGTGAGTGGGACCATCGGGACCGACACTAATTCCGCCATGGGATGCCGCGATTTTTACATTCAGATTAGCGTAGCATATTGTGTTCCTAATCTGGTCCCATGCCCTTCCGGTCACGAAAACCGCGTATGTGCTTACCCAGGGAAGTTTACCCTCAAGCGCAAGTCCAGCCGCTGTGCAAAGCATGTCCTGCTCCGCGATTCCCATATCGAAAAACCTGTTTGGGAATTTTTCATCGAATCTGTCGCTCATAGTTGATTTGGAAAGGTCGGCATCGAGGACAACCAAATCCTCATTCTCACCGCCAATTTCAATCAGCATCTCGGCGTAAGCTTTTCGCGTCAGTTCAAACGGAGGAAGCTCATCCCGCTTTATGTAGTCAAGAACATTATAGTCATCAGGAATTTCAGGCATTGTATTACTCCCAAACGTAAGATTGGATTTTTTACCATGGATATTTCATATTGTTAATATCATTAACAGCTATCTTGTATTCCTCATCGTTAGGCGCTCGTCCGTGCCATCCGGCTTTATCCTCCATGAAACTGACACCTTTTCCCTTTATCGTATGTGCAAGCACGACAGTTGGTTTTCCTTTAGTCTCGGCGGCTTCCTTATAGGCGTCAATTATCTGCTGGAAATCATGGCCGTTGATACTAACCACGTGCCAGTTGAAGGCTATGAATTTATCAGCCAGTGGCTCAACATTCATGACATCAGCTGTTGCGCCGTCGATTTGAAGGCCGTTGACATCAACAGTAAGGCAAACGTTATCCAGATTATAATGCGCGGATGACATAATCGCCTCCCAGTACTGCCCCTCCTGTATTTCACCGTCACCAGCAACAACATAAACTCTTCTGCCATTCTGGCCGTTAAGACGCATCGCGAGCGCCATTCCGTTTCCGATAGACAACCCTTGCCCAAGTGAGCCTGTTGAAACCTCAATTCCGGGGCATTTAATGGCATTGGGATGGCCCTGCAGAGGGCTTCCGGTTTTTCTAAAAGTCTCCAGCCATTCAATCGGGATTACTCCAATACGGGCAAGAAGTGAATATGAAAGCGCGCTGCAATGCCCTTTCGACATGATAAAAATATCACGCTCATTCCAATTCGGATTTTTCGGATCGTAATTCATTATTGACTTAAAGAGAACAGTGGTGAAATCAGTCGCGCTTAGAGGGCCTCCGGGGTGCCCTGATTTAGCCTTGTTTGTCTGGAAGACTATATCCAGTCTTACCTGTCTTGCGAATTCGATTAATTCATCGAGAGAAACATCTTTGAAAGCCATCATCTCACCATTATATGTTGATGAAAAACAAAAACCCGCTCCCCCTTGCGGGATGACGTAATTATAGCACAGGCTTAATATGATTTGAATTGTTTGATGCAGGGCAAAATAAAAAGCCGGACAAGAGAGTCCGGCTTGTTTTTAATCAGAATCAGGTTTATCGATTAATCATCATCTTCAGATTCATCCTCGTCCTCAGCTGGTTCATCAGGTTTGCAGTTTAAATCATCGCCAAGCAATTCATCGAGTTCCGCGATAAGTTTATCCGGATGGCCAGTTCCATTTTGTATCAGAACAATTTTTCCTTCCTTGTTAATCACAATCATTAAAGGAATGTGTTTTGACTGATAGATCTTTTTCCTGAGTTTGTTTTTATAATCGTGCGCGATTGTGAATTTTAATCCCATCTCCTTGACATTATTCTCAATCAATTTTCTTTGCCGTTTGGGATCAATTGTGATTGCAATGATTTCAACGCAATCGGAGTGCTTTTCATAAAATTTCTGAAGATATGGAAGTTCCTCCAGGCATGGTTCGCAGTATGTCGCCCAGAATGACATGATTATCGCTTTCTTGCCAAGATAATCATACAGCTTGAATTCCTCGTTATTCATTGTGGTTATAATAAACCTTGGCGCTTTTTTTCCTTTATGCGCTTTGTTGCCGTCGATAATCTTTACATTATCTTTCGCAAACGCAGTACAGGCAAAAGAGATTATCATTACGAGTGCCATCAGGATTGTTAAATGCAGTTTTGCCTTACTCATGTATATCCTCCGAAATGTTTCTAAAAAATTATGCATAGAAAAATTCTAATTTCTTAAAATCGTTTTCGATACCTTCGATGCTGTTTCTTTCAGGTAAGCATCCAAATCATCCGGCAGTGAATTGCGAAGTTGATTAATACTATCCCCGATTGCCAGCCTCAGTATTATATCCCCGATTACCTCATCACCGCAAGAAATCAAATTCTGAATAAAAGAACCCCTGTGGCTTTCACTGATAACATTTATCCCCTCTTTCGCCAATTGGGTACGAATCATTCTCACTTTCTTACGGAAAGTCTTTTCTCCCATGAATGATTTTCTCTCATAAGGTGTGGCAATTTTAGGTATGAAAGGGTTCAGGCTGATTGTTGTTCTCGACCCCGGTCTTGCGCCCTGGGCAATTTTGTTAATTTCAAGTGCTCGCTCAATCAGCAGACTTTCCTCGTTATCGGCGGCATCAGGCAAACCGAGCATAAGGTATAGTTTGATTTCCCTCATTCCCGATTTTAACGCATATTCAACACGATTCAAAAGTCCATCCAGCTTAATGATTTTTCCAACGCTTCTCTGAACAGTCTCATCAAAAGTTTCCACTCCAAGAGTAAGGGTTTTCATTCCACCTTTTGCGAGCAAATCGAGAAGGGGTGATTTCAGCGAGTTGACACTTAACGCTGACAATGATGGTTTCATGCCTTTGTCGATGAGATTTTCAAGCAGTGGCATTATCGATGAATGAAGCGATGGTATCGCTCCGATTAGCCCGATTTTTTTCGATTCGTTTTCATGGCGGAAAGCATCCTCAAGAATCAAGTTTAAAGAACGCTCACTTATTTTTTGGCGTATATTCCCCGCAAGGCAAAATTTGCATTTTACAGGACATCCACGAATTATCTCAATAAGATTGGCCATGGAAAAAACCGAAAGCGGCGTAATTATCGGACTGAAACTGCTTGAGCTGGCCCAGTTGTTATTTTGATTCTGCCTGACCTTGTAGTCGCCATTTGAATCCTCAAATTCCTTTGAAACAAACCATGGGGTATCTCCATCGAAACAGGCGTTTTCAATCTGATTTACATATTCGGATTCCAGTTCGCCGATAAAAACTGCATCCATGAATTTAATCAAAGGCAGTGGATTGGCGGTTGATGCTATCCCTCCAGCGATTAAATAATGTCCGCCTGACTTCTCACGTTTTTTCCGGGATGTTTCGATTCCTGAATCAATCAGCATTTTCAGCGCATTGATATAATCAAGCTCAAAAGAAAAATGAAACGCGATAGTTTGGAGTTTTTTTAGTGTTGTCGCGGTTTCAATTGAAATGGGAACATTATTTGAATTGCGGATATTGAAGAAAAATCTTTCAGGTTTGAATCCTGCCTCGACAAAATACCTATAGACAGTCAGGTATCCAAGCGATGACATTCCAACTTCATACGAATCCGGGTAAACGAGCGCGACAGGTTTGCCGTTTTTATCAGGTTGGCAATCAGGAAGATGAATTTCCCTTTTGAATAATTCAATCCGATTTTTTTGCTTACGCGCGCTCATTGCAAATGATTATAGCTGGTTTGCGGGTTAAAGAGAAATGCCCAGGAAAAAACCGGGGCATGCCCGGTTATATTCGCAAAATGAAAAATATCTATTCCCGATCTCAGTCCTTGTAATTTCCCTTTCTAATGAAAGAAGGAATATCATAATCCACTTCGGAATCAATGTCAGGCGGAGTGTTGTCGCTATCGGAGGAATCTGAGGACAACTCGCTTCCCCTCAATCCCTCTTTAATAGGAATTGTCGGTTCACTATCAGCGTTGATAAAATCAGTCGCGAGAATAGTAACTCGGATTTCATCCTTGATTGAATTATCGATTGAAGTACCAAATATGATATTCGATTCGTTGTCTGAAATGGCGTAGATTTCATCAGCCGCCTGATTAACCTCGTTTAACCTGACATCGCTGCCGGTGAAGTTAATCAGAATACGTTTTGCGCCCTCAATGTTGGTTTCAAGAAGCGGGCTTGCGATAGCCATACGAACCGCGTCAATAGCGCGATTTGCGGCTGAACCGTAACCCATTCCGATAAGCGCGGTGCCTGCATCCTTCATAACAGCTTCAACATCCGCGAAGTCAAGGTTAATGACGCCCGGCTTGACGATGAGATCACTTATTCCCTGAACGCCCTGCCTTAGAACATCATCCGCAATACTGAACGATTCGAGCATGGTGGTTTCTTCATTGATTACCTCCAGCAATTTATCGTTCGGGATTGTGATAAGCGCATCAAGGGAATCACGAAGATTTTCGATGCCTCTTTCAGCAACATGCCGTCTCTTGAATCCCTCGAAAGTAAAAGGCTTTGTCACGACACCAATTGTCAAAGCTCCTTTTTCCTTTGAGATTTCCGCGATAATAGGCGCGGCACCTGTTCCGGTGCCTCCTCCCATTCCCGCTGTAATGAAGACCATCACAGAATCCTCGAGAGCCTCACTGATTTCCGCTTTCGATTCCATAGCAGCTTTCAATCCCGTCTCGGCAACACCTCCAGCGCCAAGCCCGCGAGTGCATTTCGGTCCCAGCTGGATTTTGTTGTTAGCCATAGACAGAGACAGAGCCTGGAGATCGGTGTTTGCGGTGATATACTCAACGCCCTCAAGACCCGCTTCGATCATTCGGTTTACAGCGTTTCCGCCGGCGCCACCGACACCTATGATTTTAATGCTTGCTGTGTGAGTCATTTGTCTTTTTATCTTCCTTTCCCTTATTCCAAAACCGGTAACAGGTGAGGTTGATTCTTTTCCTGAATTACGTTTTTTCTTCTTTGCTGATGATTTCGGTTTTGCCTCAGTTGTTCGTCTCTTCCCAACATCGACAATTTCCTGTTGTGGACTTTCAACCTCAGTTAAATCCACATCGTCATCAAATTCCGGCAATTCCCGGCTATCATCCATTTCCATATCCTTAAACTCGCTGTCGAATGATAGTTTTTCATTGTCATCAGATTTTAGTATGTCAGTTTTCTTTTTGCTAATTTTCCCGTCCTCCCGTTATTTACTGTACCAATCAAAAATCCTCTTCATGCTTTCGATTATTCTATCCATAATGCTTTGATTGGGATTAATACCCGGATAAGTTGAATTCCCATTGGTAATTTTTTTTCTGTTTTTCCCTGCCAGTTTGATAAGCCCAACCCCGGTCGCGTAAATCGGATTTTGTACGTCCTCTTTCAAACCGCTGATATTGTGGGGGCGTCCTATCCTTACAGGCATTGACATCAATCTTGCAGCAACATCAATTACACCCCTGAGCTGCGAACCTCCTCCAGTAATTACCAGTCCTGATGGAATTTTACCCCAGAAACCAGCTTTTGATATTTCCCTCTTTATTAATTCAAGAATCTCCTCAATTCGAGGACTAATAATTTCACTTATGATTTTTACCGGAATCTTCTGTTCTTCACCAATAACGGTTTTTGCTATAGTTATTATCTCCTGTGAATTTGAGCTTTCCTTGTCAACACCGCCAATCAGGCACTTGATACGTTCAGATTCCTTTACGTTTATATTCAGCCCGAATGAAATGTCGGAATCGAAATGGTCGCCGCCAATTGGAAAAATTGACGTGAAAGCGATACAGCCATCCTGATAAATAGCAATGTCAGTGGTTCCGCCTCCGATATCGACAAGCGCGACACCGGATTCCTTTTCATCGCTTGTTAAAACAGCTTCACCGCTCGCAGCCGGCTCAAGGAAGAGTTCATCAACCATGACATCCGCAGCTTCAATCGCCCTGTAAACATTTTCAATATGCATAATGGCGCCGGTTATCAGAAGCGTGTTTACCTCAAGCCTCATACCGCTCATGCCCAGAGGGTCTCTGATTCCAGCCTCGCTGTTTACAATATAATCGCGCACAAGAATGTCAATTAACCGTTGGCCGGAAGGCATTTCGATTCTCTTTGCAACTTCAAGCACTCTTCTTTTGTCGTCCGCTGAAATTCCTCTTTCCGGATTATTCACAGCCACTACAGCGGATGACGGTATGCTTTTGATATGGTTTCCGGTAATTCCAACACAGGCATTTTTTATCGACACGCCGGACATTCTTTCCGCGATATGGTTCGATTCACGAATCGATGCAATTGTTGTTTCAAGGTCAACAATCAGGCCTTTTCTCAAGCCCTCTGATGGATACTTGCCAACTCCAATGATGTGATAATCGCCATTCGATGAAACATCCGCGATTATCGTGCAGATTTTAGTTGTGCCGATATCAATCCCGGCGATTATTTCTTTATTTGAAATGCCTGTATTCACTCTCTCACCGATGTTACCTCTCTGAAGGTAAAACGATCCTGGAATATATTCTAATCATGTTTTTAAAAGAGTAAATTATCCATAATCCTGCAGCTTTACACAATCAGGAAAGCTATTTCTCTTCTGAAAAACGTTGATTTTCACAGTCGGGGAATCTCCCCCGCGCTGGAAGCCGTTTGGAAATTATATCAAATTAAATACGATGAACAAGCTTATCTTTTAAAATCATAAAATAGCATTAATAGACAGTTTTGAAAAGGATTGTGGAAAATGATACTATTCTAAACTTGAAAATGGATTCCCGCTTTTGCGGGAATGACGTAATATTCGATTCACGCTTTCGCGGGAATGTCGGAATGCGGGAATGACGTAATATTGGATTCACGCTTTCGCGGGAATGTCGGAATGTGGGAATGTCGGAATAATGAATATACTGAAATGAATAAATCAAAATGAATATACCAACTATCAGGAGTCTGGCATGTTAAAGGAATTTAGGAATATACTTACAGCAACATTCATATTGACAGTACTTTGTATTTTAGTTAGCGGATGCGAGGTTAACGCCACTGGTTCATCACGCTGGCAAAAACTGCCGAATTTGACAAAACCTAAAATTAGCAGGAATGTCGATCAGGGCGGCGAGTTCAGGCAAGCTCTTACAAAACTTGAGAAAGTAAAACTTGAGGATGATGAGCTTATCAAAATCGTGGTGACGTTCTGGGATATGGCGTACTTCGCCGGTGGACTTGCATCAGATCTTGTTGAAACAAAAATAGTCGTAATCAAACCGACTGACCTCTACCTCTTCAAACCGGACAGGGATAAGGTTGTTCCGATGCTTGAGGACGCTCATGTTGTTTTCAAGGTCGGAAACGGTCTTGATGACT
Source organism: bacterium (assembly GCA_021157815.1). Taxonomy (GTDB): domain Bacteria; phylum JAJVIF01; class JAJVIF01; order JAGGVT01; family JAGGVT01; genus JAGGVT01. The sequence continues at coordinate 6,940 of JAGGVT010000195.1, read as the reverse complement.
GGATTGATCCGCTTGTTGAGGAAGCCCAAAAAGCCAATCCCGATCTTGTTCTTGTCGATCTTTCTCGAAATGTTGATTTAATCGGCAATCTTTGGAATCCTGATCCAAAGTTTCGTCCAGCGATAAAGGAATACAACCCGTGGTTCTGGTTGAATCCTGAAAGCATAATGAAAATCGCCGACACCTTTTACCAGGTCTATTTCAGTTTCAGGCCTGAAAAGGATGAGGATATGCGCAAGGGCAGCGAAATACTCCAACACAACATGGCAATCTTCCCATCCTCACAATATCAGTTAAAGAAAATCGGCGGGAAAATAGTAATTCAGGATGTTCCTGTCTGGCCTTACTTTGCAGAGTATTTCGACCTTACAATCTATGCTACTCTTATGGAGGACGGTATCACGGAACCGGATGAAGCACGGCTTCAGAAACTTGTGACGGAAGCGAAGGCAAACAATGTCGTCGCGATTATTAAAACCAACGGTTATGGAAATGGCATCGCGGATCGTTTCGCTGAAATGACCGGCTTGCCTGTCATCGAGCTCGACCCTCATCCAGGCATGCAGGAAACCGGCATGAAGGATTACTTCCAGCAGATAATGGGAAACACAAACATACTGCTTAAGAATTTCCGCGACCTTGGATTGCCTGAGCAGGAAGTGGAAATGCCATCAGCTGAGCCTGAAAAGCCACCAACAGCGGAGATTGAAATCCCTGAAGAAGCTAGAAAGGCGCTGGAAGAGCAATTGAAGGGACAAGCAAAAGAGAAAGACACCGGGACTGAGTAGTGTTAGTAAGTGATAATTTAAAATCAAACCGGGTCAGAAATGATCCGGTTTTTTGATTTTTGATATTATAGTTGTTTTTCACTCATGATTTATCCGTTAGATGAGTTATTATCCTGCACATATATTGTTATAGAACTTGATATGGGCTGTCACCGTGGCTGTCACCATGGCTGTCACTTTTTGCTGCAAGTTGAAGTATTCCAACGGAGCAATGCTCGATGTTTACTGGGTTTTCCCCTCATACTTAACTTGTTACGTGAGTTATTATCCTACGTATATAATAATATAGAACTTGATATGGGCTGTCACCGTGGCTGTCACCGTGGCTGGCACTTTTTAACTTTTTAGTGATTGCAGAAAAAAACGACAACATCATATTCAAAACAAGCAAGTTTAGGCCTATGCCAAATACTTGCACAAAAAACTATTCTGCTGATGTCCAGTAAATTGGTATGCGCACCGTTTCACTAAAACCGTTCTTTTCCGCAACTGCTCTTGAGGCTGAATTTTCCGGTCCTGTTATCCAGACAGGTTCAATATGCATTGCAAGCAAATCGTTTATTAACGCTGAAGTGCAAGCTGTGGACAATCCAAGAGAGCGATACTCGGGTTTGGTAGCTACTCCGATGTTAGCTCGTCTGCCATCATAGCTGAAAGCAATCGAGGCGCTGATTATATTGTTCTTATATGTGGCGGCATATCCCAAACCGCAGGATTTGACAAAATCATCCCCGTCGAGATACATCTCCCCAAGCCAGTTTTCCCCTGTTTCATTCAGCTTATGGAAAATGGCGCTGTCGATTTTCTCAATTGTAAAATCATCCGGATGCGAAAAATGCCTGCCTGCGCCATCATGTTGGAAAAACACATTGAACGTTTCACTTACACAATTGAAACAATCACGAACAATATCGCCGTATTTTCTATCGCAGCAGATTTCCAGAGTTTTTTCCCTGATGATTTCCAGCGGTTTTTTAAGCTGCTCGATATCGCCATCACCCTCGATAAATGCCATGTCTCCCAAAACTATCAGTGTTAATCGCGGATTTGTGATGTCATCCACCCAGGCTCTTCCCCTGCGGTCATTAATAATCATGGGAATTTCGACATAGATATGGTCATCCGGGCACAGTTTTTTCAATATATGATAGTCGGATTTGCCAATTTCTATCATGCTGCTATTCATCCTCACTGACTTGCGCGAAAACCTCTTCAAGTGTGGTTATTTGCTTGTACACTTTTTTCAGTCCATCCTGCTTAATGGGAATCATGCCGTTCTTAATTGCCAACCGCTTTATAATCTGGCTATTAGCTCTTTCCATTATCCCCGCCCTGATTTCCTCGTTTACCTCAAGCAGTTCACAAATTGCGATTCGTCCGCTGTATCCTTTGTCGAAGCAATGCACACAACCGGTACCGTATGCAAGCGAGGTTACATCATCGGGAAGAACGACATCGAACGCTTTCAAGTAAGAATCGTCTGGAATATATTCTTTTTTACATTGCGGACAAATTCGCCTTACCAATCGTTGTGAAAGCACACACCGGAGTGAACTAGCCAGCAGAAATGGTTCAACACCAATGTCGAGAAGTCTGGTTACCGCACCGGCAGCGTCGTTGGTGTGAAGTGTCGCGAACACAAGATGCCCGGTCTGCGATGCTCTAATCGCAATCTGCGCTGTTTCAATATCTCGAATCTCACCAATCAGAATGATATCCGGGTCTTGTCGCAGGATGGATCTCAGGCAGTGCGCGAAAGTCAACCCGATTTCAGGATGAACCTGAATCTGAGTGATTTCATTCATGTGATATTCGATCGGGTTCTCAACTGTCGTGATGTTTTTCTCCCTGAAGTTCAGCAGTTTCATCGCGCTGTAAAGCGTTGTTGTTTTACCACAACCTGTTGGGCCTGTCATAATAATGATGCCGTGAGGTTTTTCAATGTTGTGGCGATATTTGTCGATTATGTCTCTCTCGATGCCAAGATGCTTCATATCGAGAATTACAGTTGACCTGTCCAGGACTCTAAGAACCGCTTTTTCTCCATGGACTGTCGGGCTGACAACAACACGAAAATCTATCTCCTGCCCTTCAATTGTTATTCTGAAAGAACCATCCTGTGGAAGCCGCTTTTCGGAAATGTCCAATTCACACATGATCTTTATTCGACTGACAATGCTTTCCTTGTAATCCACGGGCAAAGGCTGCATCTCCTGAAGGACGCCGTCAACTCTGAATTTTATACGAACTTCATCAGGCATTGGCATGACATGGATATCGCTTGCCCTTAATTGCAGCGCCTGGAGAATCAGGAGGTTGACCGCCTTGACAACCGGCGCCTGGTCCTTTATTTCCTTGATTGAACCGATTTCTAATCCCAATTCGCGTGTAAGTTTAACTCCGGCATCCCCCACCGTTTCAAGAAGTTCATCTATCACCTTTTTTCTGAAGTGATTCGCGTATTCGAAAACCTTATGTTCAACCGCGCTTCGTGTGCTCAGGAATGGAGTAATCACAAGACCGGTCATGACGCGCAGTTCCTCGCGGACTTTGATATCCTTCGGGTCAATCATCGCGACAGAAAGTTCCCGGTCTTTCTTTTCAAATGCGAACACGCCATGTTCAAGCGCGTATTCCTGGGTTATCAATGTCGCTATCTCAGGCTCAATCCGAATTTCCTCGAGATTGACAATTTCGATGTTTAAAGCTTCAGCCTTGAACGCGAGAATCTCCATCTCATCAACGACTCCGGATTCAAGAATCTCATCCTCGACTTTCACACCACGCTCGAAAGCTCGTCGCTGATGTAATCGAAGAGTTGATAGGTCGATCAGTTTTTTTGAAACAAGATGTCTTTCCAGGCTTGTCAGCTGAAAACGAGGGTCATCCGCCTCATCCAGCATCTTATCCTTTGAGGGGTTTCTCATTAGATTTCTCCCTTGGTAATCAGTTTTTCGATTAACCATTATAACAGCTCCGGCATGTTTTTCACTAAATCTAAAATGCTCCAAAATGCATCTTCAATTTACTCAAATAAGTGCTGTTTGATGCATAATGCACTATAAGTTTTTTCTGAATAATTCACGGTTTGTACCAACAATATTGAAGCCACTTTAGTCTAATAGATAGAAAAGAAATTATGGCAAGGTTTTTGCACTAAACTACAATTGAAGATTGCTTTTAGATGTGATAGAATATAGTTAGAGTTAATCTATCAAATTGCAGGAGGGGTGAAACCCAAAAAAATCCTCACATATCAGATTAGACTCTGACAGTAGGCCTTTAGAGTTAGACCAACCGGTCCCCAAATTGAATTTAATCTTTTTTTACCCTTTTTATTTATTCATCGACTCTGGAGGTAAGGCAATGAATGGAGTCACAAGTGCGCGATGGTACATGGTATCTGAAGATCTCAAGTACTTTCGCAAGATGTTCAATCACTCCTCCGGGTCTACTAATGGGGAATCACGTGAATCGGTATCACCGGAATTCCTGGTCGAGTTCCTGAAGTATTCCGATTACGTGGAAAAAGAGTTTAACTACAGCTTTGTAGTTAAACAATTCCCCAAAGTCTACCTGGATGAGCTGTTGGTTTGAATCTGAACCAGGCAGACAAACAAGACGAAAGGGAAGAGAAATCTTCCCTTTTTGCATTTATCTGATGCACCATGCTAAACTCGACTTTCGACATTTCAGGCTACCTGAATACTATTAAACCGGGTGCCGCCCATACAGCCGTCCCGGCTTTATGGGTGTTTGCAGCGAGGTTATGCATTTCACCCACAAATCACAAAAAGACGTGATGTGTGGGCGGCACCCGAGATTTAATGATAGCGCGGTTTTTCAAGACGCACCATGCTAAAGCACGGTGTTATTTTATAGAAGCATTCACTGTTTTTATTGATTCCCCTACTCTGACAATATGTTAAACTACCTCTCATGAATTTGATAAAGCCGGATTTTACATATTGTTCAGATATCAAATTAATCAAGCGCATCGAAGGTTCCTCTCGTATCCTGGAGGAATTTCCCGATTACCTTGTCGATGAATCCCGCCTTTCGGGCAATTCGGTTGAAACCATTTTCTTTCCTGAAACGACATCGGATGTTTCAGCAATAATGCGCGACATGCATAAACGTGGATTAAGGGGTTGCGTATCAGGAGCTCGTACCGGAGTTGTCGGCGGCGCTGTCGCAATGAATGTTGATTGCGTGATTTCATTGAGCGGTATGAATGAAATACTCGGTTTCGATAACAAATCCATTTGCGCCCAATGCGGAGTTACACTTGATGAATTGGATAAACACATTTCGGATAACATACCTGGTATGTTCTATCCGGTTGATCCGACTGAAACAACATCGAGTATAGGTGGAAATGTGGCATCAAATGCATCGGGAGCGAGAACGTATTATTACGGCCCAACTCGAAACTGGGTAAACGCGATTACAGTTGTGCTTGCGGACGGCTCTGTTTTAGATTTAAAACGTGGCGATGTTGTCGCTGACGGCAGGCGATTCAGAATCGAATTGCCCGGTCAGCCTGAAACAACATTTGAATTTCCAAATCATAAATACCCAAAAGTAAAAAACACGGCTGGTTTCATTCTGGCTGAGAATATGGACGCTATCGACCTTTTCGTTGGAAGCGAGGGGATTCTTGGAATCATCACAAAAGTGGATTTACGCCTGATTAAGAAACCATCCAATCGACTATATACGGTAATCTGGGCTGAAAGCGAGAAGCAGTCAGTTGATTTGGTCAAGGCTATCCGCAGTTCACATATTCTTAACATGCTTGCTATTGAGTATTTTTCTCCTGAAGCGATTGCTGTTTTAAAGCAACGCCGTATGTATGAAGGCTCCTCATCGACAGTAGCTAAAATACCTTATGACGCAATCGCGGCTATTTTTATCGATTGCGTTTACAAGGATGATTCTGAACTTTCCGATATCTCTGCTGAGTTGGAAATTATTTTACATGCTCAGAAACGTTCGCTTGATAATACTTGGAGCGGAATGAATGATTCAGACCTAAAGCGCATGAAACAACTTCGCCATGCGCTGCCTGAGACAATCAACATGATTATCACTGAGCGAAAAAAGGATAATCCCAATATACACAAACTAAGCACTGACTTTGCTGTTCCCGATGGCATGCTTGAAACCATGCTTGAGACATATCACAAAAAACTTGATAAATCGGGAATCGAGTATGTGATATTCGGCCATATAGGAGATAACCATCTGCATGTGAATATGCTTCCAAAAACCGAAAAGGAATTACTCCTGGCACATGAGCTCTATGTCGAACTGGCAAAGGATGCTGTAAGGCTCGGAGGCACAATTGCAGCTGAACACGGAATAGGCAGGTTTAAACGCCATCTGATGCCGATTCAGTATCCGCCTGAAATGCTTGATGCAATGCTTGAATTGAAAAATATATTTGATCCCGCGGGATTGCTGAATCCCGGCGTGATGCTGCCTGACTGATATATGAATTCAGCGATGACATGGATAAAAGAAGTGTGGCTGGGATTTCTAGAATTTCTCTATCCCATAGGATGCCGTGGATGCTCTGTAATTGAGGGAAAATACTTGTGTGATTCATGTCTCTCAAAAATTGTGTATATTGACAAGCCAAGATGCAAACACTGCTGCATACCTCTTGAGGACGAACACAAATCCTACTGCCCCAGATGCGCTGTTGAATTCGGCCATCACGATGGCGGTATCTCGATTGCCCTTTATGACAGCCTGATTGGGAAACTAATTCGTGAATTGAAATACGAAAGGGAAATAGGCATCGCGGCTTTTTTAGCCAAGCTGATTCATGCAAGAATCGACAAGGAAAATATCCTTGAAGACCTAAGGTGCGATTATATCCATCCTGTCCCATTAAGCAGGAAGCGCTTTATTTCACGAGGATTTAATCAGTCAGGATTGATTGCTAAAAAGCTTGCTGAAGCGTTTGAAATTTCATACCGTGATGACATCCTGATTCGCATCAGGGATACTAAATCGCAAACCGGATTGGGATTTGATGAGCGATTGATAAACATACGTGGCGCGTTTAAGGTCGCGGATGAAAATGCTGTTGCAGGCAAGTCGATTCTTCTTGTCGATGATGTCATGACAACCGGCGCGACAAT
>JAGGVT010000061.1 GCA_021157815.1 bacterium | reverse complement strand
TTTTATCACTGGTTATCCACAATGCAAACTCCTTTGCCTCGGCATGTTTCAAATCCGGATGTTTCTCCGGGTTTAATATCAACACTGAATAAACATTCTCAAGAATGGCATCACCGCTGAAAAGTATTGGGAGATTGATTTTATCTATCATTGAATAATATGTTCCGGTATCGGTGAGCGTATATGCCTGCTGCTCATTCGCCATTGTAAGAACAGCGCCCATTCCCTGTCCGGTAGATTTGTACCAATCACCGGATGGCTCAATTCCAGCTGCTTCCCAGACGCTTTTCTCTCTTTTGTGCGTGCCTGAATTATCACCGCGCGAGATAAATGTTGATTTGCCGTCCGCCAGTTTTTTCATGGCTTCGCTGACAGTTTTAGCTTCTTTCAATCCTGCCGGGTCGGATTCAGGGCCTATAATCACAAATTCATTCTGGCAGATATACATTCGAACCACTGCCCAATCGTCTTCGATATATTGCAGTTCGCTTTTCGGCGCGTGAACGAGCACAACATCAACATCGCCATCACGTCCGTGCTGAAGCGCTTTTCCGGTACCAACGGCTATGACATCAACGGCAATTCCTGTTTCCGCAGTAAAATCGGGCAGGATGTATTTCAGCAATCCTGAATTATCCAGGCTGGTTGTTGTTGCAAGTTTAATTGTGGTTTTCACAGCCGGTTTTTCAACAGGCGGTTGTTTTGTGTCATCCTGCTTATCAGGTTGCGAAGCAGTGCATCCAAAAATGATGAATGATAAAAGCACAACGGTAAAAATACTGAATAGTCTCTTCATAAAGCTGCACCTCAGAATTTAGGATTCCCCACTCACTAGTATATGGAGTGGGTAAGAAATAAACCAGCAATGCCCCAATTTATCGTTATGCATAAAGATACATAACGGTTCATTATGTAACACGATACATAACGCTTTGTCAAGACTGAATCGCAGCGCATAAAACATTTTGATGTATGCGTTGCTAACCCGCATGAATACAGTCTTCCAGACAAATTAGCAGGCATTTGTCCATTAATAATTTTAATCCAAATTGTTAGAGCCGTATAACATATATTCAATAATCTTTTACTGAAAATGCGGTTTTGAAATCATTGACATCATTGACAGACTGTGGAAAACTTCACTTTTTATGCAAGATTCTGGTAAAAATAATAAAGAGAAGCCTGGGGCGTCAACCGACCCGTTATCCCCTGAACGGTTTCCAAGAATAACTGGTATTCAAAAACCGTTTGAGCTTATTCTAAACTCTCTGGATGATATCCTCAAGAAGGGCTCCTACTGGGAAGAATTAAAGGAGATTCTTGATTCGTGCCGCACGATTGTTGAAATCCAGTTAAAACATGCCGAATCGCTGCCTGAATTATCAGTTATTACCAACGAGATTGTCAGAGAGCGTTTCGATGGCAACACTCCGGCATTACGTAAAGAGGACTTTCTGGTTTATGAATCGGAGTTTACTCCTCTAGTAAAAGATATATTGCTGGCAATGGGTGCTGCTGAGCCGGATACTGAAACGTTAGGAGATGACCTTCTAAAACGGTTCATTGGAAACGCAGGCGAACTGCTTGATGAAATAATAGAATCCACGAATATTGATGATGAAACACTGTTGATTGGGTTAAATTCCGCTTACCAGGTTTTTCTGGTTAACGCCGCGGCGCAAATCCGGGACGATTTTGAACAGGATGTCTGGGAAAATGGATTCTGCCCGATATGCGGCACAGGGCCTGAAATGGGAAGAATCTCAACTCGGGATGGCCATTATTACCTGTCGTGCGCTTTGTGTTTTACTGAATGGACATATCCGAGAATCGGATGCCCGTTCTGCGGCAACGATAATCACAGCGAACTGGCATATTTCGAGGCTGAAGAATACAAGGGTTACAGGGTTAATATCTGCAGAAAATGCAATTCATACATAAAAGCCACTATTGAAGACGATTTAAACAGAAGACACATCCCCGTACTGGACGCCTTATATACGCTTGAGCTGGATTCATCAGCGACAAGCGAGGGATTTCATCACGGGGAAATTTCATTCAGTGGGATTGATTCATGATGTCAATTTCGCTGGAAAATACTTGTTCTAAATCATGAGAAAGGACCAACACGCTTATGGATCGACGCCAGTTTTTATCATCAATCGGAAAGGGAATAGGCGCGACTTTGGTTACTGCCGGAGTTCTGGCTGCCAAACCAGCCAGAGCACAGGTCAAATGGGCTGTAAACGGCAGGCCGCTTAAAATCGCCTACGCCACTGAGAAAACCAGTATCTGTCCTTACTGCGGAGTTGGATGCGGACTATTGGTTGCTGTACAGGATGGCAAAATCATTAACATCGAGGGCGACCCCGACCATCCGATTAACGAAGGCTCCCTTTGCTCAAAGGGCAGTTCCGTTTTTCAGGTCGCCCAAAACGAGCGCCGCGCCGACAAGGTGCTTTATCGCGCTCCAAAAGCATCCGAGTGGAAAGAGGTCAGCTGGGATTTTGCAATCGACAAAATCGCACGGAATTTCATCAAGGCTCGTAATGAAACTTTCGTAAAAACGGAAGGCGGAGTTACAGTCAACCGCACGGATGGAGTATGCAACTTCGGAGGCGCGTCTCTGGACAACGAGGAATGTTACATCCTCTCAAAAATGGCACGCGCGATGGGCCTGGTTCGAGTTGAACACCAGGCGCGTATATGACACTCCTCAACAGTGGCCAGTTTGGCCGCTACATTTGGAAGGGGGGCTATGACCAGCCACTGGATCGATATGATCAACGCTGATGTGGTCATGATCTGCGGATCCAACGCTGCTGAGAATCATCCGATTTCAATGAAATGGATTCGGCGCGCGAAAGAGCACGGAGCGATTGTTCTCAACTGCGATCCCAGATACACGCGAACGAGTTCGTTTGCGGATCATTACTGCAGGCTCAGAAGTGGAACCGACATCGCTCTTGTCGGCGGCATGATTAACTACGCCTTGCAGAACAACCGTATCCAGAAGGAATATGTCGCGAACTACACAAACGCTGGATTCATAATCAACGATGGATACAGTTTCGAGGACGGCATGTTCGCAGGATGGGACGGCAAAAAATACGACAACTCCAAGTGGGCGTATGAACTTGATGATGACGGCATTCCGAAAATCGACCGTACTCTTCAGAATCCTCAATGCGTCTATCAGCTGATGAAAAAGCATTACAAACGCTATGATGTGGATACGGTCTGTAAAATCACAGGTGCTGACAAGGATGATTTCCTGAAAATGGCGGAGATTTACACATCGACGCACAAGCGGGACAAGGTTGCAACGTGGCTTTATGCGATGGGCACAACGCAGCATACTCACGGTACGCAGAATATTCGAACATACGCGATACTCCAGCTGCTTCTCGGCAATATCGGAATGGCTGGCGGCGGAATTAACGCGCTTCGCGGTGAGTCGAACGTGCAGGGTTCGACAGACCATTGCCTTCTGTTCCATATCCTGCCCGGATATCTAACGGCTCCGACAACCGCTCATGTCGATTTGAAAACATTCCTGGAGAAAACGACTCCAAAATCTAACGACCCAAAGAGCGCGAACTGGTGGCAGCATACACCGAAATACATGGTCAGCCTCCTGAAAGCGTTCTGGGGCCCTGCCGCCACAAAAGCAAACAATTTCGCCTACGACTGGCTGCCCAAGCGAAACACAGTCCATACGCACATGCACATATTCGAGGAAATGTTCGAGGGTAAAATCAAGGGCGGATTTTTCTGGGGACAGAATCCGGCAGTTGGCGGGCCCAACTCCAATCTTGAGCGCGCAGCTTTGGGTAAACTTGACTGGATGGTTGTTGTCGAACTCTGGCAGACTGAGACAGCGACATTCTGGAAACGTCCGGGAGTTGACCCGAAAACAATCGATACGGAAGTGTTCATGCTTCCAGCAGCCGCAAGTGTCGAGAAAGAGGGAAGTGTTTCGAACTCAGGCAGATGGGCGCAGTGGCGATACAAATGCCAGGATCCGCCCGGAGTTGCTAAACCCGATTCATGGGTAATCGGAATGCTCGTCAAGAAATTCAAAGAGCTTATGCCAACTCTCGATAAAACCGGAGTTCCTGAACCGTTAACAAAACTGTACTGGAATTACGGCGATCACGATGAGCCGGATCCGCATTTGATAGCAAAGGAAATCAACGGCTATTATGTAAAGAACATGACTGACAGCAAAGGTGTCGCACACAAGAAAGGCGAACAGTGCAAAAATTTCGTTTCTCTTACCGATGACGGCTCCACCTGTTCAGGCAACTGGCTCTATTCAGGCTCATACAACGAAGATGGCAACAACATGGCGCGTCGAGGCCCGAATGACGCCATGAACAATATCGGGCTTTATCCCGAATGGTCGTGGTGCTGGCCTATTAATAGAAGGATTATCTATAACCGAGCGTCAGTTGACCTTGAAGGCAGGCCATGGGATCCCAAACGATGGGTTATCCGGTGGAATCAGAATCTCAAGGACGGCAAAGGCGGATGGGAAGGCGATGTTCCCGATGGCGGATGGGCTCCCGGAACGGTGTATCCGTTCATTATGAGACCGGAAGGCCACGGATGCCTATGGGCAACCGGACTTAAGGATGGCCCAATTCCTGAGCACTTTGAACCAATGGAAAGCCCGGTACGCAACCTCATGTCCAGCCAGCAGAACAATCCGCCGGCTTATGTGTTCGGCACTAAGACAATGGTTGGTTCGACTGAATATCCGGTTATTTGTTCTACATATAGAGTTTCAGAACACTGGCAGGCAGGCGCGATGACTCGCAACCTGCCCTGGCTGGCTGAACTTGTTCCCGATGCCTTCGCTGAAATTGGCGCTGATTTCGCCAACAGGCTCAGAATCAAGAACGGAGACAGGCTTGCAATCGAAACAATCCGCGGGAGCGTTGAGGTTTACGCCCTTGTAACCAATCGATTCAAGCCGTTTATGATTGACGGAAAACAGGTTGATCAGATTGGCGTTATCTGGCACTTTGGTTACGAGGGAATCGTAAAAGGTGATTCAGCAAACCTGCTGACTCCTCATGCGGGTGACGCCAACACGGCGATTCCTGAATTCAAGGCATTCATGTGCAATGTAAGGAAGGTGGTGTAAATCATGAAAGCGCTTCTACATGACATGACACGATGTATCGGCTGCAGGGGATGCCAGGTTGCCTGCAAGCAGTGGAATAATCGACCCGCGGAGGAAACCACTTTCTTTGCGGGGCCGGGATATCAGAATCCGGCTGACCTGAGCGCGAAAACCTATACGCTCATTACATACAACGAGGTTGAGCAAAATGGTCGTTTCGACTGGGTGTTCGGAAAGCTGCAGTGCAAGCACTGCCTTGAGCCGGCATGCGCGGCGATTTGCCCGGTCGAGGCAATCACAAAAACCGAATCCGGCGCCGTGGTCGTTGACCGCGAACTCTGTATCGGATGCCAGATGTGTGGAACAGTATGCCCATTCAACGTACCGAGGTACGATGAGGAAGGCGACGGCAAAATGCATAAATGCTGGCTTTGCTTTGACAGGCTTGAAGCCGGTGAAGTGTCAGCCTGCGCGAAAGCCTGTCCTCCACAGGCAATATTCATGGGTGACAGGGATGAGGTTCTCAAAGAGGCGAAACGCAGGATAGCAGCTGAACCCGACAAGTATATCCCGGATATTTACGGCCTTGAAGAAGCCGGCGGTACATGCGTTTTTCACATTTCGAATGTTCCGTTCAGCGCTCTCGGATTCCCGACTGATGTTCCGAAGGAAGTTATTAAAGTTGCTCGAGCGGAAATTATCCCGTCGCTGAATGGCATTAATCCGGCTGCAATCGCGGCGAGTGTCGCGGTGGCTGGAGTCGGATGGGTAATCAAACGCCGTACCGAACTGGAGAAGAATGACAATTAGGTATTTGATGCAAAAATAAGCGTGTTGATTTGTATATGGATATTTCAATAGCAGAGGGTATCAACCCTCTGCTTTTTCTAATTATGTGTAATTCAAATCGCCCGATTTCACCCGGGCGATTTGCTTTCATGTCTCTGTTTTACTCTGTTATTACTCACTCAATGGAATATCATTAATGGAAATGAGGTATTCATCCGGGATATTGATTTGTACAAGGTTTTTGCCAGTTATAATTGGCGATGACATATCCAATTCATCAAGATTGCAATCGAAGTAATCCATACCGCATTTGCCATCCGGATCAAGCCTGTCACCATACTTTACACAAGCAGCTATTAATCGTTCACCATCGATATCGAGCACAATGTACAATGTGTTTTTTTCATTATCAAATCCCCACTTGAAGTCAGCGCCTGAAGATTCAAGCATTTGTGCAAAAGCCTGAAAATTTTCTTTAATTATAAAACGATCATTGAATAATAAATCAGCATACGAATCTGGAAATTCTCCAATGTATGCATAGTAAGTGCCTAATTGACGAGCAATCGCTTTCGTGAAATTACCACACATGACATAAATAAGCTTGTTATTAAAGCCCTTCACATCACTAACAGCCTTTGTTCCCATCATTACATGTATTTTCCTGACTGTATTTTCTTTCTCGCTAAATCTGTAATCCATTGTCTTTTCAAGCCAGATCTTACTGCCGGTTTCCTTGTAGGCTTTTCCATCCAAACAAATCCATTTCAAATCAAAATGTGAATTATCAATATAGTCATATTTGAAAGAACCAAAATCTGTTTGCTCCTTTACAAGGTTCCTGCTGGTTACAACTCTCACAGGAGTTCCATCGATTGTATTTCTAGGCCAGTAAAAAAGGAAACCACTGATAACAAGTGTGGAAATCGATGGAGGAAATTCTCCATACAATTCACGGTATAAATCAAATTCATATTGTAATTCGTTAATGCTTTGCGACAGCCTGGTATTAATCAACGAAACATCCTCAATTTGAAAATCCATACTTTTATATTTCTGGAAAAACTTATCTTCAATGCCAGAATCCATCATGTCACGGTTTGTTTGGATAACTGGAACGTCTGTGACAGAACCCGATTGCTCTGTATCCGGCTTGACAGGTTTAATGGATGAAGATGAGCAGCCAGATAACAAAAACAGAAGAAATAACATCCCTGTAACTGTTTTGAAACTTCTTGAATAATAATTCATGATATTCACTCCTTCTAATTATATTTGATAATTTATAAAGCGGGGCAACGTAATGATGCACGTTCACATTCAGGATAGAAAACAGAGCAATCGCCAAAGAAGCAATTGTTCATATCGCATTCCCATCGTTCATAAAAAAAAAAAACAGTAGTTTGTCAAGAAATAATACTTCTTTCTCAAAGCTTTCTGCTAATTGAAAAAGATGCAATCCTGCATTACAATCGAACGCGGTTTAATTAATCAACACTGTTAGGAATCATCTGGAGGTAAAAAAACAATGGCTGAGAAATTTGAAATCTACAAATGCGAAATCTGCGGAAATATCGTTGAGGTTCTCCACGGTGGCGCGGGGACACTGGTATGCTGCGGTGCTGATATGCTGCTGCTCAGGGAGAACACTACAGATGCCGCGACAGAAAAGCATGTTCCCGTTGTGGAGAAAACAGAAACCGGCACAAAAGTGAAAGTCGGAGAGGTTGCTCATCCGATGGAAGAGAAACATTTCATTGAATGGATTCAGATTATCACGAATGGCACATCCTTCAGACGGTTTCTGAATCCCGGCGACGCTCCCGAGATTGAATTTGCTGTCAAGACGGATGAATTCACTGCACGGGCATACTGCAATATTCACGGACTCTGGAAAGCCTGACAGGTTTAGCTTTATAATTGAGAATGATGTCATTTATTCGGAAATTAAATCCGATTCAACAGCTTGTGTTAAGCTTTGGAGCATTAATACTCCTTGGAACTCTTCTGCTATCCCATCCTTTTTCACATGAGCAAAATATAAATCTTACTTTGCTGGATGCCTTTTTCACTGCCACAAGCGCGGTATGCGTAACCGGGCTGATAGTTGTCGATACTCCAAACACGTTTTCAACATTTGGTGAAATTGTCATTCTTTTGCTGATACAGCTGGGGGGGATAGGAATTGTAACATTCGCTACTGTTTTCATTGTTTTGATGGGACACAGGGTTAGTTATCAAAACAGGCTTATTTTAAGGGAGCATTTTGCGCTTCGAGGTTCAGGACAGGTGCTGAGCCTTGCATGGATGATTATCAAACTAACCCTTGCATTCGAACTGATTGGCGCTGCATTTTTAACTTATCTATTTATGCGGGATTATACTCCTGCTTATGCAGCGTACCTTGCGGTTTTTCATTCGATATCAGCATTCTGCAACGCCGGTTTCTCGCTGTTTCCAAATTCACTTGAGAATTATCCCCATGATTTGATGATTAACCTCACATTCATGGCGCTAATCATTACAGGAGGGCTTGGGTTTCCTGTTTTAACGGAAATCCTGACATGGAAAAAAGGCAGGAAATTGAGTATTCGGGCGAGAGTTGTATTATGGACATCCGCGATTCTGATTGTAGCAGGCGCGGTTGTGATTCATGTTTTCTCATCGCGACAGGGATTTCCAGGTTATGTCAGCCTCTCAGGCACTGATAAATTCCTTGTATGCCTTTTCCAATCGGTTACAGCGAGAACAGCCGGATTTAACACTCTTGACCTCAACGCTTTTCCTGGAATTGCCCTGGTTTTAATGATAATCCTGATGTTCATTGGCGGGTCACCACAATCGACGGCAGGCGGAATAAAAACGACAACTTTCTGGGTCATTATCATCGGCGCGTGGAATTATCTGCGCGGCGAGAAATCTATCAGGGCATGGCACAGAAAAATAAAAAGGGAGACACATAACAGAGCGGTGGCACTTTTTATAACAGCTTTTGTTCTTGTTATAACAGCGGCTGGATGTATGGTTTACCAGAATCCGGCTGAATCATTCAAGCTATTTTTTGAAACCGTTTCCGCATTTGGCACCGTAGGATTATCACTCGGCGCCACTGGTGAATTGAATTCAACCCAAAAGTTAATTATCATCCTTCTTATGTTTATCGGTCGTGTGGGTCCCATTTCGTTCGCTTTCTTTTTTATCGCAAAAAGAAAGAGCAGAATTGATTACCCGGAAATCGATATTCCGACCGGATAAATATTTTCGGAAAAGCCGATAATGGACTGGTAATTGCATTACATTAAGTAAAGGTAGTGATTAAAGTGGCTAAAAACAAGGAATTTGCAGTAATAGGACTTGGGGGATTCGGCTTGGCAATTGCGAGAGGCCTGGTAAAAAGAGGCAATTCAGTTCTTGGTATAGATAAAAACCGAATGGTGATTGAAAATAATGCTGGTGAACTGACTGACCTGGTGAAAGCTGATGCATCTAATATTGAAACACTGAATGAACTCGGAATCGCGGATTTCGATGTCGTTATTGTCGGGATAGGCGCCATTGAAAGAAGCATTCTGACGGTGCAACTTCTTAAAGAGGTCGGCGTTGAATTTATTATGGCACGCGCTCAAAATGAGACTCATGAACATATTCTCTATAAAATTGGCGTTGACAAGGTTATTATACCTGAAAAAGATATGGGTGACAGGGTAGCTATGATGCTATCCGGTAGCGTTTTTTTGGATATTGTCGATCTCGCGGAGGATTTCAGCATTGCAGGAATTAAAGTCGGAGAGAAATACAGCGGCATGAACCTTGGTGAAATAGAATTCAGGAAAACTTTCGGCGTGACAGCTATTATGGTTCACAGGAATGGGAAGTCGTATCCTTTAAATAGCCCTGAAGACAAGCTTTTCAAGGGTGATGTTGTTTTTGTTTCAGGTCGATATGAAGAACTGGAAAATATCAAGGAAATTTAATCTGCATTATTGATTAAAACAAAACGTACATGAATCCAAATGACGGAAAATACTCAAGACCGCTCTGGGCGGAAGTTGACCTCGACAAACTTCGCGGCAATGTCGCGACTATTCGACGCTATCTCAAGCCTGAGACGAAAATACTCGGCGTTATCAAGGCGAACGCGTACGGCCACGGAATTG
The DNA here is from genome assembly GCA_021157815.1 of bacterium. Taxonomy (GTDB): domain Bacteria; phylum JAJVIF01; class JAJVIF01; order JAGGVT01; family JAGGVT01; genus JAGGVT01. The sequence goes on along the minus strand of JAGGVT010000061.1, from coordinate 8,066 downwards.
TCGAGGTTGGGGAAACGCTTTCAAAAGAGGGAATAGAAACTCTCGGAGTGGCATCGCTGAATGAAGCGCTTGCTCTAAAGAAAAAACGGGTAAAAAGTGAAATTTTGATTCTTGGATATTCGCATGAGGATTTTTCGGATGAGATTGTCGCGAACGATATCGCGCAGACTGTTGGATATGAATTCCAGATTAATGCGCTGGCAAAAGCCGCAAGGAAACTGAAAAAGCGCGCCAAAGTGCATGTGAAGATCGATACCGGCATGACTCGCATGGGCTGCCTTCCCGAGGACGCGCATGAACTTATAACAAAAGCGCTTGGCAATCGTAATATTGAAACGAAGGGAATATATACGCATTTCGCGCGTGCGGATGAAATCAACGGTGTTTACACTAAAAAACAGTATTACCAGTTCAAGCGAATAATAGATGATTTCGAAAAAGTCCTGAAAGGCGTCGATATTCACTGCTCCAACTCGGCTGCAGTGTTGAATTTTCCTGAATACCAGGAGGATATGGTTCGAATCGGCATCGCGCTCTTGGGAAACTATCCGGCGTTTCAGGTGGCGAATCCACTACCGCTTAAGCCGGTATTCTCGCTGAAAACCCGTGTTGTGGAAGTTAAAAAAGTGCCGCCATCCACAGGCGTTGGATATTCGCATCGACACAGGACAACCAACAATGTTAAAATCGCTGTCATTCCGGTTGGTTACGCCGATGGATACTCGACTCTGTTATCAAATCGCGGTGAAGTGCTCGTTAAAGGCAGGCGATATCCGGTTGTGGGACAGGTTTCGATGGACTTCGCCACGTTCGAATGCCCTCCGGATTCAGATGTTGAGATCCATGACGAGGTTACGCTTCTGGGCCGTGACAATGGGAAAGAGATTTCGCTTTATGAGATGGCGTCGTGGATGCGCTGCCCAATCTATGAGGCTTTATGCCTTATGGGACCCCGAATTGAAAGGCGATATATCAATTCAAAAGAGACATCGAAGAAACCCGGAAAGTCATCATCGAGCAAAAAACTGAAACGTTCGAAATACGCCAAGTAGTTGAAAGCGGATCTGTTTATACAGAAGGACTATTATATGTAGGGGCATTGTTTGCTGCGCCCTGAACTTGCTATTTCTAATGCGGCACATCGGGGCGCAGCAAGCAACGCCCCTACATAAGCCTCAACCTTGTACGCGTTCCAAATATTGTTATCGTTTATCTCTTTTCATACTTCGCGATATGAATCTCGTCTGTTCGCCTGTCACGGCCAACGACAATGTCATATCTTTCCGAAAGGATGCCGCTTATGCGTTGTGGGAATACTTTGAGGGTTTTGTTTCGATTGTCGAATTCAATCCTGCTGCCCTGGGATAAATCAACGTTTTGAAAAATCCTGACAAGCTCGATTTTATAACCCGGAATGTTCAAGGCATCAGCGATTATGCTGCGACGGCGAATCAACTCACTTCGTTCCATTGTTCCGAAAGGAGTCGGATTAATCCTGATGAAATATCCCGGGATTTTTTGAGCGTTCATTTCGATTACTTTTGTTTTATGCGGCAATATTAAAGCCGGGATGGTCGCAATGGAAAATCGCCAGGCTGAATTCACATGAGCTTTGGTCCGCCGCTTGATTAAATTCAAAACTCCCTGTATTAATGGGATTTCCATATTGATGGCTTTTATTATAAGGCGCGGCGTTAATCGTATTAGCCTTGTGGCAGCTTTCATTCCCGGAATCGTTAATCCCATTACAGGCACTAATGTCAAATGAAAGGGGACAAGTGTATTGACTGGCCTTCTCACGCCTATTGCCATGCGCTTTACAACAATTGACGATTCCAACTTGTTAACAGGCATTGGGATTTCCAAACTGTATTTTTTAATTGGAGGCGACGTTTTGGGAATATGAAGTATATGGAGTTTTTCATGTCGAGTGCGGAAATCAGGTATGTGGATATTCGGGAGATGCCCTCCCGTAAGAACCCACAAAGCCTGATTAAATAAACGTTTCATCAATCTACCTTTTCCAAGCCATTACCCCGGTTAATGAGAAACCGGGCTACTGTTTCTAATCATCATCCCGGTTAATGAGAAACCGGGCTACTGTTTTAACCTGCTAACTTACTAACCTGCTAACTTACTAACCTGCTAACTTACTAACCTGCTAACTTACTAACCTACTAACTTACTAACCTGCTAACTTTCCAACCTGCTAACTCTTTTCCATTATCTGTTCGAGTGCTTCGTTGATGCGTTTCAACGGTTCAAGCAGGTTCATTTCACTTCCCGCGCCCTCGATAATCGGTTGAATCTTGTCAAATCCCGCTTCATCGCCGGCGTATGTGATATGTGCCGGACTTCCGGTTGGATGAATCTGCATGAGTATGTCGCCGTTTTCAAGTTTGGAAACATGCCCGAGTTCGGGAAACGGGCTTTCATTGCCCTCCTGAATGGAAATAAGCGGCGCGCTGAGAAGATCGTTCAATTCAAGAATAAGCCTTGAATTTGTGATGAAAAGATCGGGTTTATCTGTAACACTTTCAATCAGGGACCTTGCGATAACCTCGACAATCAAATATCTGTCAAGCGCGTTGCCATAGATGACTCGCTGCAGAGCGGATGGAGTCACGGGGTCTGTGTATCGAAATTCAATCGGAAATCCTTTCTGGTCGGTTACCAGAAGTCCGCCGATGAAAGTATCCTCGCCCATTTCGTTCGCGAGGATGTAGCCTATCTTTGCCTGTATATCAGTCATTGTTCTTTATATAAAGGATATCAAATCGCATAAATATTATCGACCATTGCCGCCATATTTGTACACGCAACGTGCCGTACAGGTGTGCGGCGCTCCTGACAGATGGATTCCGGGTCAAGCCCGGAATGACAATGTGCTAGATGAAAGGTTGTCGTTCTGAACTTGATTCAGAATCCATATCTTTTAGGTTTGCAGATGGATTCCGGGGCAAGCCCGGAATGACAAGAAACATCGACTTATCCAACCTGCTAACTTACTAACTTACTAACCTTCTAACCTACTAACTTACTAACTTGCTAACTTACTAACCTACTAACTTACTAACTTGCTAACTTACTAACCTGCTAACTTACTAACTTACTAACTTGCTAACCTGCTAACTTACTAACCTTCTAACTTACTAACCTGCTAACCTGCTAACTTACTAACCTTCTAACCTACTAACCTGCTAACTTACTAACCTACTAACCTGCCAACTTTTTCAACGGTTTTAGTGTCTAATTAATGAAAACAAGAAACAGACGTGGTAACATTGCGTTTAATCTTATTAAGCGTTTTAATTATTTTGTTCAGGCAATATAAAAATGGGGTGAATCCGTGCCTGAGAAGGAAAAGAACCGTGCGCGGAAAAGAACGTCATATCTCAACTATCTGTGAAGGCTCACTAGGAGTAGCATTGATGCAAGCTGTTGCGCGAATAGGCACTGTGCCTTATCTGAATGCAATGCCTCTTACTCTCCCAATAGAGAAGAAGATTTTGCACTCAAAATATACTTTTTTAATAACCAAGGCACCACCATCAAGGCTGGTAAGACTGATTAACACCGCGAGTCTTGATGTTGCCCTTCTATCCGCTGTCGAACCGATGAAGGAAAAACGCCACAGGATAATCTCCGGCATGTGCATCTGTTCAAATGGCCCCGCGCTTTCAGTGCAGATTTTCCACAAGGGAGACCTATCGAAGATCAAACGTCTCGGACTGGACATGGAAAGCAAGACATCGAATATCCTCGGACAGATTGTGCTTCATGAGCGTTATGGCATCCGGCCGGAAACAGTTCCGGTGCGGGACCCCAACGAAAAAACACTTGATGAGCTTGACGCTTTCGTCTCAATCGGCGACAAGACATTCAATCTGCTGCAAACCGACATGGAGCATATCGACCTTGGCGAGGCGTGGAAGGAAATCACCGGGCTGCCTGTTGTATTCGCTGTCTGGGTAATGGCGCCGCATTTCAAGGACAGGGATATAATCGAGGTGCTGCGTCGGTCAACATCGCAGGGACTTCAAATGCTGGATGAGATAATCCCGCGAATATCCCGCACTCGCGATTTGCCAATGGACATGCTGACTAATTACTTCCACAAGAATATTTTTTACAATTTGGGAACAGAGGAGAAAAAGGGCATAGCGAAGATGTTCGAACTCGGCAGCGCCCTCGACATCCTCCCCCCACCCCGCAAGCTTGAGTATTTTTTCGGGTAGCGTTTTTGAAAAAGGATTCACGGTTAATGTTATTCAATGAAAATCTGATTTGCCTCTTGGCAGATTTAGAAATAAATGGTAAAATTAAATTGGACTTTATAAATTCGGAGGAAATGAAATGAAATTCAATAAATTAAAGCCAGTATTACCCCCCCTTATATTCTCGTGATTCCACTATTATTCAGTATGCTTTTCGTACAGTGCTCAAAGGGCAGCGATACAATCATGCCGATTCTTCCCAGCGGTGATTATGTGCCAGAGAGCTCATCAGACGATACACTATTTCTCGATCCATCCGATAACACGCGACAGAATGAATCATATTTTCACACGCAGGTTTCGCCTATAATGGCAGAGGATGTTTTCTTTGAACTGGATGACAAGCTGACTTCAATCATTGGTGATGGGGAACTGCCACAGGAACAGCTTCATCTTCTATTCAGTGAGCCGGATGGATTGGCTCAATCAAATCCACCGCTTTTGCGATTTGGATTCGTAACGCCAAAAGGAGTGTTCAATCCTGATGACATAACTGTTTCAATGGATTCTGAGAACATATCAGATAAAATCAGATATAGTGTATATGATCATAAGGGTCGTAAAGCAACTTACTGCCTTGCCACATATATGCCTGATATGTACCTCGATTCACAAAATCAACATTCATTTGATATAAGCATCACGCCGCAAAAAGGAAATCAACTACAGAAACAGATTAATTTTGGAGTTGAGAATGATGACAACCTGCGTGTTATCCATGCCGATTTCGCAACGGATAAAACTGAAAAGTTTTTTCAACTAAATAAATTGATGGTTCTGATACAGTACTCAAAGTCGGTTAAATTGGGCGACCGTCTGTTGAAACCGGACAGATGGACAATAGAGTATGCGGATTCCGGTCTGACACCAGTTGTCAATTCGATAAACAAATTATCAGATAGAGTTTACGCCATTTCTTTTGCAGAAGAGTTTGAGATTTCGAAATCTGTTAATATCTCCTTTAGTCCGACTGATGGTGTCGAATCAAATACATTCGACTTTGATGTTCCCAGACGACCCATTACCAGAGGAGGAAGCGTTGTCAGGACAGCGCAAAGCAGCCTGCCTGATTGCATTACCTGCCAGAATGACGGACAAGGAACAGATTACGGATTCACCGATCATATTGCCCATTCAGCTGTTGAATGTGAGGACTTGCATTACTTAACAGTAAACACTTATTGTCCTCCTCCGTCCTGCGATCCGGGAATCAGAACCGGCACACGATATACTTATTATAGCTTTATAAAAAGTTATTACACTGAGCCATCAGATAATGGATGGGGATATGTATATACTTCACCACCCTCAAATGTTGGTGTGTGCGGTGGCATAAACAGAGTGTATTATTTTGCAGCTGACATTAGAGTGCAATTTGAAATGGTTGCAATAGATGATCCGTTGCAAGGTTACTGCCTGATAGATGAATCTCAGGAGTTTACACTGGATTCTGATACTGCCGTTCCCGAAATTGATGATAATGGCACGTTTTTTTCAATTGAGGAGCGATGCGCACATCCGCCGCCATGCACTGATTGCGAGAAATATGCGGATTATATCCTGACTGTGAAGGCAACTGATAATAATTGTGTCATACCGAATTGTATGTTCCTCGTTAAATACAATAATGGTGAAATCTTTGATCTGACTCCTGCATTCGATTATATCCCTCCTCAAGTCTCGGAACCGCATGAGTTTGTAAAAAGATACAAGATTAATAATCCCAACTTGTTTGCCTGCGCCGATTTTTTAAAGATCATTGTCCATGATCACAAGGGAAACTGGAACTCACATAAAATGGATAAAATGCCACCAGATGTTCCAGTGTATGATCCTAAAAAACTGCCGTATCCAACAAAAGTGTTTCTAACTTATGATGAGCGATTACCTCAAGGAGTAAGTGAATACAGGCAATATGTCAACCTGAATCGTCAGCTTGAAGATGAAATTGATCAGGAAGTATGCACATATAAATTAATTGTAGATGAACAACTAGACATGGATGTAAATCACGGCAAACTGATTTATATGAAAGTTACAACTTATCCGCCACTGCCTGAAATCGCAATAAAGGTTGAATATATAGATCCCTTGTTCAATAATTCTAACAATCAAAGCCCAACAAACAAGAGAGATGGTCAGATTGGATCTAGTGGTTGTATTCAGTTTGCAGACGCATCTGATAGAGTTTACACAGAGTCACATAATGGAATGTTGACAATAGAAGGCTGGCACAAACTCTGGTCAAGACACGCACCGTACAAAGGCGATTATCGAACACTTGGCGACAACTGGAATTACTATATCGAAGATCCATCAGACATTGAAACATATGATGTTCCATGGTGTGATCCCATTCGTCGCCCGGAACCGCCCGATATACCGTGTTTCTGGAATTGTGTCGCGCCACCTGGTAAGTATTGCGTTAATCAAAACTGCCAAGAAGGGGAAATGACACAATTGGATACAAATATACACGGAAAATTCGGCTTATATTTCGATACCAAATCACACGGCGGCGATAATTTCCAATTCAGGGCGTCAAACGGTTATTCTCCCATGCTGGGTCTGGAAAATTGCTTGGTATCCGAACCGCCTGAAATATTCACGGTCTGGCGTAAGATATACGTTGATTACGCATGGATGGATGATAGAAATGGGGAATACACGGATGATTATCCATGTGTTGTTAAGGATGGAAATGATAAAATACTATTTGAAATCACTGAGGACAATAAGGAATTGATAGAGTATAATGGTTATCATCATATAAATTACGGCAATTTTGGTAAGATCGTTGGTGTTTTTGATGACAGTTTTATCGAAATAGTGAAACAGCGTCATTTTGAAGATACAGATTATCGATTATCACTGCCGGATATTTATATTACCTTGTTATTATACGGCGATGGGCAAACAGGCTGGCGACCTCCTCCAAAAGATTCTGTTTTTATGTTTGGTGTAGATCATTTGGAATATGATTGTCCCGGTGGGGCTTCGGGGATGGCACTTCACCCCCACTACTTAAATAATACGGATGACTATTATAATTTTGTTTCTGTTGGAAGTACATATGATTATGATAATGCAGGTTTGGCTCAAACATTAGACACTTTACCTACTAATACCATTGAAGACTACATCTTAATGACCAGCTCACACGAAATTACACATTCACTAACTGAGCTAATGGATAGGTTTTTTGTACAACGCTTTGAATATGGAATAATGATTCCAACTGATAGAAGGTCTTATCATAATGAAGGCACAATTGTGATATTGAGGAGTTCGCTCCCTGATTTTGATAAATCCAATACTTAATAATAAGGAGAAGACAATGAACAAGAAACAATTTATTTCAATACGTAACGTTACGTCATTTGTTTGTCTTTTTTTTCTCTTAAACCTTTTTTATGGTTGTAATAACAAACTTAACAATGCAGGTTTAAAAAGTGTTACCAAGGATACAAAAACTAATAAATGTCAAGTTGTTTTTAAGAATAATGAATACTATCCGCTAAATGCGGGGATACTAAGTGATATTCGAAACGGTAGCAGTAATTTTTCTGGTTTATATATGCGCTATTCGACATTTACACCGGTCCCTAATCATCAAATTTTTAATATTTCCTATGGTAACTTTTATGGAAATTTTATTTTCTCAGATATTGGTGAGTTTGAAGCATATTTAAGGCAAAATTTTGACAACCCACCTGTTGCTCGATCTCTTGAGCATACATTCACTTATAGCGAAGTAGATAGTATATTAGCCTATATATCTTCACCTGA
>JAGGVT010000124.1 GCA_021157815.1 bacterium | reverse complement strand
GGGTTGGAGATTATCCAGGGGTAGGTGCGTTTGCCGCGCGCGGAATGAGGGCATTTCGCGATGCAGCAGCACCTGTGTACGGTAGATGCCGTCCTCCCGCACGTTAATACTGATTCCGTTCCAATATCAAAATGCTATGACCAGCAAGCAATCGCAACATCACTCACAATTTCTGCAAAACACCACTTTAAGTGATACAATATCTATTTATGAACGCTGAGATTGAAAAACCGCCCGAAGATTGGGGTGAACTCCAGAAACGGGTTTTTGCCGCTGAGAGCCATTACGGAATCGGATTCATGCCGCATATCCGCGCGGCGGCTGTCGTGGCGATTGTCGTTGGATTTCTGCTCATCATGATCCATTTCTTTGTCAGCTACACAATGATTATCTATAATTCCGGCTGTGTTCTGATCGGAGCCGGCGTGGTAGCTTACATTGTTATCTCCTGGGTCAATTCAGGTTCGAGTGTAATGTTGAAAGAACGCCGTAAATCAATTCAGGAACGGGGAATGAGATCGCGATGCCAGTATCTTGATGGCGATTTACCCGATGGCCTTTCCGACCGTTCTGGATATTGCAATCTTTACAAAAAAAGCATTATGAGCTATCCGTACTGTATCTACTGTAAATCGTATAAGAAAAAAGACAGTTAGCAAGTTAGTAGGTTAGTAAGTTAGCAGGTTAGCAAGTTAGCAAGTTAGCAAGTTAGTAAGTTAGCAGGTTAGCAAGTTAGTAAGTTAGTAGGTTAGTAAGTTAGCAGGTTAGCAGGTTAGTAAGTTAGTAGGTTAGCAGGTTAGCAGGTTAGCAAGTTAGTAAGTTAGCAGGTTAGCAGGTTAGCAAGTTAGTAAGTTAGTAGGTTAGTAAGTTAGCAGGTTAGTAAAGAGATGATAAATTGTAGCCCGGGAATCCATTTCCCGGGGTAATGACTTGGCAGGTTAGAAAGGAAAGGAATAGAACATGAAAAGATATTTTATGATTGCCGGTTTGTTTGTTATTGCGATGTTTGCGATGTTGATAATGGCATCATGCGGGAGTGGTGATGGTGTTATCCCCGCTCCGACATTTAAAACGGTAAATTCCTATAACAACATACCATCCGATTTCGCGCTGATTTATGAAATCCGCGATGAAAACGCATCGCTGCCGTATCGCCAAGTGTTGGCAGTTGACAAATCCGGCACGCTTCGGTTTGAGCTGTATGAGGATACCGGCACAAGCGTTGATAAAACATTCGAGAACGCGGCCGTTTCAGAAAACGACATGCTTGCGTTTTATAATTTGATAATAACAAACGGTTATTTTTCGATGGATGCGCTTTATACGACATGCAATTTGACAATCCCGATTGAGGTAATCGAGGTGTATGGCAAATCGACCGATTTCAGGGTGGAGTATCATCCCTGCCCTCAGGACTGTACCGCACCGCCTGTTCCGAGTGGATTCATCAAAATAATCGACGATTTCATGAATATGGCGTCAGATTACCTCGAAATCATCTGAAAGCGTTTCAGGATAGGCTTATGATGCGATATAATTATAATGGTTAGTAAGTTAGCAGGTTAGCAAGTTAGCAGGTTAGTAAGTTAGCAGGTTAGCAGGTTAGTAAGTTAGCAGGTTAGCAGGTTAGCAAGTTAGCAGGTTAGCAAGTTAGCAGGTTAGCAGGTTAGCAAGTTAGCAAGTTAGCATGTTAGCAGGTTAGCAAGTTAGCATGTTAGCAAGTTAGCATGTTAGCAGGTTAGTAAGTTAGCAGGTTAGCAAGTTAGCATGTTAGTAAGTTAGCAAGTTAGCAGGTTAGTACGTTGAAAATTTGTAAGTAGCCCGGGAATCCATTTCCCGGGGTATTGCGTGGCAATTTGGATTATCAATTCGCGAAATTGAGGAGTGAATCATGGAAAAGAAAATTAAACAACATGATTTCGACCGTCTGGTTCAACGTCAAATCCTTCGCGGGATGAAACTTGGTTACACTCCTGACGATATAACGGAGTCGATTAAACGTATAACTGAACAGGGGCTTGAGACCAAACCTGTTGAAAAGACGAAGGTAAAAAAAACCTCGAAATCAAAAACGAAGTCCAAGTCAAAACCCAAAAGCAAGCGAGAGTATGCGAAGCCGGGAGTGGCGGTGATTGAATGCAGCCTTGAGCAGTCATGGGACATGTGCACATCGCTAAGAGAAAAACTTGATTACGAGTTCTTTCCGGTAGTGCTGGACACTCTTCTCAAAGAGGGCAGTAAGCTGGTTAAGTATCTCGGCGAACGAACAGTATTTGTAACCACTCCGTTTCACTTTTCAGACATACATGACATCCTGAAAGAATTCGGCAAAGACCCGTTAAATATCGACCTGACAATCAATAAAAAATTCCTTAAGGTGCTCAAGGAACTGCATAAATACAAGGTTGTCGGTATTCTTGCCCGTGATGAGGATACTCTCAGAGCGGCGACAAGTTTGGTCATGGCATATCTCAAGCAGAAGGGCAAAGGAAACACAAAGGTTTTGAATGTTCATTTGAGTGACAAGGAGAAAATGGATGACCTTATCGCAAATGCCGAGATTGTCGTGTACGCTCCCAACTGCCGCGCTGAGGCACAGGAAATGCTGCCATGGGGAGTGAAAAAAATTGAGATTGTATTCGATATCGACCCGGATTCAATAGAGGAATTAAGGGAACATCTGGCAAAAATCCGATTCTAGCGCCATTTTGAAATATCAATAATCAGGTTTTGACTGGAGCGCCAGAGGCTACGGGGCTGTTGAAAAAGGGATAGATTTTAATGTAACCTGGAATGCCTTTATAAAAAAGCATAAATCAATTTTACAACGTTCGTAGGCATTCCGGGGTTGCGCATATCTACCCGCTTCCCCGGCATGCCTGATTTACCTTATAGATAATTGTTGCTTTGATTCGGGACGGCATAACCGGGTTACGGTGTAAATAGGCTTTTTCAATAGCCCAGGCTACTGCGGCGCTCCAGTCTGCGATACTTCAGTTCCATACCAAATTATCTAAACGTTAATGCAAATAAATATGTTATAATCACTCCCGTTTAAGTGCGGTGGAGGGATACGGTTTTTGCTTTTCTATAGCATTTACTGATACTAATCAAGCACAAGGAGCAAATCATGGGCATCACCTCGCTCGATTGGGCATCAATTATTGTCTATCTGTTAATCATGGTGGGGATAGCGGTTTTCTTTTCGAGATTCATGGTGGGCGCAAAGGATTTCTTCGCCGGCGGACGTCAAATCCCCTGGTGGGTAGCGGGAATATCTCTTTACATGGGATTGTTTTCAGCTTGGACATTCAGCGGCGGCGCGAGTCTGGTGTACAGAACAGGCTGGTACGGAATCATGTATTTCGCCACCTGGCCTATTGGATTCATTATCGGATTCGCTTTGGCTGCGGTACGGTGCCGGAGGAGCCGAGTCATTTCTCCAATAGAATATATAGAAACTCGATTCAACCGCGCTACTCACACAACGTTAAGCATAATATTCGCTGTATCGCTTCTTTACTGGCCAGTCCAGCATATGGCATCGCTGGGAAAGATGATTGGGCCTACTCTTTTCCCTGGGATTGATTCCGGAACCGCAATGACGGGAACGATAATCGTAATCGCGGTACTGATTCTTTTTTACACATATTCCGGCGGATTGTGGGCCGTTTCAATTACAGACGCGGTGCAGTCGTTTTTGCTTCTGGCAATAGTGATTATCCTGGTCGGTTTAACCTGTATAAAAAATCCCGGTATTTTAGGGCAGTTACCGGCATTTGATATAACACCTGAAAACGAGCCGTTGTATGGTCCAGGTTTTCTGTTCGCCTACATTCTTCAAGGCGTTTTCAGCGCGGCGATGGGCGACCGCGCGCAGCGGTATTACAGCGTACGTGATGAGAAAGCTGTTATTAAATGCGGGATAACCGCAACAGCGCTTTTCTGCACAGGCCCCATTCTTTTCGGGCTCGTGCCGCTGATTGCAAGTGTAATCTGGCCTGACCCCTCAATGATTCCCGGATTCGCAGGCGTTAAAAATCCGCAGGAGGGCGTTTTTATCGCGATGGCGGTTCAGTATCTCCCTCCCGGAATTTTGGGTATGTTTGTGGCATCGATGCTTGCCGCGACCATGTCCGCTACTGATACATGCTGGAATACCGCATCTGCGATTGTGTCCGTGGATTTATACAAGGGACTGGTTAAACGCGATGCGACTGACAGGCAGGTGATGAATGCCGGACGAATCGCGATTATTGTTTTCTTCTTTGTTGCGCTTGCCGGAGCGCTGGCGATTGTGCTCAGGGGAGTCAAACTCGATATAATAGGAATAACAATCGGGCTTTTGACTGGTTTCGCTGTAACAATCCCTCTCACTCTCGGGCTTGTTGTTCGTAATGTATCCAAATGGGCTGGTGTCGGCGCGGTTGTTATGGGGTCGCTTGCAGCTATTGTGTCGAGTGACCTGTCGCTTTTAGGCCCGCTTAAAACGCTTGGATTTTTGAAACTGACTTTCGGCGACAGGATGTATTTTATCGCCGCTATAACACTGGCAATATTTCTCCTGTCACTTCCGATGGGACGTTTCGCACGCAACAAACTGGCGACAATTACACTGTCCGCTGCCATTTCCGTTGGCTTGTGGTTCTTCTTCATATTCGTAAACGGCAACCCCCTGATTTCATGGGGTATTCTGACCGGCGCTGTAGCACCTGACCCGGAACTGGGTTCACCAACACCGTATCTATGGGCGATGCACATTGCCGCGCTCGCTTTCGGATATCTGTTCTATCTATTCAGCAATATCTACAATCGTGATCTTGATAAACCGGAACCTGAGGTAGATGAATTCTTCAGGCTGATTAAAACCCCTGTTGATGCTGACAAGGAGGTTGGTCCGGCACATCAGACCGCGACCGTTTATCCATTCGTTGGCATGATTGTAATCGGGCTTGCTGCAATGTCTCTTCTGATGCTTTTATTCCCTGAGGGACGTTCCAATCCCATGGTTAACGTTGTGCTGGCTGCAATGTTGTCTGCCACCGGATTTGGAATCATGCAGGGCGGAAAAGGCCTGGCGCAGAGCATTAAGGAATCGACCGGAAGCCAGGAGGCTGGAAAGTGACATCGGAACTGGCTATTAATGGCGGGGCGAAAATCCGGAACAAACCACTGGTTCCACAGGAACATCATAAAGCAAGGTTTGGCGATGAGGAGAAAAAAGCGCTTGCTGATGTTATAGATTCCGGCAACCTTTGCCGTGTGATGGGAGGAAGAACCGGTGAGTTTGAAAAAGAGGCCGCGGAGTATTTCAATGTAAAAGCCGCGGCGGCATCCACAAGCGGTACAGCAGCGATTCACTGCGCTCTCGCGGCGCTTGATATCGGTTGCGGTGATGAGGTAATAACCTCCCCGATAACGGATATGGGGTCTGTCATTCCGATTATCGCGCAAAACGCCGTTCCTGTTTTCGCTGATGTCGATTCCCAAACATTCAATATCACTGCTGAGACAATCGAAAAAGTAATATCAGATCGCACGAAAGCGGTGATTGTCGTTCACCTTGCGGGGCAATCCTGCGTGATGGAGCCAATCCTGAAACTGGCGAAAGAGCGTGGCATTTTTGTAATCGAGGATTGCGCCCAGAGTTATCTCTCGACATGCGATGGCCAAATCACAGGCACAATCGGCGATATCGGATGTTTCAGCATGAATGATTTCAAGCATATAACATGCGGCGATGGCGGTTTTGTTATTTCAAATAATGAGGATTTTGTCACACGCGCGAGACTGTTTGCTGACAAGGGATATCCGCGGACAGGCCCTGTGCGTAATTCAATTATGTTCGGTGTGAACTACCGCATGACTGAACTGCAGGCGGCTGTCGCGAGCGTGCAGCTGAAAAAACTGGAATCGATTATTGAACGCCGGCGCGCGTTTACCAATAAACTGAATGAACTTCTGGAGAGTATTGATTGCGTGAATATTCCGTATGTGGCGGATGGGATAGAACATTCACGCTGGTTTTACGCGTTTACTATTGATTCGGACAAACTCGGTGTCGATGCTGCAATGTTCGCACGGGAGGTAACCGCGGAGGGGATTCCGGTTATGTATCCGTATCTTGGTTTACCTGTTTACCTGTTTGATTCAATTCGGGATATTCAAATATGCGATTCGAAAATGTCATTCCAAAAAGGCTTGTGCCCTGTCGCGGAGGATGTTTTAGACAGAATGATGGTGCTGCCGTCAAACGAATTCATGGCAGATGAGGACGCGCGGGATATTGCAGATGCGTTGAAGAAAGTTTGCGATTATCATTTGAAGAAATAACACCATGCTTTAGCATGGTGTTGCATAAAAATCTATGCAATTCAATCTCGGGTGCTGTATAAAACATCAGGAGCAATAACAATGAAACAAATAAAACCGATTTCACAAATAACAATCTTGTTAATTATATTTGTCGTCATGCTTTCTCAAGGCGTATCAGGCATGGTTAGGTATATTGAAAGACCTCCTTTAGCCTTAAAGTGCCAAACGCCTCCAGTTATTGATGGCGTATTAAATGAGGACTGCTGGAGAAAACCACTCGGCATGACAAGTTTCATTTTACTGGATACTGCCAGACGCGCTGAGGAACAAACAACAGTATATGCAACCTACGATGATAAAAATGTTTATTTCGCTTTCAAATGCAACGAGCCTGATACAAGCCAGCTTGTTGCCAACGAAACAGAACATGACCAGCAGGTTGTCGATGATGACTGCATTGAACTGTTTCTTGACCTAAATCGTGACTGCAAAAACTATTTCCACTTTATTGTCAATTCAAAAGGTGTAACAAGCGATGGCTCAGTTGAACTGGTGGATGATTTCATCGATATCTATTATGACTGGGAGCCTGAGTACGAGGTCAAAACATCCGTTGATGATAAACACTGGTATGTCGAGATGGCAATTCCGTTTGAATCGCTGAAAACGGGCATAGAAAGGCCGAGTGTATTCAAGGAGCGAAAGCAGCATGAGCAATCGGCGTATTCTCTGTTAACTGCGCCTGTTGTCGAAAATGGCACAGCATGGAACTTTCTTTTTGCTAGAAGGAAACAAACTGAATCTAAGGAACTGAGCAGTTTTCCGGCTGTTTGCGACAAGTTTTATATGCCATACCAGTTTGATCACTTGTTGTTTATTGAAACATTAGAGTACAGGAATGATAGTTATCCAAAAAGAGAGGAGTGTTATAAGAGGTATTTAAAAGTTAAAAAAGAACATTCCGGGATTGTATATGCAAAGGGGCAAATTGAACGAAAACGATTACTGCCAATATTAGATGAAATCAACTCTTTAATAAGCAATTGCGATTGGGAGACAAAATACCAAAGAGGCCTGTTCATGGGATATGAAACAGCGGATGGAGAACTCCGCATTCCCAATTACGCCCGCCGCGATGGCCAGGGGCGTATTGTTCTGGATGAAGCCTATCCGCAGCTTGATATTAATACCCTTAATAAGATTATTGCAAAACAAACACCGCGATTTGTTTATGATGATAAATCACTTGGTGAACTCAGAGAAAAGATTAGCAATAATCCAAATGTATTAAAGCAATGGTTGAAGATAAAAGAAGATGCGGACGAAATGCTGACTAAACCGCTGCTTGATTTTGTTTCAAATGACATGCAGCAAGACAGAAACTGTATCTCACGAGACCAGGCGAAAAGAGCGGCAGAGGGTTACGGCGCACTCGGATCAACCAGAATGAAATGCGCGCTTGTGTATGCGATAACGGGGGAAACAAAATATGCAAAAAAGGCATGGGAGGCGCAATCCAAATTAATTGACCATTACGAAAAATACCAGGTGTTCAGGTCAGCGGAAAACTGGTATTCAATCTGGGATTCATCTTATGAAATGTTTTCCTCCACTTACGCCTACGACATGCTCGCCAATTCAGGCGTGATGACCAGGGATGATAAAATCAGGCTGATTGAATTCATCAGGCAAATAGGGCACAGCGTCGATTACTGTGTGAAATATTCCGAGATGGTCGGCAATCACCAGTTCATGTGGACGGGCAATTTCGGATGCATGGTGGCGTATTTCCCTGAATTCCCAGAACACGAGCGATGGGCGAATGATGTCGAAAGCAGAATGCCGATGCTGTATGCAGATATACTGAATGATGGCGGGCAGATTGAACGCAGTCCGGGACATCATATCTACGGGCTTTCGTTTTTGTGCAAGTACGCAAATGCGGTGAAACATCTAACAGGCGAAAATTTATTCATTAAGGAATACGATGGCAAAAGCCTTGAATCGACTCTTGACTGGATGGCGAAAATCGTAACTCCGCTTGGGGAAACACCTGCGATAAACGATTCAAAGCGTCCGCAAATGGCAACTTATTTATTCCTGCTGGATATAATAAACCAGTTCGATAAAGGAAAATATCTTGAAGCGGGAAAAATAGACACATCAAATCTGCCGCTTGAGCATCTTGTGTCGGACACTATAAAGCCCAAAACTCCGAATTTTAAATCACTGCTTCTACCTGACACCGGTTGGGCTGTCATGCGCGACAGCTGGGATTTGGATTCTAAATATCTGATATTCGATTACGGCGAGCACGGCGCGTGGCACGGGCATTACGATAAAATGAATTTCGTGATGTACGCGGATGGAATCGGCTGGGTTCTAGATGCTGGAGCGTCGCCGCATTATTGTGTATATATCAAGGAACACAACGAATGGCACAAACAGACAATCGCGCATAACACAGTTATGATTGACAACAAAAGCCAGGATGCGGTAACGGGAACTTTGCGTAAATGGGACAGTTGCGAGAATTTCGATTTGGTTTCAGCCAACCATGACGGCTATGAGGGAATCAATCACACGCGAACGATTTATCATCCGCGTGGTGAATATTTCATAATCAACGATTATTTAAAATCTTCTGACTCGCAAAACCACGATTATTCCTGGCTCCTTCATGTATATGGCAAACCCGGAAAGGTGGATAAATCTCTTGTTACATTCACAAAAGATGGTAAAAGCCTTCTGGTAATACCCGCCGACTCAGATGAAATCAGTTCAGTTGACCTTAAAGAGGGACTGTGCATCGACACAACAGGCGACAGGAAAACCAAGGTGCGCGATGATGGCAGGTGGACTCCCGGCGACCCCGGCTGGGGATATATTCCATATATCGGACTGAACAAAAGCACGGATGCCGATGAGGTTAATTATATCGTGCTTCTATATCCGCACGATTCTGAAACCATCCCTGAAATAAAATGCGAAAAGCTGATTGACAAAAACAACAACGCGTATGGAATCAGAATTATCCATGATGGCTTTGTTGATATCTACGGCGAAAAGAAACCCGGCGTTGAATCATCCTGTGAAATCGAACTAGGCGACATAACAACCGACTCCGATTATTTCTTTGTTAGAATAAAGGATGGCGTGATTGTTGATTCTGAAATTGTCGATGGCACATATCTGAAATAACTAGTGTCCTGTATTTCAATTAGCCGGACGCCTCCTGTTTTTTCATAACTTGTCGTGCCCTGTTGATTTTTTCCAGGATTTTCCGACCATCTGCTCTCCATCTATACGGTTTTGGATCCTCGTTCCTTCTTGTCAGGTAAGCCATGATTGACCGGATTAATTCCGGAACACTTGAGAAACTTCCGTCGCGAATGCATTCCATGGTGATATCAGCGAAAAATCTCTCAACCATATTCATCCACGAACAACTTGTTGGTGTAAAGTGCATACGGAATCGAGTTTTTTTCAGCCATTTTTTTACCTTTGCATGTTTGTGGGTGCTGTAGTTATCAGCGATCACATGAATTTCCATTCCACTGGGGGGCTCACGATTAATTTGCTTGAGAAAACGCAACCATTCTATATGTGTATGTTTTTTTTGGCTCTTCAATAAATTGTGTGGGTTATTTGCCCTCCCGTAAAAAAAGGGGCATTCCCCGATAACGGGGTACGTCCACATGAGGCTTCAAATCTGACGTTATCTATATACCATACTGCAAACCCTCATTTATACTGCACTTATTCACTTGGTTGGGACAGGCCCCTTTTTTTACTCAATCCAGATTCAACCCACACGATTTATTGAAGACCCATTATTTTTTTGTCGCGTCGTGGCCTACTTCGTCGTAGTGGCAGAACCATTGGTATCTGGTACCAATTTATATCTTTTTACGCGAATTGTTATTCATTATAAGGACATGTATGTTAAACATGATACTGACACCCAGCGGGATGGCTGCGACGAGGTATAAATCCAGACCGCCCTGGTCGCCGAAGAAGATGATGAAGCATCCGAAAAACAGTTCCAGTATTAGCCTGAATATTATTTTCCAGGCGTCGGGTTTTTTCTCGCGCAGCTGGTGTAGTCCGAACAACAGGGAATCTGTTAACGCCAGCAACACCACGGAGATGAATGAATAATACACTGTTGGAATATTTATTGTGAGCAGTGTGCCGAGAATGAATCCGATGGCGGTAATGACGATTGCCAGAATTAGAACGAAAATCACTGGCCATCACCTCCATCCGGATTGTCCTCGGCAGGTGTTATGAATTGTGTGCTTATCGCGCCGGAATAAGGCGGGAGGGTGATGCTGTCGCTTTCCTTAATCGAATATGAAATTCTGAAAAACGCCAGCGGCTGCAGGACTCGTCCGGGTCCCTCCAGCGCCTGGCGCAGCCCTTTCGGGTCACCAATCGCAAGAATTTCAAATGGCGGCGACATAGGCTGGTTATTGATATTCACGACAGGCCCGGCACATCTGATTGCGGTTGATACAACGATGCGCTCAATTGTTTCATGGCTTCGAATCGCCATCGCCTCAGCTCCGGCAGCCCATAGTTCATTTGTAATATTCAGAAGGTCCTCGTGATGAATCAGGTATGGCGCAATTTCCTCGCCAGCCGGGATGTTTTCGTCCGATTCCTCAAGGCGCAGAATGATACCCTTGCCGCTGACAGCTCGTACCCCCGCGAGAAGGCTGGCATCGCGGAATCGCTGCAGAAGGAGTTTTCCCTCCTTTTCCTTCTTGCCAAGCGATTGTTCAAGCGAGCCAAGCTGCTCCCTCTCTTTCATGAGAGCGTCCTTTAGCTCATCCTTCTCTTTGGAAAGCGCGAGAACCTGATTAATCAAATCCTGTCGTGATCCAAGTATGAAGGATTTGGTCTCCTTTTCCTTCAGGACTTTGAACGGAAGCGACAGTATCAATCCTATAAGAAATGCGAGAATCAGAATGATGACGACAATTTCAGGATGCTGCCACAGATAATCGACATCACGAATTTTCGTTCCGGGATTATCATTTGTGTTTTCTTTTTTAGATATCATTTGCGTTTATCTAATTTATCCTTTCACAACGCCGAGAGGTTTTAATCTCGCGACTTTATCAGCGATACCGCTTTCGTGTGATGCCTCAACTACCATATCGACATCTTTATATGCCTGAGGCGCTTCCTCACGAAGTGTTTTTTTACTGTGAGCTCGTATGACGATTTGTTTTCTTTTCATCTCGTTGAGCAGTTCCACATGGTCAAGGCGTCGAAGAGCTTCACGCCGCCCAAGAACCCGACCTGCGCCATGAGCGCATGAACCGAACGTTTCGTCCATCGCGGTTTGTGTTCCGACGAGAACATAGCTAGCTGTTCCCATTGATCCGGGGATAATCACAGGCTGGCCGACATCGCGGTATTTCAACGGGATTCTCTTGTCCCCGGGGGCGAATGCACGAGTCGCGCCCTTGCGATGAACGCAAAGCGTTTTCATTACGCCATCGACCTTGTGCTTTTCGATTTTAGCAATATTATGGGCTAAATCATATACGAGAAATAATCCAAGTTCCTCCCATGATTTGCCAAGCAATCTGGAAAGTCCCTGCCTGATTCCGTGCGTGATAATTTGTCGATTGCACCATGCGAAATTGGCGGCGGAACGCATCAGCGCGAAATAATAATCCGCTTCCCTGGAATCAAGCGGCGTGCAGGCTAACTGGCGGTCTGGGAGATCAATTTTATATTTTTTAACAGCTTTCTGCATTTGGGCGAGTGAATCATCGCAGCACTGGTAGCCGAATCCTCTGCTGCCGGTGTGAATCATAATCGCCAGCTGCCCTTTTTTCAGTTCCATTGCGTTTGCCGCTTTTGTGTTGAAAATCTCATCGACAATCTGAACCTCGATGAAATGATTACCAGCGCCCAAACTTCCAAGCTGGGGGCGTCCGCGTTCGATTGCCCTGTTTGATGCAAGTGACGGGTCTGCGCCGTCGATGAATCCGTTGTCTTCCGTGCAATCGAGATCGGATTGCGTTCCCATGTCGTTCTCAACCGCCCACACAGCGCCTTTCCGGCAGACATCTTTTAATTCGGATGTTGAAACCTTGATAATGCCTCGTGTTCCAAGTCCGGTTGGAATGTCGCGATAAATCTGGTGCGTGATGGCCTCGATTTTGTCCTTGAAATCATCGAACATCATGTTGGTTCTGATAAGCCTTACGCCGCAGTTGATATCATACCCGACGCCGCCGGGGGAGATAATTCCGCCTTCATTGGGATCAAACGCTGCGACGCCGCCAATGGGAAAACCATAACCCCAGTGGATATCAGGCATCGCAAGAGAGTATTTCTGGATTCCCGGCAATGTCGCAACATTAGCCATCTGCTGAAGGCCATCTTCCGACTTGATTTGTTCAAGTCCCTCCGGCGCGGTGTAGAATCGACCGCAGACACGCATCCCTTTTGATTTATCAAGGGCGATTTCGTATCTGTAATCGTCGATTCTTTTTATTTCACCTTGCCACATCTGGCGTTTCTCCGTTATACATCAAGGATACAAGTCGCGATAAGTCTATCGTCAGAATGTTCAATTTTCAGCATGTGATAAGTCGCGGCTTTTATTTCAGCATAGCCATCGGGTAATTTCTCAATGGTTTTCGCGATGACATCACATTTCAGAGTCTTGTTGCCAACCTCAAGGTTCAGGAGTTTCACGGGCGCTGTCATGTTTTCCTGAATCATGCGGATTAATTCGTTTAGGAATCGCACAAGAAGTTCCTCGTTGTCCGCTCCGTCAAGCGCAATATTATGAGTGATTTCGTTATCAGAAAGCACAGCTGAATTTATTTCGGTGATTTCACAAAAACCATCAAACGCGGCGTGAAAAAAATCGGCTGCATCCGTACCGGAGATGCGCATCGCGATATCCGCTGTATGATCGAGAATTTCAAAATTGCCCATGGCCGTAGGATATCATTTTTTTACAGGGTAATTACATCACCCGGGCTCACCCTGTGCATAGTAACATTTTCCAAACCGAGTTTGTCCATTTCCTCGCGCAGCATTTTTGGCTTGCCCCAAAGAACGGGGAAAGTGGAATGATGGACAGGCAGCACATGTTCGCATTTTAGAATCTGAACTGCTCTCGCCGCGGCTCGTGGACTCATGTTGTAGTAGCCATCGATTGGCAGAACGGCAAGAAACGGTTTGTGGAATTCCGCGATGAATTCCATTTCACTGAAGATATCGGTATCTCCGGCGAAATAGATTTTTCTGCCATCCTCAAGGCGCAGTATGAATCCAACCGGCGGTCCCATGTTGACCGGTGTCCCTTCAGAGAATGAGAGACTCGAATGGAGAGCGGGAGTCATTGTGATTTCGAGTCCAGCAAATTCGATAGTGCCTCCGATGTTGAATCCAAACACTCTTTTTTCATGGGCGCCTTTTGAAATGATGTAGTTTGCCATTTCGTAAATGCAGGCCACCGACGCGCCGCTTTCTTTCAGTACTGTGAGTGTGTCGCCGAAGTGGTCACTGTGGCCGTGCGTTACAAGGAGAAGGTCGAAATCGCGGTCGTTTCTGGATTCCGGACGGCAAGCAGGATTGCCTGACAAAAACGGGTCAATGAGAATCTTTATCCCGCCGGGCGTTTCGATTTTGGTAGTGCCATGGCCAAACCATATTAATTTTAGTTCGCTCATTGTAATCACCCGATGTTTGATGGATATTTATCACATTTAATTATAGTATGTATCGATGAATGTTGAAATAGTATAAATTAACTGGCTCTTGAATCATACTATCCATTTGCTTTAGTATTAGTGCCCTGAAAGGAACAAATATGGCGTTTTTTAAAAAAGTAAAAATATTCGAAAAAATAAAATCATCGCTGACTCGCACGCGAAAGAGTTTGGTTGATCAGGTAAAGGAACTCACGACGCTTCATAAAAAAATTGATGGCGCGTTTTTCGATGAGCTTCTGGATATTCTCATTCTCGGCGATATGGGGGTTGAGACAAGCGAAAAACTAATCGACCAGCTTAAGCGCACTGTAAAGCGGGATAAAATCAGGGATGCGGAGGAGATAATAAATCTTCTAAAAGCGGGAATACAGGATATCCTGAAAAGCGATATCGTTTATACCGCTGAGATTCCCGATAAACGCCCGTATGTAATTATGCTAACCGGCGTGAACGGGTCGGGTAAAACAACAACGGCGGGAAAGTTCGCGCGCCGATATAAGGACGCCGGATTGAAAGTGATGATGATTGCCGCGGACACATTCCGCGCGGCGGCGATTGAACAGCTTGAGATATGGGCACAGCGCGCGGATGTTGATATTGTCAAGCAGAAAGAGGGTTCTGATCCATCTGCGGTTATTTTCGATGGCCTTCAAAAAGCGGTCGCGCGAAATTATGATGTTGTTATTGCTGATACGGCGGGTCGGTTGCAAAACAAATCTCATCTGATGAAAGAGCTGGAAAAAATTAAACGGACCTCGTTGAAAAAAGTCGATGAGGATCAGATATTGTCGCTTCTTGTTCTCGACGCCACCACCGGGCAGAATGCGGTTTCGCAAGCTTTGATTTTCAATGACGCTGTTAAACTCGATGGCATTGTTCTGGCAAAACTCGATGGCACTGCCAAAGGTGGTATCGTTGTGACAATAAAAGACCGTCTGGGATTGCCGGTTCTTGAGGCTGGAGTTGGAGAAAAAATCGATGATTTGATTCCTTTTGACACTGAAGCTTACGTTGATGGTCTGTTTGGATAAAGAAAATAGCGGGAGGTTTTCAGGAAGATGAGGGTTAAAGAGCTTGTCGGGAAAGCATGTTGATTCTTAAAAATACCATTTTCCTGATAACTCTCGGGTGCCGCCCACACATCACGTCTTTTTGTGATTTGTGGGTGAAATGATAACCTCGCAGCAGGTTACCCATAAAGCCGAGAGGGCTGTATGGGTGGCACCCTGCGTTTTGAATCAAATTGACACCTTGCACGACAGGTTTTAAACCCTCTGCTATAACAAAAAGAACATAGAAAACCGTGAACAAGTCGAACGACAATACAACCCACGATTCATCAGGTGAACACCTTTTAGAAGTTCGCAATCTCTCAACGTATTTCACCGCGGAGGAGGGAATAGTCAAGGCGGTTGACAATGTGACGTTTCATCTTGGCTACGGCGAAACGCTGGGAATCGTGGGTGAATCCGGCAGCGGGAAATCTGTAACCGCGCTTTCAATTTTGCGAATCATTCAGGATCCTCCAGGTAAAATAGTTGGCGGCGAGATTATTTTCGAGGGGCGAAACCTTCTGAATCTAAGCGGTGCGAAAATGCGCGATATCAGGGGGAATCAAATCGCGATGATTTTCCAGGACCCCATGACATCACTGAATCCGGTACTGACTATCGGTGACCAGATGATGGAGACATTCAGAATTCACGGCAGGATATCCGCGAAGGAAGCGCATGATAAATCGGTTGCCATGCTTAAGAAAGTCGGAATGCCACTTGCTGAGGAGCGAATGCGGCAGTATCCGTTTGAATTGTCAGGCGGAATGCGCCAGAGAGTGATGATAGCGATGGGGCTTTCGCTCAAGCCAAAACTGTTAATCGCTGATGAACCGACAACCGCGCTTGATGTAACAATCCAGGCGCAGATACTCGAATTGATTCGTGAAATGAAACAGGAATTCGGAAGCGCCGTGATAATGATTACACATGACCTTGGCGTGGTGGCGTCAACGTGCAGCCGCGTGATTGTGATGTACGGCGGCCAGATAATGGAGGAGGGTTCCGTTCAGGAAATTTTCCACGACCCGCTTCATCCATATACAAAAGGGCTTCTAGCGTGCCTTCCAAAACCGGATGAAAAACGCGAAAGGCTTGACCCTATTCCGGGTTCACCACCGGGACTGGCAGAGCTGAATCCCGGATGCCCGTTTGAGGAGCGCTGTAATGTAAAAATGGAACACTGTTTTGAAAATCGTCCGGCATTGAAATTTTATAAAGATCAAAGACGGGTCGCGTGCTGGCTTTTTGATGAGTTCAAACCATGACCAATCTTATCGAAATAAAACAGCTCAAGAAATATTTCCCGATATATCGCGGAGTGTTGTTAAGGCGTCATGTCGGCGATGTCCGCGCTGTTGACGGCGTTGATTTGAGTATCCAGCAGTCGAGCACACTCGGGCTTGTCGGTGAATCGGGATGCGGTAAATCGACGCTGGGGCGATGTATTCTCAGGCTAATTGAACCAACAGAAGGAAAAATAATTTTCGACGGAAGGGATATTACTTCTCTGAAATCGCATGAGTTGCGGGACCTTCGGCGCGACATGCAGATTGTGTTTCAGGACCCGCAGGCATCGCTGAATCCGCGCATGGCAGCGGGGAAAATAATCGGAGAGCCGCTTGATGTTTTTAAACTGGGCGATAAATCAGGCAGGCATGAAAAGATAAATGAACTGATGGAGATGGTCGGTCTTGACCCGGCGATGGCATCCCGATATCCGCATGAATTCTCCGGTGGGCAAAAACAACGGATTGGCGTAGCGCGCGCGCTGGCGCTTAATCCGAAATTCATTGTCTGCGATGAACCGGTTAGCGCGCTTGATGTCAGCATTCAGGCGCAGATTGTCAATCTTATGCAGGAGCTTCAGGAAAAACTGAATCTCACTTTTCTGTTCATCGCGCATGATTTGAGCGTTGTAAGGCATATTTCAGACTGGATTGCGGTTATGTACCTTGGCCAGATTGTTGAACTCGCGCCGACAGAAATGTTTTTCGCAAATCCAAGCCATCCATACACGCAGGTTCTCTTGAAGTCAATTCCGATCCCTGATCCGGATGCTCCTGCCGAGTACGCTCCTTTGAAGGGCGATCCGCCGTCGCCAGCCGCACCGCCATCGGGTTGCCGTTTCCACACACGATGCCCTAAACGATTTGAGCCGTGCGATAAAATCCCGCCTGTTCCGGTTCTGATTGAAAATAACCATACAGTTGCATGTCATTTGTATTCGAGAGGGATAACTAAATAGCAGAGGGTTTTAAGAGGCTGTCGGGGAAGATCCCAATTTGATTCAAAACGCTGGGTGCCGCCCATACAGCCGTCTCGGCTTTATGGGTGACATGTTGCGAAGTTATGCATTGCACCCACAAATCACAAAAAGACGTGATGTGTGGGCGGCACCCGAGAGCTATCAGAAAAATAGTATGTTTGAAAATCAACATGCTTTTCAGACACGCTCTTAAACCCTTTGCTATACTAATTATGCTGACTTGTTTGCCGTACAAAATGCTCAATCTCAACGAAATAAAATCGCTTAACGGTTCGGTTTTGCTTCCCGGAGATAAATCGATTTCGCACCGCGCGTTGATTCACGCATCACTGGCGATGGGCGACAGCGTGATTTCAAACCTGCCGTCATCCAGAGATGTCAATGCAACTGTTAAAGCGTTGATCCGGCTTGGCGTTCCGATTCGGCAAACAGCGCCCGGTGAATTGAGCATTATGGGCGGCGGCGGAGATCTCGCGCCGCCGGCAAATCCAATAGACTGCGTGAATTCTGGAACCACGATGCGGCTTTTAATGGGCGTTCTGGCATCATGCCAGTTTGAATCCGAACTTGTCGGGGATGAATCGTTATCGCGCCGGCCGATGGAGCGTGTCGCTGAACCTTTGCGAATGATGGGCATCGAGGTTATCACAGCAGATGGCCATGCGCCTGTGAAAATAATCGGAAGAGCGGATTTAAAACCGCTTGAATACAATCTGCCTGTCGCGTCATCACAGGTTAAATCATCGCTGATTTACGCCGCTGTTTATGCGGATGGCGAATCACTTATCACGGAGCCAATGCTGTCGCGCGACCATACTGAAATCGCGCTGGAGCAAATCTGTTCGACCGGTTACCATAGGAAACTCGAAGGGAATTCGTGCAGGCATATAATTAATGGGCCTTCTGAACTGGACGCATTTGAGACATCGATTCCATCCGACCCGTCATCCGCGGCGTATATCGTCGCAATTGCCCTTTTAAAGCAGGATTCGGAAGTTACGTTTCATAACCTGCTTTTAAATCCGCGAAGGATAAAGTATCTGGAGATATTGAAACGGATGGGCGGCGATATTGAAATTATGCCAACTGGAAAAGAGATGGGGGAAATTGTTGGCGATGTTGTTGTGCGATCATCGGAATTGAAAAATGTCGAAATCAACGAACGGGATATTCCGCTTATTATCGATGAACTTCCGCTTCTTTCGGTTATCGCGACTAAAGCGAAGGGTGGATTTGAAATACGAGGCGCGGGGGAATTGCGATTCAAGGAATCAGACAGATTAAAAGCGATTGTGGAAAATCTTAGGCGGATGGGAATTGAGATTACTGAATATCCTGACGGGTTCACTTTCGACGGGCAAGCCAAACCCGTATCAGCTCCCATTAATCATTTTAGTGACCATCGGATTTTAATGAGTTTGATTGTTTTGTCGGTGATACACAATCTTGAATTGAATTTCGATGACCTGTCAGCACTGGGGATTTCATTTGGCGAGTTTATGGATTATCTGTCGCTTTTGTCGGGTTGAGTATTCTCGCAGCGCTGATGTCTCGGGGCTTTAGATATTATACCTGCATCAATTGCCACACACACTTTGCCAAGCTGCTATAATGGAATCGATGATTCGAGCGGTTGTTCCAATAGTCGTTGTAATCGTAGCGGTTGGTTTGTTCTATGTCGCAAAGAGCGCCTTTGGCTGGACTCTGGGCGTGCGGACATTCTGGCCGGCGTTTGTCGCTTTGTTCCTGTATTCATATTATGTGCTGTCTTTGGACAGGGAAACTTATAATAATAAAGACAATCAACAATGATAAAGATAAACATTAATATCGATGGTTACGAAATCTCAATTCCTGAAGGCATTCCACTAATCGACGCCGCCCGGGAATCCGGATTCTATATACCCGGAATCTGCAGCCATCCCGAATTAAAACCATCCGGCTTGTGTGGGCTTTGCGTTGTTGAAATCGACGGCTTCGATGAACCTCAATTAAGCTGCATGGTAATGCCTGATGACGGCATGGTTATAAGAACATCCTCAGACCAATTGATTGAAATTCGTGAAAACGCGCTGAGGGAAATTCTTGCGAACCATCCCCACGCCTGCCTCGATTGCGATATCCGTTTCGAATGCGACCGTACACAATGCAAATACGACAAGCCCGAATATGACAGATGCTGCGGTCATTTTGACGAGTGCGAATTAAGGCATCTAACCGATTACATGGGCGTTCCCAAGGGTACGCCTGAATACATACCGCGCGACCTTCCCAAAATCACCGAACAGGAAATGTTTTTCCGTGATTACAATTTATGCATATCCTGCACAAGATGCGTTCAAGCGTGTATGATTTCCGAAGGCTTGAACATTTATGGTAATTATTTCCCCGATGGCAAGCTCGACCCATCGAAAATTAAACCGCTTACCGAAACCGACTGCTCGTTTTGCGGATATTGTGTCGATGCCTGCCCCACTGGCGCGATTTCGCTTCTCGAAACCGATTTCGGATTCCTGGGCTATTTCCCAATGGGCACTGCCGGACGGCTTGCCATACCCACACCGCCGCCATCCAAAAAACTGCCGCTGAACAAGGAGACAATTAATCAGGTAACTGTTAATCCGGGACGGTTTAATATCTATCACAAAGACGGAAAGCTGCTTGATTCCAAGCGATGCAAGAATCTTCAAGAGGAATTAAGCGAGCTTATGAATGAATTCACAGACTGTTATTTCACACTCCAGCCGGACTATTGAAAACCAAAATCCTCATAGCCACACACAACAAGGGAAAAGCGAGGGAAATCACCGCTATTCTTGAATCCGCGGGAGCATCCGATATCGAATTCCTTCAGCCGGACGATGTCGGCATTTACGATTCACCGGATGAAACAGGCGCCGATTATGAATCCAACGCGATAATCAAAGCGCGATTCTATGGCGCAAAGTCAGGAATAATATCAATCGCGGATGATTCAGGCCTTGAGGTTACCGCTCTGGATGGCTTTCCGGGAATCAAATCAGCTCGCGTCAAAGCGCCAGAGGATTCCGACAAATCCCGTTATGAAACGCTTCTTGAAATGATGGAACCTGTCGAGGAAGGCAATCGCGCCGCACGATTTGTCTGCGTCGCCGCGGCATTTATTCCCAAAAATGTAACCCGGCGTCCCTTCGCCGGGGAAAAACATGTAACCCGGCATCCCCTTGCCGGGGAAACCTCTGAAATAATCACAATCCACGAACACTGGAACGGCATAATCCTGGCCAAACCTCAGGGCGACAGCGGATTCGGATACGACCCGGTATTTTACGATGAAACAACAGGCAAGTCAGCAGCTGAAATGTCCACTGGCGAGAAAAACCGTGTTTCGCATAGAGGCAAGGCGTTCAGGAAGTTGTGGGAGCGGATGCCCAAGTAGGATTACTATATACCTTCAACCAAATGAGGATAATTCGTTTTGATCCACTGCATTACTTGTGGGTCTTCAATAAATCGTGTGGGTTGAGTTTCGATTGAGTAAAAAAAGGGGACTGTTTAAATGTATAAGTTTTAGTTGATGAAATAAAATACCTCCCGCTTGACATTCCAAGGAATTCAAGAAAAAGTTATGTATTTTAGAATACGTTTACCGGTGTCAGACACCTTGATGATGGTATTGTCAAGGAGTCTGACACCGGTATCCCAAGTTAATTTCAAATGCCATATATAGTAAGGTTTGTTTACCAACCTGTTTATGCCTCGCAGTAAAATTGTGCGAATAATATGAAGGAGTCCGACACCCTACATCAGGACACTCAAGGTGTCTGACACCGATTTATCTTCAAAAACAGACCGCTGAATTTTACCGAAATTTACAGTAAAAACGGATTTAAATCGAACACGATATGGAACTGTTTCTCAATCCCTTCCCAGGATTATTGAAAGATATGGTAAAATTCATATAGGGATTACTAACAAACAATTCACTAATTCTATTTTTCGGGGAGTTGATGGCATGTTGAAAAATACTTTCTCTATAGTGATTTGTCTTGCCATTGTCGGACTCCTGATGCCAGGATGTTCATCCAGAGCGTCAACGCCTGTGGCACCATCGGATTCGCCTGCTGATATTGTTGCCGATGCGTCGAATAGAGTTCTTCTGGGCGCATGGACAATGGATTTTGATGCCGAATCGATGACAGCCTCTGTCATGCCGGACCGTTCGCTGCTTACTCATTATCAGGTAAAATATTTAATTCCAACGCCGCATGTTGTGATAAATACGATTTATCCGAATTATGTTGTTGATGCTGATGTGACTCTCACGAATCCGTATCTGTTTGGTGTATATGACGTTCGCCTGATTATATACACTGATGACGATGGTCATATGCTTGAGAATGCTGATGACTGGACTGGACTGGACTGGACTGTATGATATCCCCGGCGGTGAGGAGATAAATCCGTTCAAGGCTTATGCGAAGGATGTAGGATATCGCAAATTTGCAGGGGAGACGAATCACACTGAAAATCTGCTTGTTTACAATCCGCCTCCATTTCGACCGGTTCAGTTTGCGGTTGATGCCTCCTATCCCGGAAACTGCGAGGAACCTTATTCGATTGAGAACTTCACGCAGGGCGAAATATTTGAAAGCGTTGGTTCTCATACACAAGTTACTGTTGACGTTTATGACTGGCAGGATGATGTAAGTGAGGTTTATCTGCATTGTCCCGCGATAACGAACGAGCCGGAATCGCATTTTGAGCTTGTTACATCGACAGAATGGGAATTGGAACTAGTCAATAACGCTGGTGCGAGCCATGGTGTTTATCCTGCCTGCATGGTCGTGAGATCAGCCAACTCAGGTTCACTTGCGTTGTATGACAGAATTGAGATTATAGTTTCATCAGGCGCTCCATCCTTATTCGAGTGGGTAAGAACATGGGGAGGAATTAATGAGGACAGAGGATATTCCGTTGCAGTTGATAATTCAGGGAATGTATATGCTACAGGTTATTTTAAAGAAGAGGTTGATTTCGGTGATGGCAATCCGACTCGTTCTAATGGTTTTTCTGATGCTTATCTGTTGAAATTCAGCGCTGAGTGAGTGCGGTGTTTATATTCTGATTAATGGCATCTGATTTAGTTTGTTTTAACAACACCGGAATTAAGAGGCTCTAATCACCCTTAACCCTAATGAATAGAGGGGTTAGGGGTTGTGAGTATTCATATTATATGGTATAATTATTCCTGACAGAGATGTCAGCCTTATTTTTTGGGCTTCATTCTGTATAAAGGTAAACCCGTCGTGAGGCGGGGGCACAAAGCTGTGAATCTGATGTATTTCAGATAGTCTGGTTGCCGGGATGACATTAATATATACCCACAGCAATTCAGACCCCTTCACGGTAATGCCTAAGGGGATTTTTCTTTTGACGGATTATGGTAAAAAGGAATTCCCCCGCCCCCCACACCACGACAAATCCAGGACAAGGAGGCGATTCCATGTTCGTTAGCAAAATACGTACAGGACTCACAAACATATTCAAGGATGAGAAAGGGCAGAATATTGTTGAATTTGCCCTCATAACACCGATTCTTCTCGTGTTATTCATGGG
The DNA here is from genome assembly GCA_021157815.1 of bacterium. Lineage (GTDB taxonomy): Bacteria > JAJVIF01 > JAJVIF01 > JAGGVT01 > JAGGVT01 > JAGGVT01. The sequence goes on along the minus strand of JAGGVT010000124.1, from coordinate 7,599 downwards.
AGTATTCGACTTCGGCTGGCTTCTTCACAAGCAGATCCAGCTTGATCATGCGACTCGCGAGGCTGCTCGTCGCGCTGTGGTTGGCGCGGACAATGCTGCGGCAAAGCAGATTGTGTATGACACATGCTCGTTCGAGGTTACAGAAGATATGATAACAATCGAAGTTCAAGATGAAAATGGAGTTCCGGTTTCGGATCCCGAGGACAGAACACCGGATTACTACTACTCCATATCGGTGGATATCAATGATGTTGACTTTATCACTCCACTTAAGGCGTTGGTGGATGCAATCGGTGTAGTTAATTTGCATTCGGAATCGGTTTTCATAATTGAGTAATGATTGAGAATCGATATTTGGGTGTTGTAGCTCTTTATCTATAAGAGATAAATAGTAACTCTCTATCTTGCGGGATTAGGGGTTGGATATATTTTAGTTATTATTACTCGTCTGTTAAAAGGGTTAGGAGCCAAATTACAGACGAAACCTTCTGTCAGGGAGGGATTATTATGACTGCTAGAAGATTTTTTACACAGATATTTAGAGACGAAGACGGTTCAACGTTAGTATGGACTTGTGTTCTCACAATGGTCCTGCTTGGATTCACTTCGCTCGTGGTTGATGTTGGATTTATCAACCATCAGGTTGCAGAAATGCAAAAAACCGCTGATGCGGCAGCGCTTGCGGGCGCAAAACAGCTTCCGGACGAGTCCATGGCAGGCGCTTTTGCTCTCGACTTGTCGGAGAAGAATGGGTATCAGGATGGTGTCGAGGGCGTACAGGTTAATTGTGTACGCAATCCGGACGGCTGCCATTCCGGCTGGTTCCAGGTGCAATTATCGAAGCCTATCAATTACTTCTTCGCGCCATTGTTGGGGTACGATGATGGCGTAATTAACGTTCATGCGACAGCAAGCTATGTAAGCCCGCTTCCATTGGATATCAACGGCGGCGGTAACTACGGCTTTAACGGAATTCAGAACCTGTCGGTGTTTGGACCTTATGCGCCATACACCTATGGAGACTGTTTCAGTACACAGTGGCTGAATAATGGCGATGACAATCCGGAATACAACGATGAAGGTTATAACTTCAAGCTTATGGTTCCGGGTAACTATGCCGCGATTAACGGCACGAACGAGATGTGGGTCGAGGTTTTCGACCCTGAGACGTGGAATATCGGCAACGCTGCAAATGCCGGGGATGGCAGAGTCGATGAGATTCGATCTGCTCCGGGCGGTGGACACCCACAACCTGATAGCAGGTACACTACAACCACGTTCCAGCTCTTTGCTCCGGATGATACGCCTGCTGATCTTGATGACGATGTAATGATTGCAGAGGCGACCTATGGTCCCGGTGACGACCCCACATTGACTGACATGCAGTGGGTTAAAGGCTCAGATTGGGAAATCAATCTGGCAGCATGGGGAACGGGGGATTACCGTATTAATGTCAAAACCATTGACGGTTCCTCGGAGAACGGGTTCAACCTGCGAGCGGGTCCGCCTCGTGAAGAGGAAGATGAATTTGATTCCAGCAATGGAACCAGTATCACAGCGACTGGAAACCTGCCAATGAACTTCAACACATCAGGTACGGTTGATATTAATCTGGGTGAGATTCCGCCGGAAGCTGCGGGATTTGATGTCTATGTGGACAAGTTCGATACGGATGTCGGCGCGAAAACTGTTTCCTACTACGATGACCTTGGAAACAGCTGGCCAGGACAACTGTCCGGCAACGGCACTTGGAAACTGGACGTTTTGACAATGCCGGATGGCTATCCGGGCAGTACGCTTTACGCGCAGTATCAGGCGGGAAGCCAGGATACGTCGGTGTGGCAGATGTACTTCGACGGATTTCTGCCGGGCGCTCCAGCGATTTTGAGGCTTGTGGATTAATTAGCAAGATACTTTTGGAAGATAAATTTCAGTGGATGGGGTTCCCGCAAGGGAGCCTCATTCTGCATTTTTGCTATTTTTCCGGGAAATGGATTCCCGGGCTACATATTTTCTGGAGCGCTCCCGACGTAGCTAATACTGGATTGTTTCTATCATCATAACAGGTTCGTTGTTTGCAGGATTGTAAAACAGCGTGAAAGCATCGCCGGTCGTGTATAGATAACCCCACGCCCTGAAGAGGACTGAATTCACGCCGTTGGTTAAAGCGGCGCATTCCTCCGGCGCTAACCCCGTATTCAAGGTTGTTTTTTCATCGTTTTTGCGGATGCATGACCCAAGCCTTTCCAGCTGCTCATTTATCCATACGTTGATAGTTGATGATGTATCATATTCGCAGTTAATTATCATTCTGCCGCCTTCAGACAGAAGATTTCGTATCGCGTTGATTTCATCATCAGATGGTGGATTTTGCCAATCACCGTGCCCAAGTCCGGGCCAGAAAAGCACTCGGACATCATCGATATTCAAATCACCCTGTTCCTGCTTTCTGAAAGTGTATCCCAAATCTTCGGCTATCCCCTTGAGTTTGTCAGTGTCCCCGTTTCTGAAACTACCGCCATGGCCGCCCCAGTAATAAACCGTATTATAATTGGCAGCCGCGCCGTTCGGCTCATAATCGAGGATGTTCTGCACAAACTGCAGCCCGTCGTACGTGTCAACGTCGATTGTGTTATCGACAACCCAGTTGCCATCGCCGCAAACTATCATGTTTACCGAGCCGCCGCATGGGTCTGTTGAGCCCTGGTTGACATTCGCTGTTACATAATTGAAAGTTGAAATCTGCATCGGGTTGGGACTCATCGCCGCGATTAGAATGGTGTATTCACCCTCGGGAGCGCCTTCGGAATTGGTTATCTCCGCTTCCCACATTTCAGAGCCGGCATAATCCAGCATTGTTATTCCACCGGTTAACACGGAAGTATCAGCCGCGACATATTCGATGTCGTCCTGATGATCCAGAACCTTGCATGAAATGATGCCACTGCCGCCTGTCGGTGTCAGGTCGCCTGTGAATTCCATGCTGTTGATTTCGTAAACATCAAGGCAGTTCGATGGGTGCGACGCGTCGATTATCCACGTTGTCGCGGCGCTTGCTCCGGGGGGAAAATCAAGAATCAGAACTTGCTTATCGGATGACGGGCTGGCATTGAAATGCCGTAGAGGATCGCTTTTCATGAACGCGATAAACGGATTTGCGTTTTCCGGCGTTGATGGCGGATCCCAGAGATTCGTATAACTGTCCGGGTTTAAAACGGTTTTGCCGTTAAGGTGAGTGAATATGATTCGGACATCATAGCCATCCAGCGCGACCGGATTATCCATTTGCATATCAATGGTCAAAACAGTGCCGTTGATATCCGTAATCCAGAACTTGAAACATCCGCCGTCGCAAAGCCCAAGATAACCGTTAATGTTGAAGTGATACATCATCTCGCGATTAGGCACGATTTCAATCGATTCGTTTTCCAAATCGATAATCATGTCATACGCGCCCCAGGACTGATGTGCGGATGATGTTGTGTCCTGAATCTGCGGCGCGGTTGGATTTTCAGATGTTGAGCCGCATCCGGCAAAGGCAAGTAAAATAATTGATAACGCAATTGCCAGGGAAATTGTTGTGAATTTCATTTTCACACCTCAAAAGTGCTGCTGCATGAGTAAGCAAGTACAGATATTAGTTTGGTTATTATATCTAATCATTGCTTTTTGAACAACATACAAGATGAAATGATACAATGATAATGATAAGAAACCGGAATAAGCGCATCGAATTTAATAAAAGGTGAATTTTCAATGAGAGTAATTCTATTCACAGGAAAAGGTGGTACAGGGAAAACATCGATGTCTGCAGCCACGGCGTTGACACTTGCGCGTCGCGGGTTTAAAACAATCGCTATTTCCACTGATTCGGCACATTCACTCGCTGACTCGTTCAGTCTTGATCCCAATCTGTTTGACCTGTCGCAGGGATTGGTTGTGAATATCGAGAAAAATCTCGATATCCTGCAGGTGAATATCTCATACGAAATCGATCGTTACTGGCACGAGATAAGCGATTACATCGCTCTTTTATTTGCCACACAGGGGCTTGATGAGGTTGTCGCAGAGGAACTGGCAATAATTCCAGGCATGGAGGAACTCACCGCGCTGCTTTATGTCAACCAGTTTGACAAGGAGGGGGAATATGACATTCTCATTATTGATTGCGCTCCGACTGGCGAGACGCTGCGTTTCCTGGGTATGCCGGATGCTCTGGAATGGTATATGAATCGGATTTTTAATATACATCGTTCCGTTGCAAGTGTGGTTCGGCCAATTGCTCATCGTGTGGCCAACATACCTCTTCCACCCGATGAGGTTTTTAATAATTTCAGGGAATTCTATGAAAGAATCGATGGTGTCAAGGATATTCTTGTTGACCCGGAGAAAACAACGGTCAGGATCATTACAAATCCTGAAAAAATGGTATTGAGAGAGACAAAACGATCATATACATATTTTTGCATGTATGGCCTTGTGGTTGATCAGGTGATTGTCAATAAGGTTTTCCCAAAGGAAATCAAGGATAAATATTTTGCGAAATGGCATGATATTCACAAGCATTACATAGGTGAGATTGAGAAATTTTTCCATCCTATTCCCATTGTAAAAATACCGCTTCTGCAGGAGGAAATCTGCGGGATTGATTTCCTGCTCAAGTTGAGTGAGCTGCTGTACGGTGATGATAATCCGGAGAAAATATTCTATTCGGAAAGACCGTTGCAGATGTTCGGAAGTGATGACGATATGCATTTAAGCATAAGGCTGCCGTTTGCTGAAAAGGAAGGTGTTGAACTGTATCAATCGCAGGAGGAATTGATAATTCGGATTGGCAATTTCAAGAGGAACATATATCTGCCAAGGTCGTTCCAGAAACGGCATTTCAAATCGGCTAAATGGGATGATGACAGGCTTGTTGCTTCATTTGATGGTGAAATGGAATCCACAAGATACAAAAAGAAATCCGCGGAAAAAGCGAACGATGAATAAAAAAATTGTATAATTAAGTATTGAGGTACGATATCATGGCAAAAACGAAAGAGAAAACCACAAAAAAAGCAACGAAGAAAACAGAATCTCCATGCTATATTTGCCCGGTTGGAAAGTTTTTTGAGATGTTCGAGGAAAAGTCTCATTCCGAACTACCGGAGTTCATGGGGCATTTTTCCAATGCGCACAAAGAAATTCTTCTCGGCTTCCGTGAAGTGATTGACTGGAACATTGAAAAACTTGAAAAAAAAGCCAAACGCAAGGAAGCGCATCGAGTCAAAAGAGTGAATATTGAGTGATAGACCGGTAGTATTTTTGATTCGAATACTTATTTGAATGAAAAACCAGAAGAAAAAATACAAATACCATCCTAATCCGATGTCGGTCGAGGAATTGGATTGATTCTGCAATATCAGCAATCATGAAGTCAGTCATTACTAATTGGTTATAACTTAGTGGGGGAAGTACCCCATCAGGTCGAAAATCTTGTCATTCCCGCGAAAGCGTCTGTCGGGAAAGGCATCGCAAACAAAATGCCCCCGACCCCAGCCCTCCCCGCGAGCGGGGAGGGAGAATGTTGTCTTTTCCCTTCGCAAGTGTGTAGACCGGGTAAATCGTTTGCAAATGCAAAAATATTTCCCCCCGCTCGCGGGGGGATTAAAGGGGGGGATAAGATATAAAAACAACCTTTCCCGACAGGCTCTTTCGCGAGAATGACGGGTTAAATGACGAATAATGATTTCAGTGACCAATTTTAACTTTTTCTTTTACCAATAAAATGCAGCGCCTTTTCCGGCAGGCTCTTAAACCCTCTGCTGTTCTTTATATCAGGCATATTTACTTTACAAACAGCGAGAAAACCTCTTTGCCGGCGTATTCGCCAACCTCGTCAAGTTCCTCTTCAATTCTCATAAGCTGGTTGTATTTTGCCACTCGTTCGCTTCTGCACGGCGCTCCGGATTTAATCTGCCCTGCGTTTACAGCGACAACAAGGTCGGCGATTGTCGTGTCCTCGGTTTCACCGCTTCGATGCGATATAACGCAGGTCATTCCCGCGCGATGAGCAGCCTCGATAACATCAAGAGTTTCAGAAACCGAGCCAATCTGGTTAAGTTTTATAAGAATCGAATTGGAGCATCCCATTTCAATTCCCTTTGCCAGTCGATCGGGATTTGTCACATAAATATCATCGCCGACAATCTGAATCTTATCGCCAAGCTCATCCATCATAAGCGCCCAGTTTTCCCAGTCATCCTCATGAAGCGGATCTTCTATGGATACAATCGGATACTTTTTAACCCATTTGGCGTATCTTTTTATCAGCTCTTTTGCCGTGAAATATTCTTTCGTGGATGCGAAGTAATATTTCTTTTTACTCTTCACCCAGAAATCGTTCGCCGCGCAATCAATTGCAAGAAGAATATCCTTGCCGGGCTTGTAGCCGGCGTCCTTAATTGCTTTTATAATAAAATCGAGAGCTTCCTCGTTTGATTTAAGATTGGGAGCGAATCCGCCCTCATCGCCAACTCCGGTTGAGAGTTTTTTGGCTTTCAGCACTTTCTTCAGCTCGTGATAAATCTCGGCGTTCATACGGACAGCTTCCCTGAAACTTTTCGCGCCGACTGGAAGAATCATGAATTCCTGGATATCGACATTATTATCCGCATGCCCTCCGCCGTTGAGTATGTTCATCTGTGGAACCGGCAATATGCTGCAGTTTGGTCCGCCAAGGTAACGGTACAGCGGGATTCCAAGGCATTCGGCAGCGCAGCGCGCGACCGCCATTGAAACTCCCAGAATCGCGTTTGCGCCGAGTTTGGTCTTGTTATCAGTGCCGTCCAACTCGCACATTATGCCGTCAATCAGGCGCTGTTCTGTAACCTCAAGCCCGATAATCTCCGGCGCGATTTTTTTCAGAATGTTATTAATGGCTTTGATAACACCCTTGCCACCATATCGCTTGCCGCCATCTCGAAGCTCAAGCGCTTCATGGCTTCCCGTTGACGCTCCCGATGGAACAATTGCCCTGCCAATCGCACCGGTATCGCTAAGAACCTCAACCTCAACCGTCGGGTTACCCCGGCTGTCCAGAACCTCTCGCACGATAATGCCGTCAATATATGCGCATCCTGTTAGATACATTTTTACACCTCTTATGTTTTCTCGTTTAAAAAATCACGGCAATTCTAACGCCACTTATTAATATTATCAAATCCCTTCCCAGTTTTAACCTGCTAACCTGCTAACTTGCTAACTTGCTAACCTGCTAACTTGCTAACCTGCTAACCTGCTACATTAGTGTCCGGTTAAGTTAGAGACCAACAACCGTATTGCTGATTAATAGAGATTATATCGGCTTACAGGTATCTATCAGACATGAATTGTAAGTGAATATCGAATGGTTCTATCCGTAAAAAGGGGACAGTCCACAACAGGCTTCAAATCAGATGTTATCAATATACTATGCTGCAAACCCTCATTTATACTACACTTATTCACTTTTTTTGGACAGTCCCCTTTCTACTACCATCGTGGAGTATTCTTTAGTTTTTTCTATTTTTCTTCATATTTAACCGGACAGTAGTGAACCTGCTAACTTACTAACCT
>JAGGVT010000104.1 GCA_021157815.1 bacterium | reverse complement strand
GAATCCACGTTTTCCAGGCTTGAAGATGGATTCCGGGTCAAGCCCGGAATGACATTGAATATACTTGATGGTTTTCTTATGATTTTCTGGCCTATTAAACCTTTTTCAACAGCCCCGGGATACCCGCACCACAACAACATCCTGTTTAAATTGAACATTAGTGTTCTTGTGTATTAATCAAATTGAATCTATCCTGATGGCTGTAATGAAACGACTTCTGACAGCGCTTTTATTTTTTCTGGTTTTTGCTCCGCTCAATAATGCTGATGCGAAAACTGATTTCAATTTCAGGTTCGCTCTGATAGCTGATCCGCATATCGACCATAACGCAAAAGACAAGCCCGACTATTTCAAGCTGCTTAACCAAAGCGCGGATCTATTACAAATCGCGATTGGTGAAATAAACGCTCTTAATCAGGATACTGAACCATCCAACGATATCGATTTTGTACTGTTTTGCGGTGATAACATAAATTCCAGTTCGATGGCTGATTACAAACTTCTGTCTGAAATCCTTCACGAACTCGACACGCCGTTTTTTATGATACCCGGTGACTGGGACTACAAACCCGATTATTCGCCTCCAACAATAAGCCGCTATTTTCCTGTAACGTACGAGAACCTGAATGAGAATGTCATGTTTGAGGATTCAGCGTATCCGGGTGTACGGAAATATGATTTCTCGCTCGATTTTACAAATGGCGATTCCGATGTTGTTCATATAATTGGAATGGACAACGTGCTTCATTTCAATGGCGACCGCGGCTCGTTTGAATCCGAGCAGATAGAATGGCTTGAGAATGATTTAAAGCGCAACTCAAACAAGCCTGTGATTATCTTCCAGCACTGCCCGGTGATTACTCCTGTTTTTCGGAGTGTGAATACTCCGATTGAGGATGTTGAATGGATTCCACGTACAAAAAAATCCGAGAGAAACAATCCGACATTGCCTGAAAATATCGTGATGCATTATCCGTGGTGGGTGAACAAGGCATCGGACAGGTCTGAGGAATTTTTTTCGCTGATAGAGCAATACAAAGTTCCGCTTGTTCTGATGGGAGATTATCATCTGAATAAAAAAGTGCTGTATCCTGATGTTAATCCGGTATCAATGTTAGCGATAAATCCGGCATTGGTGAGTTATCCGTGCGCGTACACAATATATTCATTCGATGAAAGCGCGATTTCATGGGAGGTTTGCCAGATAGAGAAATACGCTGATAAATGCGAGAAATATTACAGGACAAGTATTGAGCGATATAACAAGGTTTTCAGCGCGTACGGCGCAAGTGGAATGAAATGGGACATTGAAATAACGATGGGATTATCATGGGGAAACGATGATGGTGAAATGAACGACTGGTTTGGCGTGTGGGAGTATGGTGGAAACGGTTAGCAAGTTAGCAGGTTAGCAAGTTAGCAGGTTAGCAAGTTAGCAAGTTAGCAGGTTAGCAGGTTAGCAGGTTAGCAGGTTAGCAGGTTAGTATGTTAGCAGGTTAGCAGGTTAGTATGTTAGTAAGTTAGTAGGTTAGCAGGTTTGGAATAATTGACATGATTCTATTAAGGCTGTAAAATTGATTGTTGAAAACTAATTGATTTCGGGCGGTAGCGCAGTCCGGTTAGCGTACAAGTCTGGGGGACTTGGGGTCGTGAGTTCAAATCTCACCCGCCCGATTTATTGATTGGTACAATCTGTTAATCGGGTACTGAGCTTGTCGAAGTACTCGATTGGAAAATAGCAGAGGGTTTAAGAGCCTTTCGGGAAAGTCGTTATAATTGGCGACTGACACCATTTAATTGTTCCTAAGTCAGACTAAGAATGATATTCCGTCATTCCCGTGTTCGGGGCTGTTGAAAAACCCCGTTTTGTCCCAGGCCGTAGGGGCAACTCTCCGTGGTTGCCCTGTATTTATGCCAATATTTAGGGTAGGCACAGAGACCTACCCCCTACATTCAGCCCTTTTTCAACAGCCGCTTTCGCGGGAATGACATTACTTATGACAGCATATTGTTTGATGTCAAATTCATTTCACTCACATCACCAAACCGCCTCCTGAGTTTGACAGAAACGCTCTTACCAGTTAAAATTTTAATTGAGGGGAATTTTTTGGCGTCGATTGATTTCTCACTGATTGGCGCCAAAATAAACAGTCAAAATGCGGTATTTTCTCACGATAGTTATTCTGGTCGTTCTTACCGTTGTCGGATTCATGGTGTTACAGGTGAAGCCTCGGGACACTTTATCCTTCAACCCTGGCGGCATTGGCATTGCTCAGAATCTGGTGAATAAAAACGGCAACGTTTTATTGATAAACCTCAGCGGAATTCGCCCTGACCATATCGGCGCCTACGGTTATGACAACTCCACAACTCCGAGTATTGATTCATTCTCGGGGCAGTCGCTTCTATTTGAAAGATGCTATGCACAGTCAACTGAACCATACCGCTCGATGGCCACGATGCTGACCTCCGAGTATCCGGTCTGTTATCCGGCATCCAACAGGAAAAATGCAAGCGTGGGTTTCCGCGACCTTATCTGCAATCCGGAACCAACTTTGGTCGCGGCGATTCGTGATTCCGGGCACACAACCTGCGCTGTTGTATCGAATCATGTCTTGAAAGGCGCCTATGGATTTGCAGAAGGGTTTGATTATTTCGATGACCACATGGTAACTCTGGAGGACAGTTCGTTCAGAGTGCGTGATTCAGGCGAAACGTTTGACGCAGCTGAATCATGGCTGAGCAGGAATTTCCGGCGGCCTTTCTTCATGCTTGTTCAGTTTCCTGATCCGAAAGGGCCTTATGATGCCGACCCGCGGTTTGGAAATCAGCTTCATCAATTGAAGGAATATGGCAATCCAAAGGTACTTCCTGTCTCGGATTCGGATGACTACCCAATAAACCAGATACCCGCGTATCATGGGATTTCAGGCGACACGCCGTCTGTTGGCGAGATGATTCGACGTTATGATGCTGAAATTGCCGAAACCGATTATTACATCGGAAAACTTCTGGATACGTTGTATCGTCTGGATATCAATGATGACACCATGGTTATTATTTCCGGGCTGCATGGCCAGTCGCTGGGTGAACATGGTTATTATTTCAATTATGGACAGCATGTCAATCACTGCCTGAGCAGTATTCCGTTGATTGTCCATATTCCAAACGGCGGCGCGGCGAGAATAAAGGATGTCGTTGAGGGAATTGATATCATGCCGACTATCCTTGGCTATATGGGAGTCAAGCCAAACAGACAGATTTCAGGCATGAACCTGATGGGATTTTCATCAAGCCCCAATCTGAAAGATGAATATCCAGCCTTCTGCTACTGGGATGATCCGAACAAGTATTCCGTTATCAAGGGCAACTACGAACTTATCAGGATTCATAATCATGATTACAGGCTGTATCATGTCATTAATGACCCTGAGGAGATTTACGATCTCTATTCCGAGGATGATCCTGTCGGCATTGAAATGAAAAAACTCCTGGATGCCTGGTTGAGCAGTAATCACAAGCGAGCTCTGGAGAATGAAATCGAGCGCAACTACGGCCCCCCCGGTATGAAACAGCCCATGTCGATTCCACTGGATGAAGTTCCAGGCCGTTAATCGATAATTATTGATATAAATAGCAGATGGTTTTAACCCTCTGCTTTTTCATCTCCTCGAAACAAGATTTCGTCATTCCCGTGAAACAAGATTCCGTCATTCCCGTGAAAACGGGAATCCATTTTTTCTTTATTCAGACTATCGTGCAAGTGCGAGCATCCTGTGGCTGTTGAAAAAGCGCTAATGTAGGGGCGAACCTTGGAAGATGTCTCAGAACCTCCAAACAGCAGGAAACTCGTCATTCCGACATCCAACGAACATAGCGAGTTGGATGGTCGGAATCCCTTTAAAAATCGGTGAAACTCACGATTGCTGATAAACGAAAAGAAGAAAGGGATTTCTGAGGACAGACTAAAGAACCGACCATCCGCTTCGCGAATGTCGGAATGACGGTTTTCGCAGGTTTTGAGACAGCCTCCTCATTAGCCGGGGAAACACGGTAATATCCACGCATTACCCCGGTTAATGAGGAAATTTTCTCAGAACTCAATTATAAGCAAAAAGGTTTGTCATTCTGAGCGCAGCGAAGAATCTATTTGCTACTGTGTTGATGATTAAACATGATGAAATTAATCTACACTATTTAAAATAGATCCTTCGCTTCGCTCAGGATGACAGAAAAAGCCAGGTTCTGAGACAGTATCATGAGAAACAGGGCTACCATTTATTCCTTTTTTCAGAAATCTCTTTTACTTGCATTTTATATTTCCCATATTATCTCAGGGGTTGCAAAAACGACTGACTATGAAGTATTATCATTAACCGTAATGGAAAAACTTCTTCAGAAAATACTCAACGCACTCGCATGGACCGGCTGGACTGAATGAAACCTTCCATCTGTATTCTATTTCTGTAATTTATTACTTATTCAATAATATAATACCGAAATCACGGAGGTGTTTTCATAATGACATCAATGATGAACGAAGAAAAGAAATACAACATACCGGCGGTTATTACTGATGAAGAGCGTGATGCTTTTATCAGTGAAACAATGGACAACCTGAATCACTATGTAAATCCGGCGCTGGTTAAATGGCGCAAAAGCGGCGATGCCAGATCAATCGAGTGGACTGGCCGTGATTACCTTCTGATTGACCTTGCCGGAAATGAATACATCGACTGCCTTGGCGGTTATGGCGTTTTCAATTTTGGGCATCTTCATCCGACAATCGTAAATGCTGTGAAGAGCCAACTAGACCGCATGGGCATTTCCTCACAGGAGCTGCTTAATCCGCACATGGGTCGATTCGCGAAACTCCTTTCACAGATTACACCGGGAGACCTTCAATATACGTTTTTCTGCAATTCCGGCGCTGAGGCGAGCGAGGCGGCGATAAAATTCGCAATGCTGGCATCTGGAAAGCACGGAATGATTGTCATGGAAATGGGATACCACGGCAAGACATTGGGTGCGCTTTCAGCGACGTTCCGTGATGTCTATCGCAAACCGTTTGAACCATTGCTTGAGGGATTTATACCTGTTCCGTTTAACGATATCGACGCTCTCGCGAATGCAGTCACTGATGAAATCGGCTCAATCATGATGGAACCTGTTCAGGGCGAGGGTGGAATCGTTGTTCCTGATGACGATTACCTTCCGAAAGTCCGCCAGCTCTGCGATGATAAAAAACTGCTTCTTGTCTTTGATGAGGTTCAGAGCGGAATGGGACGAACCGGAAAGAATTTCGCTTGCGAAAACTGGAATGTCGCTCCTGATATCATGGGACTCGCAAAAGCGCTTGGTGGAGGCGTAATGCCGGTCGGATGCTGCACCGCAACACCTGAAGTCTGGAAATTCCTTGAGCCTAATCCGTTTATTCATTCGAATACACTCGGAGGCAATCCGCTTTCATGCGCGGCTGGCATAGCGGCAATCGAGGTGCTTGTAACCGAGAATATAGCCGAAAGGGCTGCCGATACTGGCGCTTATTTCAAGTCTGAATTCGAGAAAGTCATGGCGGATTATCCTGAATTGATTGTGGCCGTTCGCGGAATCGGTCTGATGATTGGCGTCGAATTCAAGGAGAAAGACAAGTCTGTAACCGCAGCGCAGGAGCTTTTCAACCATCATGTACTCACAGCGCATACACTGAACAATCCGAAGGTTATCCGCATTGAGCCGCCTTTGACAATCCCCAAAGAGGCTTGCGATGATGTTATCAAACGATTCAGAACCGTTCTTGACGGTTTGAAGTAGATTTTGGAACCGTCCTTGACGGCATGAAATATAATTAAAATAGCAGAGGGTTTTAGCCCTCTGCTGTTCTTTTTTTCACATTTCCCCTTTTGCCTTTTTAGGCAACCCCCTATATAATGGCATTCATTCTGATTGACCGGATTATTTCCATCTGAAAAATGGCAGCTCGTGGTTATTTCAACATATCAGACTCCCGCGGGACGGACAGTAATCGTGATTCAAAACACGTTAAACTGATTCCAATATCCGCGATTCTTGTTGTTATTCTCGCAATTACAACACGGATAATTTATGGTGTGAGAGTGTGCCCCGTACTTCCCGTCGGCGATGCAGGCGAATTGGCAACGGCGGCATACACATCCGGGATTGCACATTCACCCGGATACCCCTTGTTTACAATGCTTGGACGGATCTTCTCCCACCTTCCATTCGCTTCGCCATCGACAGCATACCCGGATGGTATTTTCGATGTCGCGTTTCGAATGAACATGATGTCCCTCTGGATTGGCGTTATCACAGTGCTTGTTGTTTATTTTATCATCGCGCGAGCGATGAAAAATCCTTTTGCCGCGTTTCTGGGCGCGTTTTTATTCGCAACCGGCACGACTTTCCTTTCACAATGCCTGATTGGAGAGGTTTATACGCTTCACGCGCTGATTACAGCTCTGATTATCTATGTGCTGGTTTTAATCAATGAAAAACCGACATCATGGCGATTGCTCCTTGTCGCGCTGTTGTTCGGTTTGGGGCTTTCGCATCATACATCCGTACTCGCGATGCTGCTTCCCGTCGCCGTGTTTCTCTTTCTCGCACTTTCCGCGAAAAAGATCAAACTTACCAAAGGCATAATCTGGGGAATGTTGTTTTTCTTTGTGGTCGGATTGCTTCCTAATTTATATTTGCCATCAGCGTCCGCGAAAGATCCGTTCCTGGACTGGGGCAATCCGGAAAATATCGGCAATTTTTTCAAAGTGGCAACACGTTCGGAATACAGGGGAATAAAAGAATCAATCAAATTCAGCGATGAATCCCTGAGAATGGGCGGACTGGCAAAGGCATACAACGGATGGCTCAATAATGCGTATGGTAAATGGTTCCTGATCTTCGGCTACATCGGGCTTTTAATTGCTCTGATAAAGGGCAAACGGTTTGGGCTAATGCTCGGACTGTGCTATTTATTCATAACCGTTCCCTATTTTTTCTATTTCAGAAAAATATCTCAGCCTGAATTATTCTATCTGGAAGTTTACTACATCCCCGCGCATCTTGTGTTCGCGATTTTTATCGGATATATGTTTAGCTGGATGCTTGAGGATGTGCCTCGAATTATCAAACAAACCGGTACGCGTTTTCTTTTCGCTGTTCTAATTTTTGCCGTTTTGCTTGTAATGGCTCTGGGATTTTACAATTCACACGGCGGCAGATTCACGATGCGCGACCATAATCTCGGCTCACGTTACGCTTTCGATGTACTCTGCAGTATCCCGGAAAGCTCAATACTTATTACTGATGGTGACGAACAATTCCTTTTCTGGTATCTGCAGCAGGTTGCGAATGTCCGCAGGGATGTTGTTGTTCTGGAAAGTGATGCGCTGACTAAAACCAATTCGTGGTGGTGGGATTCCATGAAAAGGGAATATCCCGATCTCAGCGTGCCTGATACTTTTGTCGCAGGCGACCGAATACAGCCAAACATGTTTGTCGAAAAGCTCATGGTTGCCAATCCTTACAGAAAGATCTATTTCTCTTTCTTACCTGTTTTTAAACCCGTAACATATGATTTGGAAATTATGCCTGATGGCGTGATTTTCGCATACGGGAAAAAGAGCGATTTACATACCATGCCATGCCTGAATTCCGCGTTGTTCAATATGTTTTACGCTGCAAAACTTGATTTCACAACGGATAATCTTGACCCTTATGAAAAAGAAATTCTCAGTAAGTATGTCGCGGCATATTACAACTACGGTGTGTTTTACCAGAATACGGAAAGACACAACCTTGCGCTTGAGATGTTCACACGTTCGTTTCTTCTTGATCCTGCCTTTGCTCCTGAGACAGGACAGTTTCCAACCGCGGGGATTCTCGCAAGGCTCCATCTTAATGAGAAAAACTACATCGGCGCATGCGATGTCCTTGAAAAACTTATCAACAGCGGAAACACGGATAGTGTCTGGTATCACATGTATGCCGTTTCGTTGATACATCTTGAGCGTTACGACGATGCGAGGCATGTCATTCTTGACGCGCTCGAACGCGATGAAAACAACCAGTTTCTGCAACATATGATTCAATTTCTCTCAAGGCCGTCTAATGAAATAAAACAATCCCTGGAGGATTTGGAAGAGATGCCATCAGAAAATATCCCATCAGAAAATATTCCTCAGGATGATTCCTGATTTCTTTGAACGTATCTTTTTTGATATACTTTCGCTTTTAAATTTGGTGCTCTTCAATAAATTGGGTGGGTATAATAATGGTGACAAGTTTGTGTTGGGCAAAAAAGGGGAATGTCCCAACAACATTTACAAATACGATAAACACTGGAATTATGAATGAGTCTTATTGAGCTCATCAAGTTTGAAGCCTTTTGTGGACGTACCCCATGATTGGGGAATGCCCCTTTTTTGCGGGGACCAAATAAACCACACAGTTTATTGAAGTGCCAAATTTGGTTTAGAATGATGTAATGGAAGAAGAAACCAGAAAAACAAATTCTAATAAACTTATTTGTCCGGTTTGCTCCGCAGTCATAGACAATCCGGACGCTGAACGCTGTGAAAACTGCGGCGCTGATCTTTCCACAATACGTTCACTGGAGAATTTTACTCAGACGCTCCTTTTCGAAGCTCGCAATGACATACGGCAGCGTGAATTTGAAAACGCCAGAATCAAACTGGAAATAGCATCCACACTGGATGAGAAAGCGGAAATAACATCGCGGTTAATCGGCGCTGAAATCGATGTTCTTAATCATCAGTATCAAAAAGCGCAGGCGATTTACGAGGAGGTTTACGAATCCGGATTTAATTCATCCCCGTGGGGAATTGACCTTGAAAGTAAAATCGCTGAATTAAAAACCATCATTGATATCGAATTCGCCGCCAAGGAGCATTACAATCTGGCTCTGCATCGAAGCCGTGAGGGATTTTTTGAAGAAGCGCGGGAGGAACTTTATAAAGCGTCCGACCTGGCTCCGTATATTGCTGAAACGTATCTTCTTGCCGCCAAGGTTGATTTATCGCTTGGCGCGCCAAGCGCTGTCTTTGATGACCTCGTGCGCTTCAGGCAACTTTGCCCGGATGACCCTCGTGGAATCAGCATGCAACGGGAATTAGAGAATCGAAACCATAAATCTCATATTCTAAGCAATCAATTTATTTTTGCTGTATGTTTTATTGCATTTGCGATAGCTGTCCTGATTATTATTGCATTCATTAAATAATTCAAAAGGTAGACCGCTGAAAAAAGGAAGCAAAAGGCAGCCCGGTTAATGAGGAAAGTGTCTCAAAACTTAATTATAAGCGAAAAGGTTTGTCATTCTGAGCGTAGCGAAGAATCTATAAGTTGCTGTGTTGATGATCAAACCAGATGAAATTAATCCACGCTGTCGAGGAGAGATCCTTCGCTTCGCTCAGGATGACAGGAAAAGAAGATTCTGAGACAGCACAGATTTTGAGAAAGCCTAATGAGAAGCCGGGCTACAATAGAAAGAGCCTTTTTCAGAGGTCACAGAGGGGAATTAATCTTCAACTAATATGAGTTACAAGGCTGTAATAGCTATTCTCGTTGCACTCGTTCTCGGGTTTGTCCTGTTTGTTTGCTTCTACATCAATCCCCGAATTACCGCACCTGTGGATTTCGTCGCCGAGAAGGTCATCATGAATGTTGTTAAAACAGATGACGGTTTCAATCTTGAGATTCAGGGATATTTTATCTTCGAGAACAGCAATCCGTTTAACATTACAAGAATGATTGAATTTCCCGTTTACACCGATATTGGGATTCTTATTCCTGAATCAGTGCTGGTTACAGACGCGAATAAAAATTCGGGGGGGGACTGGGAAATCACGCGCGGCAGGAATACATACCCACACACAATTATGCCGATGGGCAGCAGTTTTGCCTATCGATTCAAATTTCCCAAAATGCGATCTAAAATAATGGCGTGCCGGTACAGCCACAAACTTAATGGCAACGAGATAGGTTACATAGTTACAACAATTCGCGCATGGGAGAAACCTCTTAAAAAGGGACGTTTCGAGATTTACCTTCCTGGCGGCTATGAGCTTGTTGAATCGAATTACGATTTCAAACTCACCGAAATACCCGCACCGGACACAGGTAAAACAAGACAGGTCTGGCGTTTCGATGTTGAGGATTTTTTCCCGGATAAGGACATAGAAGCCAAATTCGACCTGATTCAAACTGACAATGAATTGGGAAACGAGTAAATGGCTTTTCCCCGCGGCATTACTGAAAGCCTTCGATATGATACAATAAGTGTGTTAAACGCCATGGTGTATTTCACTTATTTGTAAGCTGAGGCAGAGGTTGTTTTGTCACATAAAACTGAAAAAGAAATAATACACGAGACAAACTCAACAGACGGCAGAATACCTGAAAGTGATTTTGAGAGCATTACCAACACGATTTGCGTTTTAGCTGACGCAATCGAGAAGGTATTCATCGGCAAACGCAAAGTTGTTGAATATATCATAACGGCGCTTCTTGCTGACGGCCATGTTCTTATCGAGGATGTTCCCGGCACTGGCAAGACAATTCTCGCTAAAACGCTGGCGAAGCTGGTGGAGGGTTCATTCCAGCGAGTCCAGTGCACGCCCGACCTTCTGCCAAGCGATATCACCGGAACTTTTATCTACAACCAGAAATCAGGCGAATTCCAGCTCCGAAAGGGCCCGATATTCGCCAATGTCGTTCTGGCGGATGAAATAAACCGAGCCACACCGCGAACGCAGTCCGCTCTTCTGGAGTGCATGGAGGAACATCAGGTTACAATTGAAACTGAAACTTTCGTCCTTCCTGATGTTTTCATGGTCATCGCGACACAGAACCCGATTGAATTTCATGGAACGTACGCTCTTCCCGAAGCGCAGAAGGATCGCTTCATGATGCGATTATCGCTTGGTTATCTCGATTCTCAAATCGAAATCAAGATGATGAACGCCCAGCAAATCAGGCATCCGATTGAAGATGTTGTTCCCGTGCTTGATATTGAGACGATTCTCAAAATGCGAAATATCGCGAAACGAGTTCATGTCGATGACAGCATCAAGGATTACATTGTCAGGATAATCAACAGAACCAGGCGTGACCCATCGATAATTGTAGGCGCGTCACCGCGAGGCAGTTTGAATCTGGTAAGAGCTGCAAAAGCGCTCGCTTTGGTCAGGAACAGGGATTATGTGATTCCAATTGATGTAAAAGAGCTTGCACCTATTATACTGGCTCATCGAATGCTGCTAAAACCCCAGGCGGCGGCGCAGAAAGGCGGGCAGGATGACATTATTTCCTCGATCCTGATGAGTATCGACCCCATCGACAAAGGTGAATCCCGGTGAAAGTTTCCCGTGAGGGAATGATTGTTATTTTCTTCGGCTCAATCGCAATAGCGGCGTTTATGCGTTCATGGATTGCGCTTACATTATTCACCGGACTTATTTTCCTGTCGATTCCGCTCTTTTCTCTTATCTGGGCGATGATTGCAGCCAAATCGATTGAGATTCGACGTGAACTCCCGGATGAGGGCGTTGCAGGTGAACAGTTATTCGCAACATACCAACTGACAAGCCGTTCGTTTTTCTCCGCATTCGGAGTCAGGTTTACCGACAACGCGACACGAGGCTATATTTCAGGGCTTGATCTTACAGCGTCATCAACTCTTACTTTGAGGGAATCAATTTCCCTGATGGGGCGTTTCTTCAAATATTTTGGAATCACACTTATCGAGGAAGTTGACCTGTTTGAGGAGGCATTTCATAAAACGGGACTGGTCGCGGAATTTCCAATCACCTTTCCACCGCTTATTAGAGGAAGCTGGTTTAATCGAAGCATACCACTGATTTTTCCTGTCAGGGGCAAATATCGCCTTGGGCCCGGTGAGGTGGAAGCTGGCGACCCGCTTGGGCTATTCAGATTCACAATCAAAGTAAAGGGATTCACTGAGGTTCTTATTCTTCCCACGTGGGCAAGTTTGAAATATTTCCCGATGGGCGGCACCAGCAGGATTCTGCGCGATGAAAACATACCGCGCGACAGGGAGGGGGCAAGCCCGGAATTCCTTGGCATCCGGGAATATAAGGAGGGCGACCCGCTGAAATTCGTCCACTGGAAATCAACCGCGCGCCATAACCAACTGATGGTCAAGCAGTTTGTCCAGCAGGTGGAATCCAACTGGGGAATCGTTCTTGATCTCAGAAAGGGATTTAATGCTGGAAAAGGCAGGGAAACATCGCTTGAATACATGATTGAATGTACCGCCGGACTTCTGGAACAGTTCGATGATGGGAAAATCCCCCATGTTCTCGCTCTTGCAGCGGATGATATTTCAGTCTCTGAGAGTTTAAAGGGCGAATGTATGTTCGACAGGGAACTCAGGATGCTCGCTGCCAGCCGTAACGACGGCACTCTTGAACTGCAGGGACGCGTTGATACCCTCGCTGACAGATATCCGGGCTTAAGCTGGATTCTAATCACCGCGCGAAAAGATCAGGATATCATCGACAGCATCGAGTCGCTTAATCGTTATGGCGGTAATGTTCTTGTTGTCCATGTCAATTTCAAATCATTTCTCACACAGGAGTTTTCATCCAAAACTCTTGAAAAATGGCATAAAATGTGGGGAAGCGACATGGAGGATTTCGATAATCAGGTTCTCTCGACCGGTGCGGAGCTCTATACGATTAACAGGGGCAATGACCTTAGCCTTGCGTTTTTTAATGTGTAACTGTATTGATGCAGACAGGATGTCCGCACCACAAGCAGGATAGCAGCTAACCAGCAAAGAATATTACGTTATGAATGACATCCATCTGGAAATAAAGAAAATCGAAAAAGGCTCGCTTCTCGTTTTGAAAGCTCATCCCGGCGCTGCTAAAAATTCCATCAGCGGCGTTCATGACGGCAAACTGAAAGTTCAAATCACAGCCGCTCCCGATAAAGGCAAGGCGAACAGTGCGATAATCAAGCTTCTATCGGCAAAATTAAAAATCCCGAAAAAGGATATCGAGATAGTGAAAGGGGAAACATCCAGACAGAAAACGGTTCTGTTCCACGGTGTTAGTGCGGATGATCTGCGCGATTCACTGATTGCGCTGTTGTCCGAAATGTGAAAAAAAAGACATCATCTATTATGTTGTATTAAGAGAGCACAGCAGATAACTTGCCGAAAAGGCAAGCGTTTAGTAATAATTCATTAAAACCCGGTCCAAAAGGTTGACAAAGTCTGAGTAAAACAGTATATTATTAATGAAGCTACGACAAAGTGGCTGGGATGAGCCCTACAGGGGCTCTTTCTTTTATGGAAACTCAATAAGCCCATGCCCTTTATATATTCCACTTCGACTTGTTCTGAATTTCTTATTTACAAAGTTATATTGGGCGGGCATTGTTTCCCCTTTATCTCCTCTGAACCATGTTCGTCTTATTATACTAGCGGTTTGGTCAGCGATTTGTAACCCATTTACATTCTTGTTCTTTTTGATAATTGTCAAACCAAACCCAAGAGATTGAAAGTCACCACTTGTTCTATGTAATGAACCCATTTCAAGTAATCTGCGATGTTCAATTCTTAGCAAAGTATCCGCTGTTTTATGGCAACCTTCCGCAATTAAATCCACCCTGGAATATCTCTTATCTTGAGCTTCAAAATATGCGCGTTCCATGAGTATTCTTAACCCTAAGTGATAAGGATGATATGGATTATCATATCTATCCCATAATTTAGATTGATTGATTACAGCATTTACAGTGCAGAAAGGGAGTTGAAGATATATTTCTTTTAAATCATTATGAAAACTGCGTCTAATTGAAGATTTCTTGAGCCTTTCGAATATCCCTCTTTTGTGGATAATATCATACCAATGAAACACAACTTTTGTATTCCCAAAGTATTTCATTTTGAGAGCATTTAGAGAATCTCTCATTTTCAAATAATTTTTCGCATTAATTAAAACACCGGATAGCACAAAAAACTTCTCTTCATCTAGTGGTTTTTCAGTATGTGGTGAACCCGCCTCATCAATATATATTCTTAGTATTTTCATGTCTAAATTCTAACATGAATATCTGGATTTTTAAATTGACAGGAGAAAGTTCAAATTAACCCACTACCGAATAATCGAGTAATTTGATTTCATGCCGAAAATATGATATATATTTATGATGTTCTTGGAGCGTATTGTGCTCCAGTTTTTTTACTAATCCCTGCCTGGGAACATCGACGGCCTGTCCACACGTTCCCAAGGCGCGAAAAAAGGCCGGAGGTATAGCCTACGCATGTATGAAATTACCATGAAGCAACTACTGGAGGCCGGAATCCATTTTGGCCACCAGACAAAGCGCTGGAATCCGAAGATGAAACCCTACATCTACACGCAGCGCAATGGCATTTATGTCATGGATTTGCAGCTCACGCTGAAAATGCTCAAGGAAGCGTACTCGTTTGTACAGAAACTGAGCCAGGAAGGCGGAAATATCCTGTTTGTCGGCACGAAAAAGCAGGCGCAGGAGGCTGTCAGGGAGGAAGCGCTTCGATGCGGAATGATGTATGTCAATCACCGCTGGCTTGGCGGAACCATGACCAATTTCAGAACGATTCAGAAGCGAATCAAATTTCGAAATGAACTTGATCAGAGATTTGTGAAAAACGATTTTGGCAACCTGACCAAGAAGGAAATTCTCAAGCTTGAGCAGAAGCTGGAAAAATTAAATCGATTCCTGCTTGGCATCAAGGATATGACCAGACTCCCGGACGCGCTGTTTATCGTTGACCTGAAAAAGGAACGCAACGCGGTCCTGGAAGGCAAGAAGCTTGGGATTCCCATTGTCGCGATAATCGACACAAACTGCGATCCTGATGAAGCGGATTATCCAATACCCGGCAATGATGACGCTATCCGCGCGATACGACTGTTCTGCCAGGCAATGTCAAACGCGATAATCGAAGGACGCGAGGGTGAGGACGCTGTTCTGCTTAGCCCGGATGACCTTCCCAAAAAGGAACGTCCACCTGAACCGGATCCAGCGCCAACTGGCGATGATAAAAAGAAAGCCGAGGATGATAAAAAGAAAACCGAGGATGCGCCTGCTGATACGAAAACCGCGGTGGAAACTGTTGAGCCGGAAACCAGCAAAGAGGATGCTCCAAAACCTGATGAGAAACCATTAGAGGAAATCAGCATCCCGGATAGTATCCAGTTAAAAACCGAGGGCATGGCTGATGAATCCACTAAAAAGCCGGATGCATCACAGGACAAACCGGAATAATATAATACTATTTTAACAATAATTTTTTCTACAACTGATAAAAAGACCTTGTGTCTTTGGAGGCTAATAAAATGGCGTACGCACCAAAACCGGATGAAATCAAGGAACTCAGACGAATAACCGGAGCCGGCATGCTTGATTGCAAAAAAACCCTTGTTGAAACTGAGGGTGATGTTAATAATGCAACCGATATCCTTCGCAAGAAAGGCCTTGCTGTCGCCGCGAAGAAATCCGCGCGGACAGCATCAATGGGACTGATTACATCCTACATTCACCTCGGCGGGAAAGTCGGCGTGCTTGTTGAAATCAACTGCGAGACAGATTTTGTTGCGAAAACCGATGAGTTCAAGGAACTGACAAAGGAAATCGCGATGCAGATAGCGGCTGCCAATCCGCTTTATATTAAAAAGGAGGATATCCCTGAGGATTTTCTCAACAGGGAAAAGGATGTCCAGATTGACAGGCTGAAACAGGAGGGCGACAAGCCGGAAAATATCCTTGAGAAAATCGTCGAGGGTCGAATGAAAAAATTCTACTCCGAGATATGCCTTCTCGAACAGGCGTATATCAAGGACGACTCGAAAAGCATTCAGGATGTTCTGAACGACACAATCGCGAAACTTGGTGAAAATATTGTCATAAGCAAGTTCGCGCGATTCCAAATCGGCGACTGATTTTTAACCGGCGCCAAATTCAGCAATAAATAAAATCCGGGCAACAAGCCCGGTTTTTTTCTTGTGTTATTTTAATATATGGGATAAAATATGCCGGTCGAAGCAATAAAATTACCATTATGCTTTGGCAAATTTGTGATTTGTAAAATCTGTTTTACAGGGAGATTATCATGTTCTGTCCATATTGTGGAAATGAAAATCCCGATGATGCCAAATTCTGTGAACACTGTGGGGAGAAGCTGGGAGTTGCCGAGCAGACAACGCCTGAGCCGGAACCCATGCCGAAAGAGGAACCTGTCGCGGATACCATTTCGACAGAGGAAATTCCGAAGGAAGAAATGCCGTTGAGAACTGAGCAGCCACCCTCCGGTGGTGATTTCATGCCACGGGATGTTCCAATCGATGGGGTCAAATGGCTCAAGGAAGCCTGGGAGATTTTCCAGGCTGATGTGGCTCAGCTCATTATTATTTCCCTCGTTTTTGGAGCTGCATGTTTCGTACTGGGCTTAACCATCATAGGCTCATTTGCAACGCCTGGCATTTATGCGGGTTACCTGATAGTAATGATTGGCTATCTGCGCAACAAGGAGAAACTCGACATCGGGAAGATGTTCAGCTGCGGATGGGAATATTTTGTCGATATGCTTCTCCTGGCAATCGTGGGCGGAATAATCGCTTCAATTGCAAGTATCTTTCTTGTAATTCCGGGCATAATGGTCATCATTGCATTCGGCATGTCCAGCTTCCTTATCGTGGATAAAAAAGTGAAATTCGGCGATGGCATTAACGCGGCGTTTGCATTGATTTCCAAGCAGATAAGCGGATTGTTCATGTTTGCATTAATCCTGATTGCAATTTGCATTGTGCCAGCTATTCTTGGCATGATTCCTGTACTGGGATGGCTTATCGGTATCGCATTTGCCCTGGTATTTTCACCGGTTTTGGTTATCGCGTATTACAAGGGATATCAGGAGATTTATGGTGACGGTTAGTTTGTAATCAAACTTAATAATTTTGATTCTCACAACCCGGGCGCAAGCCCGGTTTTTTCATTACTTGCAGTTTAATCAAACAGGACGTTGTTGTGGTGCGGGCATCCTTGGACTGTTGAAAAACCTAATTATGTAGGGGCAGGTCTCTGTGCCTGCCTTTAGGTTTGCTGTAAATACAGGGCAGCCACAGAGGGTTGCCCCTACGGTTCGGGATAAAACAAGCTTTTTCAACAAGCCCATCCTGCCTGCATCTTGAGCTGTAACTTTAGATGTTAATAGATGCAGGCAGGATGCCCGCACCACAAATTTACTGGATTTTTTTCATTATCGTTGGTTCTGGGACAGATTCCAAGCGGCGCCCCTTCAGATAAATCAACCGCAAACTTTAGTAAATTTGCTTTCCCATTCACATTAAGTATATGCTATTATGATAATGATTATTATTTCTCACATCCACTCGTGGGGTTATTTTTCTATGCGCTTTACACTAATTATTACAATTCTTCTTTTATCGTTGACTGTTTTTTCAAGCTGTTCAGGCTCAAATCCTGCATCCTTGTCCATTGATGGAAATAACACTGTCGGACTTTACAATTCAATTCCGGTTGGCGTAACAGACCGATTCCCAGATGGCTCTCCCGCATCCGGCATGGGCGCGCTGGGATTATTCCAACTCAGTGTTGATCCAATTAACGCCGCAGCTGAATTGACATCGCTTCGACAAACCGCATTAACAGATGTCCTTGAGGTTGTTGACATCACGAATTTCCTGCAATTGTCACCATGTACCGACTGCGCGAAAATCGGAGCGGTTTCACTTGATGCTGATGGCAATCTTGTCGTGTCAATCGGAATCAGGCATCCATTTGAATCCGGCAATCCGCTTCTGCCAATCACGGGGAAAAATCGCGCTGATTTGCATGTCTTCAATATCGAGGGAATTCTTGTTTCGAATCTTCCCGGAGTTGAATTTACAGATACTTCAGAGACCATTGCAGAATTCTCTCTCGTAAACGCCGATGGCTACACGGGTTATCTTGACGAGGTTCTGGATGGCATCTATCCAACCGATGCGACAATTCATCCATATATTCTTTACTTTGATGATTACACCGCGGGCAATTTCGATGCCGTAAATCCGATGGGGTTTGAAAGCGTTACAGATCCGCCACCGACCGGTAACCTGGTTATGGCTATGGGCTGCGATTATGACTACAAAGATTATGTCCTCAGTCTTGGCAACGATTACGTTGATTTTTTCTTTGTTGTTGGATGCACGTACGCAATCAGCACGGAAACATACAGCATGAGATTTAATCCGGAATACCGAGTGCCTCAGCACAATAAAAAAGCCGCCAGTGAATTGTGGGTTGAAATTGTCAGCAACAATCTTGAAGAGGACGATACATTGTCAACTGCTGAGATTGAAATCAATGTTGTTGATATCAGCCAGGATGTGCCGGTCGGAAATGCTCGAAATGAAATGCTCGCGGATTCCTCGGTTGATGAGATTACGGTTGAAATTCCCGGAGTAATGATTGATACACTTGTTATTGACGGCGGCAGCGCTATTTCGGGTACAGGCCACAGCCCATCCGAACCGCTTGTCTATTCAGGAACTGTCATGAACACTGCAAACGCGGTTGTTGGAACATACAGCGGTCTGGTAAAAGTAACAGACACCTATCAACCCGGTCTTAACGAAACACCGGCTCTGAACGGCATGGACGGAATCAAGCGAGTTCCCCCAACGGACAATCCGGTTTACAGCGCTTTTGAAATAACGGAATTTGCCACATATCAGGTTTTCTCAATCCTTGTTGACATAACAAACGATGCTGTTTATGTCGATGATTCCAACACATCCGGAACTGAGGACGGCTCTCGCGAACATCCATATAACACTATTCAGGAAGGAGTGGACAACTGTTCTGCGGGATGGGAAGTACGAGTCGATGATTCAGGCGTTCCTTATGTGGAAACTGTGAACATGCTCGACAATGTTCATGTCAGGGGGGTTAACTGGGACACCAGCGATGGCGGAGCGCGAACCACAATCGACCCGCCTGATGATGTGGACGATGCCTGTTGCTTTATTGGTGATGGTGTTGGCAATTTCACAATCGAGACATTTAATTGCTATCCCGGAGGGCCTGTTGACGGTTCTTCCATGAATTATTTCATCCGGTGTGATAACGGCCATGATGTAACTGTGCGCGACTGCCTGTTCACTGGTGCTTCGGATTTATCCATTGCTCCCTGCTTTTTCGAGAACACAACCAATATCACGGTTGAGTATTGCCGTTTTGATGATTTAGACAGAATTGTGGATGAATATGGCATGACCTTGGTTTATCCGGTTTATATTGTTGATTGTAATACATGTACCGTTCGCAACTGCTCATTCAGCGACTTCCGCGAAACGGAGGATGAGGGCTCCAAGATTATTGACACGATTCATGTTGAAAACACTCCTAATCCAACAATTCATAACAACGTCATATTTTCAATTGTACCTCTGGCGGGAGTGGGATATATGGGAGCGGTACTTCTTGAGGGCATTCATGTTGAGAACTGCGCGAATCCTGTTGTTTTCAATAACACCGTATCAATGCTTGACAGCTCACATGCTTTCATGATAAACCAGTGTTTTGGCTATATGATTCTTTATTCGGCTGATGGAACTTTCTATAACAACATCGCCACTCACCTTTATTCGTCGGGATGGGCGCCGGATGGCAGCCCATTGGCACGTGGCATACAGTCAACTGAGCAGCCTCTTACATGTGACTATACCTGTACTTTTGATATCAAAATCCCCAGCGGTGAAGGCGCTCATTATTTCCAGCTGGCTGCTCCAGGCGCTGGCTGCATCGATGTTGCGCCCGGTTATATCGACCCGGCATCGGAGAATTTCGACATAATGTACGGCGGTGCGGCGCAAATGGGGCATCCTGATTATGTTGACTGGGATGATTCAGGGACACCTTCCGGCGATCCCGGAAACACCGACCCGGAAACCCGCTCCCGCATGGGCTGCCATGGCGGTCCCGATGGTGAGGTTGTAGGTCTTCTGACTTAGAATTATAAAATCCAGACAAGGGGCTTAAGCCTCTTGTCTGCAAAAATACTCTATCCCGTGTTTTGGAGGTTACAGTAATGTTATTACGAGCAATACTAACAGCTTTTGTAATTCTCATCTTTGCGATTTTCGCAGGATGCTCCGGTGGAAACAGCCTTGTTACACTACCCGGACATGGTTCAGACACATTTTCATCAAACACTCTTCCCGTTGGAGTATCGGACAGATTCAGCGATGGCTCCCCCGCATCCGGCATGGGTGTGCTCGGATTATTCAATCTCAGTGTTGACCCGGTTAATGCCACAGCTGAATTGGCATCGCTTCGACAAACCGCGTTAACAGACGTTCTTGAGATTGTTGATATAACAAACTTTCTTCAAATGGCACCGTGTTACGACTGCGCAAAAATCGGGTCGGTTTCACTTGATGCCGATGGCAATCTTGTTGTGTCAATCGGGATAAAACACCCGTTTCCCGCAGGAGACCCCTTTAAGCCAATCTCCGGTAAAAATCGCGGCGACCTTCATGTGTTCAACATCGAAGGAACAATCGTTTCAAACCTTGCTGGTTACTCATTTGCCGAATTAGGTGAAACCACTGCCGGATTCACTCTTGTAAACGCTGATGGCTACACTCCATATCTGGATACAGTTCTGGATGGCATCTATCCAACCGATGCGACAATCCATCCGTATATCCTTCACTTCGACGACTACACCGCAGGCAATTTCGATGCGTCGAATCCGATGGGATTCGCAAGTGTTACAGACCCGCCACCGAGCGGGAATCTGGTAATGGCGATGGGATGCGATTACGACTACCAGGATTATGTTTTCGACATTGATGGCACTATTGATTTCATCTACGCGGTTGGATGCACTTATGCTGTCAGTTCAGCGAGCAAGAATGAAAGATTTAATCCTGAATATCGAGTCCCACAGCACAACAAAAAAGCTGCAAGTGAGGTGAGTGTTGAGATTATCAGCAATGATCTTGAAGGGGGTGATGTATTATCCTCTGCGGTGATTAGAGTTAATGTTGTTGATATCAATCATGACGTTGCGGTTGGTGAAAACCTTGACGAGATGCTTGCTGACAGTTCTGTCAGCGCGATAACAATTGACGCTCCGGGAATTGAAACCAACATACTGAATGTCGATGTCTCCTCCCCAACCGGAACCGGGCATGACCCCTCCGATCCTCTTGCTTTCGGCGCAATAATGATGAATACAGCAAACGCATCCGAGGGGACATACAACTGCCTTGTAAAAGTCACAGACAGCTATGCTCCCGGTCTGAATGAATCACTGCTTCTAAATGGCATGGACGGCATCGAGCGTGTTGATCCGCTTGATAATCCGCTTGAAGGCTTGTTTGATATTGCGGAATTTGCCACATACCAGACCTTCACTATTGATGTTGCCGAGACAGTTACTTCTATTTTTGTTGACAACTCGCATCCGGGTCCCCTGTACGACGGAACAAGAACCAATCCGTTCGACAACATCCAGGATGGCATCGACGCAGCAGCGCTGCTGGTTGATTTCGAGGTCTGGGTAGATGATTCAGGAACTCCTTATGAAGAGCACGTGAACATGGCATCGGATGTAATCGTACTCTCAGTAAACTGGGACGACACGGATGGAGGTGATCGTGCGTTTATTGATGGTCCCGATGATCCTGATACCCATTCGGTACATTTCGACGGTGTTGACAATGCGACCCTTAAGGGATTCCAGATCGGGTTCGCGGGACCGTGTGGCAGCAATGATTACATGGAGATGCTCAGTGTAGATGGCGGATCGAACAATTCAATACAAGATTGCTTATTCACAGGTCTGACGAATTATGCAGTTGTTGATCCTATAATAGCCTCCGATACAACGAGCCTGACCATTGCTCATTGCCGAATGGCAGGCTTCGACAAAGACACATCAGACTACGGATGCAACTACTTCAACGGGGTGTATGCCAATAACTGTCCCGGATTGACTGTGCGGAACAATGTCTTCACTGACATCCGACCCACTCCTGACGGCAGTGGCAAGAACATCTATCCCTGCTACATAGAGAGTTCAGCAAATGTGGTCGTGAAGAACAACCTTGTACACCATATCACTCCGGATGCCAGCATGGGATTCATGGGAGCAGTCATGATAAGCGGGTTCCACTTTATAAATTGCTCAGGTGCAGAGGTTATCAACAACACAGTGGATAATCTGGACAGCAGTAAAGCTTTTTTTATCCAGAACCTTGTTGGATATTTCTTTGACAGCTGCAGCAATCCTACGTTTATCAACAACATTGTGACACATTTAGACTATAGTGGTTCTCCTCCTGGCAATGACTGTGGCGTAAAAGCGTTGTATGAGGATTTGTACTGCGACTACTCATGCTTTTATGATATGAGCCAATACTTTGCCGGCTGCCCTGTATGCACTGTGCATGAGGGAATCGGTTGCATTTTCGTTGACCCTGATTACAATGATCCATCCACTGAGGATTATGATGTCTCACCAACATCACCGGCACAAAACGGCGACCCGTCCATTGATGACTGGGACGGCGCTTCCGGTAGTGGAAGCCGTATGGGATGCCACGGCGGTCCCGGCGGCGAGACAGTCGGGCTTTTGACGTAGATAAGTGGCCGATAAAACAAAGAGGTCATTTCAGCCAACTATCTGATAAAATATGTAAATGGCTAATAATTCTTTTCAGGAGAGATAAAATTATTGCGAAAAGCTATTTGGTGGTTTTAAGTTTCATCATGGCGCTTTGTTTTGTTGGATGCTCAAACTCATCAAATCTGCCGACTCAGCCGGACAGTCCCGGTCTGCCGGATGCGGATCTTTCCAACTCGAATACCGAAGTGCTCCTCACAGGCACACTGGAAATCCATATCTTTTTCGCTTGTCAAGATGGATTCCGGGTCAAGCCCGGAATGACAACGAGTTCAATCGCGGATTTAGGGTCCCCTCGGCGACTGGTAAAGTCTGGCTGGTCACATTTTGCAAATAAGTTGTTCTTGCATAAAACACATGTGAGGTAAATATTATGTTTCAACGAGCAATAGTAGCATTATTTTTAAGTTTTGCATTTGTTATTCTTGCAGGATGTTCCTCTCAAACCAATCCTGCGACACCTTCTGAAAATGGTCTTTCCGGACAGCCTCTGGTTGGCGTATCGGACAGATTCCCCGATGGCTCCCCTGCAGCCGGCATGGGCGCTCTTGGAATTTTCAACCTGTTTGTGAACAGTGATGAAATCAGCGCCGAACTGACACCTCTTCGACAGAGCGCATTAACAGATGTTCTCGAAGTTGTTGATATAACCAACTTCCTTCAAATGGCGCCGTGCTCCGATTGCGCTAAAATAGATTCGATATCTCTCGATGCTGATGGCAACTTTGTTGTTTCAATCGGAATAAAACACCCGTTCCCGGCTGGCGACCTGCTTAAGCCGATTTCAGGGAAGAACCGCGGAGATTTGCATGTGTTCAATGTCGAGGGAACTGTCGTTTCAAACACGACTGGAATAACATTTGTCGGATTGGGAGAAACAACAGCCGGATTCACTCTCGTAAATGCTGATGGCTACACTCCATATCTGGATACAGTTCTCGATGACATCTATCCAACCGATGCGACAGTGCACCCATACATATTACATTTCGATGACTACACTGCCGGCAATTTCGATGCGTCGAACCTGATGGGATTCGAAAGCGTAACAAATCCGCCTCCGAGCGGGAATCTGGTTATGGCAATGGGCTGCGATTACGATTATCAGGATTACGTTTTCGACATCGACGGCACATTCGATTTCATCTACGCGGTCGGATGCACTTATGCTGTCAGTTCAGCAAGCAAGAATGAAAGATTCACTCCTGAATATCGAGTTCCGCAGCACAACAAGAAAGCGGCAAGCGAGGTTTCAGTCGAAATTATCGCTAATAATCTTGCGGAAGGAGATATCGCGTCAACCGCAGATGTTGAAATCCATGTAGTTGATGTCAATCATGGCGTTGCGGTTGGCTCAAACCTCGATGAAATGTTTGCCGACAGTTCTGTGGGCAGCATTACAATTGAGGTTCCCGGCGTTGAAACAGGGTTGGTTGTTGTGGATATCTCCTCGCCGACAGGAACAGGCCACGACCCATCCGACCCGCTTGTTTATGCCGCGACAATCACAAATACAGCCAGCGGTGTGGAGGGAACATACACCGGACTGGTCAAGGTTGTCGATTCCTATTCACCGGGATTGAACGAATCACCACTACTTAACGGTATGGACGGCATCAAGCGCGTTGGTCCGATTGAAAATCCGTTGACAGGATTATTTGACATTTCCGAATTCGCAACATACGCGTTATTTGAAATGCCAGTTGTAATAGTCAATGAAGATCCTGTGGCTGATCTCATTCCCATTGATGAGGAAGTAGCTCTTGGTGGCACAATAGTTTGGGATGCTACAGCATCCAGTGACCCTGACGGCACAATCGTTCAATACGAATGGGACTATGATATTGCAGATGGTTTGGAAGAAAATTTTATCGCAGATGCCACAACCATGACTCCAATCTGCACAAAGGAATCGGATGCTTACGATACTCTTGGCACGTTTTATGCCGCGGTTCGTGTAATTGACAACCTTGACGCGACAGACATTGCCGTTGTCAGTTTCAATGTAGTCGAGCAAATTTATCCGATATGGCCCACCACTCAGGGTAATATCGGGAACACAGGCTGTGTTGGACTTTACGGGCCATCCAACCCGCTGGGCGCACCGGATTGGAGCAACGATGTCTGTGTCTGGAACTCGCTGCAGATTTTCCTCAATGAAGATATGGCTTTCGTCAGTACTGTCGGTTCGGGTTCAACCAACGGATACACCGCCGCGGTTAATCTCAGCGATGGCTCATTGGCATGGACCCAGGCTTTCAGCTCAGACGGAAATACATATCTGGCATGCAAAGGTTTAAGTGCGGATGGTTCCGTTGTATTTTGCGCACAAAGCAATAATGGCACTTTGTATGGGCTTGATGCAAGTGATGGCTCCGAAATCTGGAACACTCCCGGTTCAATAAAATGCGACGCCAATCTCACGCTTGATCTTGATGGTAATTTCATTGTGCCGGCATCGGATGGAATCCGCAGCATGGACCCGCAAACAGGCGCGATTAACTGGACAGCGCCAATCGGAAATGCATACTACTGCACACCTGCGGTAGG
>JAGGVT010000091.1 GCA_021157815.1 bacterium | reverse complement strand
TGAAAAACCCCGTTTTGTCCCAGACCGTAGGGGCAACTCTCCGTGGTTGCCCTGTATTTATGCCAATATTTAGGGTAGGCACAGAGACCTACACCCTACATTCAGCCCTTTTTCAACAGGCTCGAAAGCGGGAATCCATTTTTATCTTTTGTCTCTATTCTTAAATTAATCCTCTATGATTTCAACGTTTGCGCGCGGTACGAGAAACTCCTTGCCGTCCTTGAATTTCACTTTTAGTACCCTGACTTTCGTGCCGGATTCAACAATATGCAATTCGCTTGGGAGCTCGGTAACTTCGCCAATCACACCAAAGTAAGGCGCTCGGATAATTCGAACCGGATCGCCGATCCCCATGCCGCCGCGTTCAGCATCCGCACTTTCGATAGAAACGTCAACATCGCCATCCCAGGGAATAACAATTTCAGGCCTTATAACACCCGCGCGAATTTGAGTCGCGCCGTTAATGCTTGCCTTGTGGCCATTTCGCTCCTTCAGTAGTTTGAATGTCTTCTCAGCCATTGCGATTTCACCAAAACCCTCGGTGACAATGATTGTCAAACCTATTTTCTCATGTCCTGTAATAGCGACACCTATATCAAATCCGAGGAGTTTTCTAAGGTCTGAATCATTCAGGCCACCGCTGATAATTCCCCTCGCGCCATGTTTTTTTGCGGCTTCAAAAGCTTCATAGGTAATCAGGCTTCCGCCAACCACGATTTTGTCTTTTACTGCCGGCGTTATCTGGTCAGGAGTGAGAACATCATCCGGACTAGTCGCAACCATTATCAAGTCGCCCCAGCTTTCACCGCCGACACCGAATATGCCTTGAATGAAAGTCGCTGTTGTTTCCATCACCACACCCTCTTTGGGCACGATTTCAACAACTTTTCCATCAATGTATGCAACCATCTCAACAGGTATCGGAGGTTCCCTGAAAAGAATCTGCCCTGTAATTTCGCTGACTTTTTCGACAGTGCCATCAACGGGGCTGGGTATTCTTGTCCGCAGGAATGTTAAACCGAGGAAAGGTTTGTTTTGCGCGATGATATCACCTTTCTTAATAGGCTCACCTGTCTTAACAAGCATGTAGTCGTGGATTTCATCAGGATCGCATCCCAGAAGGTTGACAACGTTTTTCAGTACTTTAACTGAACCGGGCAGATCTGTCCGTGCAACGACAACATCGCTTGTAAGAACATCTCCCTCTTTCACAACCACGTCGCCCTTAAGAGGAAGGATTCTCTCTTTTTGTAAAACGGTGGAACGTGTAACTCTCAAGCCAGGTGTGTATGCGTGTGCCATTACTCACCACCTCCTGGTTGAGGATAACAATCCATTTCTGTTGCCCATTTATTTATCTGTTCAATTCGCTTTTTTCTGTCAGGATTGGTTGTCAAGGGACGCCCTCGCGCGTCCATGACAATACCGACAACTCCGCCCCTCACCTTCTTCTTTACGGATTTTCCGTTGCCTTCACCTACGTCATAATGGCGAGTTGGATGCATGTCTAATGTCACCTCGATAGGCAATCCTTCATCATTCAGGCCAAGTTTGTGAAGTTTTAAATCCCCATAATGTATAGATTCTGAAATGACCTTGCCATCCGGCATTGTCATATGATAATCCATAACCTTGTCACCTTCTTTTGTGTTTCCGATCGGAGCAACACAAGTCCCAAGATATATTATGCAGTCCTTTTCAAACACTTCAGTAGCGGCTTTGTCGCTGATTGTTGTCAGCACACCAAGATGTGGCATCATGAAAATTGAATCAACAGTCATGAAAGTTACGCACTCCGGCTGGAATGAGTCAATCATCATCAGCATGGCCTGCTGCCGCCTCGGCGCGTGAGAAAGCACTCCACCGGAACCGACCAGCATATCAAGGCTTTTCATTTGGATAAGCGACGCTCCTGTGCCAGACTGGTCAAAAGCGTCTGAAATGCTTCTTTCCTGCTGAACGCCTTTTAATCCGACCGCGAGAAGTTTATGCGATACAAACGCAAGCCTTAAAGCCTCACGCGCAAGGCCATGTTCAATAATTAACTCGCTGAGTTCCTGCGGAATCGTGGTTGGCCGGATCATTTTGTTCTTGATTCTGTTTCTAAGGTCTTGTTCATCGATATCAAACGGCACCCATCGCATTACATTCGGCAATGTCGCTTCAGTAAGCACGTTTGATACGGAATAACTCATCCCAAGGTTCGCGCTGACAGTTCTGTTGAATACTGTTTCGAAACTTGAAAAGATATCCGTTGTAGCGCCGCCGATATCGACTCCCACAACATTGAAATTCAATTTTTCTGAAATAGTTGAAATGATAAGCCCCACCGCTCCCGGTGTTGGCATGATAGGGGCGGATGTCCACTCCATGAGTTTTTTATATCCCGGCGCCTGAGCCATAACATGTTCAAGGAATAAATCCTGAATCTTTAGCCTTGCCGGCATAAGATTTTCCCTTTCAAGAACAGGCCTGATATTATCCGTAATTGTAAGCGCGGTTTTTTCGCCAAGTTCCTGTGTGACAACATCACGCGCATCCTTGTTTCCAGCGAAAATCACAGGCAGTTTGTAGCTTATACCGAGACGGGGCTTTGGGTCAGCCGCTCCGATAACTTCCGCAAGTTCAACAACATGGCTGATAGTGCCGCCATCCGTTCCGCCGGAAAGCAGAATCATGTCCGGCCTAAGTTGCCGTATGCGTTCGATTTTTTCATGTGTAAGGCGTTTGTCGTTGCAAGCGAGGATATCCATGACAATCGCGCCAGCGCCAAGCGCGGCTCTTTGCGCGCTTTCGCCGGTCATTTGATAAACCGCTCCGGCGACCATCATCTGAAGCCCTCCACCTGCTGATGATGTGGAAATATATGCGTCAGCTCCCACATCTCCATCCGATGGCATTATGATTTTGTCGCCATCAAGAAATGTACGTCCGCTTAAATCCTCTATCTCCTGAATCGAATTAAGCACACCCTTGGTAACATCCTCGAAAGGCGCCTCAACAGTTGTTGGAGCCTCGCCTCTATATGTCTGGCGGTATGTTTCACCTTTTTTTTCAATCAGGATGGCTTTAGTTGTTGTTGAACCGCAGTCAGTCGCAAGGATAACATCCAGTTTCTCAGGTTTCTCACTCATTTTGCCGCTAACCAACCCCATATCTGAAATACTAGTTTTGTTATAACACACAAAATCGAGTCAATGTAATAATGACCCGAAAACCAAAACAGCGATTATATCATAAACGTATCATACTTTCCTAATTTCTCAGCTTATGATAAATAAAAAGCAAGTGAATGTTTTTTTGAATTTAGCTTACTCGTTTAAGTTATATTTCGTGCATTTAACGTATAATATTGGCATTGTAAACGATTTACTAATCAAGTTTCAGGATGTTCCCTGGATTGAAATGGGTTACATTTCCATATGCGTTCTTTTCTGATTAAAATTAGAGATTTAATCCTCGAAAATTACCAGAGTAATTTTTTTTTCGATTATCATTCCGTGGGCGCAGGTTTGAATGTCCATGTTGCGGCGGCCATTTCGGATGGCTTCTTCCGTATGGTTCGGAAATGCGCCCAAACGTGTTGTGTCCGGCATGTGGCAGTCTTGAGCGTCATCGTCTTCTGGTGCTATATCTTAGGAACAGGACAAGGTTTTTTTCTGACAATTTGAAAGTTCTGTACATCGCGCCAAATGAAGTCCTGCAAAATATATTCAAAACGTGTTCCAATCTTGACTACACAAGTGGTGATCTCTCATCACCGATTGCCACAATAAATTTTGATATCACAGATATTCCTTTTCCCGATAATCATTTTGACTGCATTATCTGCTATCACGTTTTCGAGCATGTCATTGATGATAGAAAAGCAATGAGTGAGGTATATCGAATCCTTAAACCGGGTGGGTGGTCGATTCTGGAAGTTCCGTATGATATCCATAGCAGGGAAACTATTGATGACCCGTCAATTACCACTCCTGAGGAACGCCAGAAAGTGTATGGCCATTGGGCGCACGTCAGGCTTTACGGTTATCAGGATTATCAGGAGAGGCTTAAGGAGGCCGGGTTTACAGTTAAACTTGATGACTATCTTAATGAAATACCTGATGAAGAGAGAAAGCGATTCTGCCTTCCTGAAATAGAGCCATTGCATTTGTGCACTAAATAGAAAAGTTCGATTATTCTAAGGCCTTCACTTCTTTTCTTTGTCTTGACGTTTTTTCCGCCTTTCCTTTTTTGCTCTCTCATCCTCATGTTTTTCAAGCGCGTCTATCATCATTTCGACAGCGTCACGGTTTTCCATAAGAATCGCGAATCTTGAATATGCGGCAGGATTGGAAATTAATGTCGAGACCATAAATCTGTTTGCGAATTCCTTTGAGTTTGTATCATTGGAAATTCCCGGCATGAAAGGCTTTACAAACTGCATTCCCTGAGCCATAAGGAATGAGACAGGCTTTATTGATACGAGGAACATAATCGCTGGCGCAGCCATGCCTCGATTCACAATGTCGAGCGCTACATCATTTAAAAGCTTGATGTTATTTTCGTTTAACTCACCTTCGGGAACATTCATGTTGAATGCGTTATCCCATTCACTTTTGAATTTCTCCCATCCTCGTTTTTCAGGAGTTTTATCCTTTTTTTCGTTGATGTTTTTATCTTCCTCTTTCATTACTCATCACCTTCCCCTATTTGAATCACGTTTTTGAGAAATTCAAGCACCTCGTTTTGGTTATGGTTGAACCTTAGGTAGTTTCCTCGAAAAGCATCCAGTCGGGATGGAGCTGAAAAAGTGGAAAGATTTACTCCGGTTGAATTGTGGTAGTAATTCTTAAATTTTCGCAAAGGACGAATCGTTTTCAGAAACAGGAATTTGATTGTCAGTTTTTGCTCATCGATATGGTAATAAACGGGGACGAAATAAGTCAGAGTTGCGAGAAAGAGAATGATAAAGGATAATCCCCCTATTCCCGGACTGGCAAAGAAATATCCAAACGCGATGGAAAACACAATGACAAGGAAAATCGCGCCGATTGATTTTGGGAAATCATCTACCAGCGGATGCGCTTTCCACGATATTTCCATCTTTTCATTCATTGCATAAATGAGTATATCATTTTCGATAAGTATTTAGATGAAAACGGGAAATGATAATTTAGTATGACATCCTGTTAGGAATCGCTCCGCGTATTCCGCCCTCAGGATTCGAAACATCGCCATCGCGCCTTGGAATCATATGAATATGAGCA
Organism: bacterium; assembly: GCA_021157815.1. Classification (GTDB taxonomy): domain Bacteria; phylum JAJVIF01; class JAJVIF01; order JAGGVT01; family JAGGVT01; genus JAGGVT01. Next base: position 10,849 of record JAGGVT010000091.1, on the reverse strand, counting down.
TGCATGATTGTCTGGCCGGCGCTGGCTCCGCAGTTAATGCCAACATTAAAACCTGTAACCGATAGGTCATCGCGCATGATATTTTCCTTAAGAATCATGATTAACTTGAGAGCATCCTGTTTTTCCGTTTCTGTCATTGTGAAGATATCAGTTGTGTGCCGTTTGGTTATCACAAGCAAGTGGCCATCGCTTGCCGGGTATTTATCCTTGACAGCTACAACACTGCCAAATGATTCAATTATCGCTGATTCAATTTGAGGAAAACAGAAAGGGCACTTCGAATTTGATTTATTCATACCTGCCAACCTGCTAATGAAGCACCACGCTAAAGAGCGCATCGGGAAATGTGTCAATTTGATTTAAAACGCTGGGTGCCGCCCATACAGCCCTCTGGGATTTATGGGTGAAATGCTACGAAGTTGCACATTTCACCCACAAATCACAAAAAGACGTGATGTGTGGGCGGCACCCAAGAGTTATCAAAAAGATGGTATGTTTGAAAATCAACCTGCTTTCCCGGCATCCTCTAAAGCATAGCGTTATTTATTATGATTCGATTTTTCTAACTTACTAACTTGCTAACCTACTAACCTGCTAACCTACTAACCTGCTAACCTACTAACCTGCTAACCTACTAACCTGCTAACCTACTAACCTGCTAACTTGCTAACCTACTAACCTGCTAACCTACTAACCTGCTAACCTGCTAACTTGCTAACTTGCTAACCAATCTTTTTAACCAATAAAGAATGCCGGGGGACAGAGTCGAACTGTCGACACACGGATTTTCAGTCCGTTGCTCTACCAACTGAGCTACCCCGGCAAGGCTTAAGAATATATTTACATTTTAAAAAACCGAGGTTTCCCCCGGAATGTATTTCAAAAAAAACGGGCGCGAAGGGATTTGAACCCTCGACCTCCGGCGTGACAGGCCGGCATCCTAAACCGCTAGACCACGCGCCCAGAATTATCTCTGGAATTAAGGCGCAATATTGTATCCAAAAGGATATCGATATTGCAAGAAGCCATAAAAACAATCCGGCATATTTCTTTGATGCTTAAAACAAAAAAAAATATACCCCCAAGGGGATTTGAACCCCTGTCGCCACCGTGAAAGGGTGGTGTCCTAGGCCAAGCTAGACGATGGGGGCATGATTATAGGCCGTACAGGGCTCGAACCTGTGACCCCCTGATTAAAAGTCAGGTGCTCTACCAACTGAGCTAACGGCCCATCATGCGATTAGCTTTCAATGTCCTATGTCCTATATGCACAACACCACATTGCGCATAAGCACAAACTATTATTCTATCATTAGCTTAATCGGAGAACAATATCGAATTTCAATAAATTTATAAATATTATTTTCGGTTGATTGCCGCGCCTGAACAATCTGCTATGATAATAATTCGATGGCTGAACCGGATGGAAATAGCAATCGCAGGAAACTCACACTCGGCATGATTGCTCTTGCGGCGATAAGCTTCGTTGTCTATATTCTTACATTGTGCCCGACAGTTTATGTTGGAGATTCGGGTGAATTAATCGCGGCATCATGGAGCATGGGAGTTCCACACGCACCGGGTTATCCACTATTCACTTTCCTTGGTTACTTTTTTTCACACGCTCCAATTGGAGATAATCCCGCGATTCGAATGAATTTCATGACCGCGCTTTTTGGCGTAATTTCAATTGTCCTTTTGTATCGCTTGATTGTTCTGGTTACCAAAGAGTATCTGCTGTCGTTTGTGTCATGCCTTGTTTTTGCGTTTTCCTATGTAAACTGGTCGCAGTCGGTTACAACCGAGGTTTATACTCTGAACAATCTTGTGGTATGCGCCGCGATTATCTTCATCGTGCTGGCATCCAAAAGTGAGAGGAGGTATTTCCTATACACAGCCGCGTTTCTTTCGGGGCTTGCGCTTACAACGCACCAGACATCGCTGTTGATAATCCCGGCTGGAATCTGGCTTCTGGTTAAATCGGGGCGGCTCCCATTAAAAAAGGGCTTAAACAGATGGCTGCTCTGCATATTGTTTTTCATTCTTGGATTCGCGTTTTATCTCTACCTGCCGATTGCAGCGTCGAAATCGCCAGCGGTTAACTGGGGTAATCCATCGAATATGCAGAATTTCTTCAAAACGCTTTTCGCGCCAGCGTTTACTCAGGTTAATCGGGGATATTTCCTCGATCATTTTAAATATCTCTTTGGGATATTTTCCCGTGAGTTAACGCCCGTGGGCGCTATTTTCTCCATTGTCGGATTCATCGCCGCGTTTAAATCGAAATCCAATCCTGCTTTGAAAGCAATCGCGGCAATTACTTTGACATACGTCTTATTTTTCCTTGTAACTCTTCGGCCTGTATTTATCAATCTCTACAAGCTGGATGTCTATTACCTTCCCGTCTTTATGATAAGCGCGTTGTTTATCGCCGTTGGCGCGAAATACACGCTTGACACAATTCCGACAAAAATCAGTATCAGCAGGCAGGGATTGTTTCCGATAATTTGCGCGATTGCTTTTGTTTGTGTGATCTGGAATCTCTCCGGTAATTGGAATATGAACAACAGAAGCGACAATCATCTGGCTGAGTGGTATGGGCGTAACATTCTTGAATCGTGCGATGAAAACTCAATTCTGCTGTGCAATTTCGACGACCTATTCATTCTGTTTTACATTCAGAAGGTTCTTGATGTTCGAAAGGATGTTACAACTGTCCTGGCTCATTTCCCCACTTTCGGTGAACACGCGTTTTGGAAAAACTGGCTGTATGAAAAAGCGTTCGAGGATGAATCGCTGAATTGGTCATCATCACGAGGAAGGTTTTTTAAAAGCTATGGCGTAGAGGAGATAATCGAGTCTTTCATCGATGACAACATCTCAAATCGTCCGGTCTTTTTCTCATTCTATAACACGCCACCGCTTGAAATGCTCGAAATTGACTATCGCTTTGAACCAAATCATTTCGGATACCGCATACAAAAAAGCGGACAGAGGTTTGAAACTATCCAACGCAATTTCATATATTTCAAAGAGAACTTCAGCGAGGAATATTTCAAACAGATGTTTGAGAAGCATCATAATGTCGAGGAGGATTTCATACTCGTCAGGATCGATGAGATATTCAGATTCAACGCATCAATATTGAGTGAACTTGGCGAAACTGAAAAAGCGTTATATTTCATGGAACTGTCAACATCGGTTAATCCGCTGTCATGGATGAACTGGGCAACCAGAGCTACTCTTGAAGAGAAACTGGGAAAGATTGATGCTGCTTTTAAATCGATTGATGAAATAATCGAGCATGAATTTTTGATAAATCCTGTGATTTCACCAACGATTCTCGATTGGCGATATGAACAGGCAAAGTTGCTTCATCGTGCTGGAAGAAATCTGGAAGCTGCGGAGATTCTAAAACAATTTTATCCAATGGATGCCCGAAAACCGAGGGAGATACAGGCGTTGGGGAAAGAAATTGAGAGGGAACTGCAGAAGTAGTTCGTAGTTAAGTTTATTTCTTGAAAATTAATTCCTACATTGTGATTAGTTTTGGTAAATCGTTTTGAATGGTCTGCAGATAATTTCGTGGTCAACACCATCATATTCATGAATCATTACATTGCGCATTCCAATCATCTCTTGCCACGGCAAATGAGAATGCTCATCACGGCTCGTTTGTGAAATTCGACGTGCCGCTTCTCCAATTATTTCCAACCGTCTGATAACAGCATCCTGACATTTAATATCATCTGCAAAATCACTCTGCGACTTATCTCCCAAATGAGCGAGAATTATCTTTGCTGATTCTAAAATATCCAGTAAATATCCTCTGTCACGCGACATAAATATCCTCCGCAGAATACAGTATTTCCTTGCGACGAATTACATTTCTACTGGACTCAATACCACGTTTGCTGACAATATCCACACTACGATTAAATATCTCTTCCATTTCTCCTTTCATCCGAACAAGATCAAACAGTGTTCGCTTTGCATCTGAAGCGAATGTTACAAGAACATCAATGTCGCTGTCAGGACCAAATTCATCAGTCAGCACAGAACCAAAGAGAGCCAGGTTTGATATTTCCCACTTGCGACAAAACTCGCTAATTTGTTTCTTATTGAAATCAATATTAATCTTCTTCATCTTTCTCACCTTCATTTGTTGTACATATTTATTCTATCGTGTTCAGAGCGAAATTTCTATTTATAAAATTATTCAATTCATACATATTATAATCCTGTCAGTCAGCATTGAGTTGCGCTTGCCTACATCATCGCGACGAATCGCAATGTTCACAGCCTTTTTGGAACCTACAATCACAGAAAGTTGCTTTGCGCGTGTGATGCCTGTATATAGCAGATTTCGCCGAAGCATTATGAAATGCTGTGTAAGAATGGGCATTATAACAATCGGGTATTCGCTGCCCTGCGATTTGTGAATCGTTATCGCGTACGCGTGAAAAAGCTCATCCAGATCTTTTTTCTTGTATATAATCAATCTGTCAAACCTCACATGAATCTCATTTTTCAGCGAGTCCACGTTTTCCACAAACCCGATATCGCCGTTGAAAACATCCTTTTCATAGTTGTTTTTGATTTGCATGACTCTATCGCCGATACGGAATTTCCTGCCGTAGTAATCAAGTTCATCGATGTTTCGCATCGCCGGGTTCAATTCGTCCTGAATAATTTTGTTGAGATTTCGCGCTCCAGCGGCGCCGAGATGCATCGGTGAAAGCACCTGTATATCGCGGATTAAATTAATTTTGTCTGTAAATTTTTTCGTTATGATATTAACAATCGTCTCAGCGGCTCGCTGTGGATCATCCTCCTCAATGAATCTGAAATCATGCTCCATATCCTTGCGTGGTTTTGTCATTATCTGTCGGCCTGTCACAATTTGATGCGCGTTCTGCACAATCATGCTTCGTTCCGCCTGACGGAATATTTCAGTGAGTTTAATTCTATCGATTTCACGCACGGCAAGAAGATCGGCAAGAACATTGCCTGCTCCGACACTCGGCAGCTGATCGGGGTCGCCGACAAATAGAATCTGCATTTCCCGCGGTACCGCTTTTAGAAGATGATAGAACAGCACAAGATCAATCATGCTTGCCTCATCAATTATAAGAAATTGGCCTTCAAGCAGATTCTCCTCATTTCTCTGAAACCCACCCGGCACTTTGGGATGGTATTCCAGAAGGCGATGTATTGTCGATGCCGGCCTTCCTGTTGTTTCCTCAAGACGCTTGGCGGCCCGTCCGGTCGGTGATGCCATAAGCACTCGCTTCTTCGACTGCTCCGCTACACGAACCAAAAAGTGCATTGTTGTTGATTTACCGGTTCCCGGCCCGCCTGTAAGAATCATGACCGGGGAAGCCATTGCCATGATTACCGCCTGACGCTGCTGCTGATTCAGTTTGTATCCCGCGCGCGATTCCTCGACATCCAGTTTACGTTCAAGTTCGTTTATGTCCATCGGCGGTGGCGGATTTGAAAGCTTTTTCGCAATAAGTTTCGCGGCTCGATTCTCGCTGACAAAATATGCCGGAAGATATATCTTCTCCTCGTCCTTTTTTAATTTATCCTGTTTTAAAAGGCCATTTATAATTTCTTCCAAATCGTGTGTTTGAAGGTTCAGCAATTCACCGGAATATTCGACTATCTCAGGCGTTTCTAGAAAACAGTGGCCGTCATTCAACGCGTTTTTCATGATAAATATAATCGCGCTTTCCAGGCGTCGCGGGTCATTAAGAGGAACTCCCAGTTTCTGCGCAATCTGGTCAGCTTTTTTAAAACCGACGCCAAAAACATCATCCGCCAGTCGGTAAGGATTTTCACGGAGTTTCAACAGCGCGGAATCGCCATACTCCTTTAATATTTTGACCGACATTCGCGGTGATATATCATGCTCCTGCAAGAAAATCATTACATCCTGATTGGTTTTATTTGATTTCCATCCTTCCATTATTGTTGCAACAGTTTTTTTCCCAATGCCTGGAATCTCTTTCAGGCGCTCAGGTTCGTTATCCAGAATGTGAATAATCTTGTTTCTGAAATGTCGGGTTAATTTCTTTGCGGTGACCGGACCGACACCGGGAATTAATCCCGAACCCAGATAAAGCTCAATCCCTTTGATTGTAACAGGCATAATTACCGTGAATGAATCAACCCATAACTGCTCACCGAATGCTGCATGAGTTTCCCAGTGCCCCTTAATCTCAAGACATTCACCTTCCTTTAATTCAGGAATTATGCCAACGATTTTAAATGGCATTCCGCCATTGTCAGGCACAATACGAGCGACCACCCATCCACTCTCTTCGTTCCGAGTTGTAATGAGGTCGATTTGCCCCTTTACCTGGACTGTTCCTGCTTCGGGATTTTTTTTGTATTCGCTCAATGGCTGCTTTGCATGCGTTTTAATTTGCTGAACATTGAAGTAGTATAACAGGATTGGTTATCTGTGGCAAATGTAATCGGGTGTTTAATTGGTTGCAGATAGCAGAGGTAATGACAAATAGCGACCACCCCGGCATGCCTAATTTACTATATAGAAAATTGTCAAGTTTGCACAGGACAGCATAACCGGGTTATGGTGGAAATAACCTTTTCAACTATTCTACTTTGCATATCCTGACATTCCCACTACGGATAAATCCTATCCAACATACGCGGGAATGGGATTGTCTGGCGAATGTGCGGGATGCCGCAAATCCAGGTTACGAATCTTTCTACGCCAAGGCCAAAACCTGCATGCGGAACTGAGCCGTATTTTCTTAAATCGAGATACCACTGGAATGAATCCAGAGGGAGATTGTGATCTTTGATTCGCTTCATTAGAAGGTCGTGATCATGTACACGCTGGGAACCGCCGATTATTTCACCGTACCCCTCAGGGGCAAGAAGGTCCATTGACATTGAGTATTTGTCATCCTCAGGATCAGGCTGCATGTAGAATGATTTTGTAATCACGGGGAAACGGTGTATAAACACGGGCTTGTCGAACTGCCCGGCGATATAGGTTTCATGCGGACTTCCGAAATCATCACCCCAGTTTAATTTATCCCACTCTATTTTGTCCCCTGCTTCCTCGATCATTTTCAAAGCGTCATTGTAATGAACACGAGGGTATGGCAGCTCTGTCGCGCTTTGAAGTTTTGATATGTCGCGCTCAAGAATTTCAAGTTCAGGCGTTCTGGTTTCAAGAATATATTTAACAATGTAAGCAACAAACTGCTCCGCAAGTTCCATGTCCTCTTTTAGTGTTATGTATGCAACCTCAGGTTCGACCATCCAGAATTCAGTGAGATGGCGTCTCGTTTTTGACTTTTCCGCCCTGAACGTTGGGCCAAAACAATATACTTTTCCAAACGCAATGGCTCCAGCCTCGGCGTAAAGTTGCCCTGATTGTGTCAGATATGCTTTTTTATCATAGTAATCCACTTCGAAAAGGGTCGATGTTCCCTCGCATGCCGCTGGAGTCAGGATTGGAGTGTCAAATAATATGAATCCCCGGTTGTCGAAGAAATCGCGTATCGCTCTGATAACACTGTGGCGGATTCTTAGAATCGCCCACTGCTGTCTGCTTCTTAGCCATAGATGGCGGTTTTCCATTAAAAACGCTGTGCCATGTTCTTTGGGGGTAATTGGATATCCCTGCTTTTGAGGATCATCAGCGTCATACTCAATCATTTGAACGGATTCAATTGAACTGGCATGAATCTCGAAACCAATCTTGCTTCTGCTGTCCTTTTTCACAATGCCTGTAACAATAAAACTGGATTCCTGAGTAAGGCTTTCCGCAATAGCAAACATCTCCTCGCCTGTGTCATCACGTGAAACAATAACCTGGATGATTCCAGTGCCATCCCTGAACTGCAGGAAATGCAATTTTTTCGAGCTACGTTTATTATAGAGCCACCCTTTCAGAGTAACTTCCTTTTCTTCGTAATCCGCTATGTTTTCTATATATACGACTGACATTACAAGACCTCCACACTCATTCCGAGGCGGTTAAAACCATAATCGTACAGAATTTCGGAGTATAGGTTAATTCATGAACATGGTCAAGAAACTATTGCGCTTTAGAATGTATGATTGCCTTTTTCGAATTCTCTTATCGGTAATTCTTTTTTACATATTGACCTTACGGTAACATAATAATATAATGGAATTACCAATACTTGTGGTGGGCATTTTATAATAATTTATTTCAACAGGATTACCACCATGTAAACATTGTATTTATCCTTTTCATCGGAGGCGAACAATGTATCGCACCGTTCTGTTTCTTATCATTCAATTTATTCTAGCCGTGATGTTACTCGGATGCTCATCCTCGGGTGACAGTCCCGTGAATCCGATAACACCCGGCAGCCAGGGAGTCTGGAACAGCGCTCGTGAAACCGCTGGTTCAAACACGGGCACGAACGTAACAGACAAATTCTGGCACACGACAATCCAGATGAACGGTGAAACCTGGATTGCCAGCCTTAATCCGAACGGCACTGTTTACAGGGCGACCGGACGTGGGGTTGAGGAAAGTTCCAATCCGTTTGAAGTGATTGGGAATCATCCAGAAATTTTCCGTCTGGACACAGACAATTTCCGAGCGGAATTTGATGAAGTCCATGGCGGCATCCGTTATGTAATCATGCGACAGACTTATGAAAATCTCTGGGTCTGGCCAAGCCGTGTCGATATGCGCTATGGCCGAGGCGGCAAACTCATGGCTGTGGGGGCAAAGATTTATCCTGATATTAACGTAAACACTACACCGACTTATCCGCTTAATTCAGCGAAACAGATTGTCGAATCTGAAATTGATTCAGATGAACCATTCGAGAGAAGCGAACTTGTGGTTTTCGTTTCAGGCGATACGGCATATTATCTTGCCTGGATGATTGAATACGGCAACTGGATTCACTGGATTGATGCGCACAACGGTTCAGTTCTCGATAGAGAGCATCACATGTGGGATGCTTATACGGGAAACATTAACACAACCGCATCACAGCCTGACCCTCTTGCACCGGAAGTTCCATTCACAATGAACAATCTTGAATTGCGAATGTCATGGGATTCAGGTGATTCGTATCCATATTACGCAATGCCAATTACTGACATTGATGGTGATTATAACTACATAGACGGCACATACAGCGAACTATATTCAGAAGTCAGATTCTATGGCCCTTATGCCAATTCAAACAATCGTAATAATTTCCCAAATAATGAAGCTGTCCAGAATCGAGTAACATACGACGGCACTCCTGAGGATTGGTATTTCGACAATGCAGAATCGGTAAGAAGTGAACGCACAGGATGGGTCTGGACAAATGCTACCCATGACTTTCTGAAGTCAATTGAACCTTCATATAATCTTCTTGACTGGGTTGTTCAGGTTAATGTAAATGACTATCCAATGTGCAACGCGTACGCAAATGAAAATTCAATCAATTTCTTCAGACCCTCAGATGGTTGTTTGGATACCGGTCATGTTCCTGACATCATCTGTCATGAATATGGCCATATTAACACCTTCGAGCAGTTTGGTAATGATCAGCCTGATTTGATGATTCACGAGGGATACAGCGATACAATTGCCAACCTGATGATTGAAGATCATTACATCGGATACAATATTCAAGGCGAGGGAACATACTTTAGAGATTCCAAGAATAATTATAAATGGCCGTTTCCTGAATGCAATGGTGAGGGACACTGTCTCGGACAGCTTCTCGCAGGCGCTCACTGGGATATGTATGAATATCTCGGAAAAGATTATGTCGGATATCTCTATCATTTCAGCCGGTATGGCCGTCCGCAGACTTTTGTCGAGTGCGCATTTGAAGTGCTTCTTGTTGATGACGATGATGACGACTGGACAAACGGAACTCCAAACTACGATATCATCTATGAATGTTTCAACACCAATCACAATATCGAGGTTCCTTACATTGAACCTCCTACCGGAATTCAACTGACACTCGTACCATCTGTTCCTGATATTCACGTTGGGCAGTACGGTGGTATTTTCAATTATGATTTAACTATCGAAAATCTTGATGACACACCGAGATCATTCCATATCTGGGCTGAGGTTAAATTTGGCGGTGGCGGAACTTATGGACCTATTATTCCTCCGGGATACCTTTATCATTCGCCATATTATTTAACATGGCAACCTGAACAGGTTTTCTCTATTCCACTTGAGCAGATTGTTCCCGGCGGTCTTTTGCCCGATACGTTTGAATATCATATTAAAGCGGGCGAATACGGCGGGGAACTCGATGACGACAAGTGGTTCGATGTGACGATTGATCCGTAAATATCAAGCATCACCATTTCCCCGGCAAAGGGATGCCTGGTTACATGGATTGATTATTTATAAAGTGTTTTCTGACTTATTGACGTTACCTCAGGGCGTGAGCATAATTCTTACGCCCTGATTTTATTTTTTTCAGAAGCAATCAAGAAAGGCAATTTTTCAATTCAGATAAATCCTCAATCACGTAATCGGGATAACCGCTTTTTTCCACATTTTTCAAATCCTCTTTGGTGTGAATTCCGGTGAGCACAAATACTGTTGGAACACCCGCTCTTTTGCCTGCAAGGATATCGGTGTCAAGATTATCGCCAATCATTATCGCATCCTGTTTTTCTACGTTATATTCTTCCAGCATCATTTCAAGCGTTGTTGTTTCAGGTTTGCCAATAATCAGCGCTTTTTTCAGAGTGCATGCCTCGATAGCCCTGACAATTACCCCGCCACCGGGCCTGACACCGCCATTTTCCACAGGCCAGATGGGATCATAATTTGTCGCTATGAATTCGGCATTGT
>JAGGVT010000056.1 GCA_021157815.1 bacterium | reverse complement strand
GAATGACAGTAAGATGGATTCTGAATCAAGTTCAGAATGACAGTAAGATGGATTCTGAATCAAGTTCAGAATGACAGTAAGATGGATTCTGAATCAAGTTCAGAATGACAGCAAGCAAAGATGAGAAACAATAATCAAAATATGGAAAAGATAATCTGGCTCGACGGTGATCTCGTTGAGATGTCAAAAACAAAACTCCAGTCCCTGAATAGGGGAGACAAAAATGCCAAAGGCTTGTTTGAAACGATTCGTGTTGAAAAAGGGAATGTGTTCTTTTTGAAAGAGCATCTGGACAGGCTTGGCAAATCGGCGAAGCACTTTAAAATCAACCTGCCTGACATTAAGTGGAAAACGATAATAAACCAGGTGCTTGAAACAAATTCACTGTCTGAATCAATTGTGCGCCTTAAAATTGTTCTGGCAAGTGAAAAAATACAAAATCCGGAAATGCCTGACTGCGATGAACCAACCATTATAGTTGCCTGCGAGGAATATACGCCTCCATCCAATGATGAATATGCAAGAGGTTGGTCGCTCAAAACATGCGATACATCTTTCGCTCCATTATTAGCAGCTCATAAATTGCTGGAACTCTGTTTTTTTTATGATGCTCGACGGGCTGCGCGTTTTGATCAAATGGATGATTCTATTATTCTCGATAGTGATGGGCATGTATCTGAAACATCAATATGTTCGCTTTTATTTTTTTACCATGACTCCTGGTTTGCGCCGGACAGCGATTATCAACTGCCCGGAATTACATCGGATAAAACAATCAATTACCTGGAAAAATATGGCGCGGAAGTAATAAGGAGACCTACTTCTGTCATGGATTTACTATGTTCCGATGCGGTTTTCGTTTTGAATTCACTTATCGGTGTAATGCCTGTTTGTGAAATCGATAGAGAAAAAGTCTATGATATTGATCCTGTACTGGCAAATTTTCTGAGAAAAAAACTATTTTCCTGCAGCGTTTGACAAATCGGCGCCGTCTCTATATTCAGTTTACAATTGTTATTCTTATGGTGCTAAAATGCAAGCTGATAAACAAGTCAAGCGGGATTTATTAATGCAAAAAGCGCAGGACATTCTTCAAAGCAGATTTGGCCATAGTGATTTCCTTCCGGGGCAAAAGCAATCGCTTGAATCAATATTCAACGGCAGGAGCCTTCTGGCAGTAATGCCGACCGGGGGCGGGAAATCGCTACTGTATCAGCTGCCGTCAATCATGATGAATGGCATTACTCTTGTAGTGTCGCCGCTCATCTCCTTGATGAAAGACCAGGTGGATGAACTAACGCGCAAAGGCATTCCCGCGGTCTATGTCAATTCAAGCCTGTCAACTGAGGAACAGAATGCTCGACTGCAACGCTGCATGAACGGGGAGATAAAACTCCTCTATATCGCCCCTGAAAGATTTCGCAGCGATGCTTTCCTCGGAATGTTAAAAAATCTGAAAATCGTAAGAATGGCGGTTGATGAGGCGCATTGCATTTCAGAATGGGGACATGATTTCCGCCCCGATTACCGCTACCTGAATAAATTCCGTGAAATAATGGGAAATCCGCTCGTTACCGCCCTTACAGCAACCGCCACACCGCGAGTCCAAAAAGACATTATAACCTCGCTCGGGTTTTCGATTGAAGATGTGGATATTCACATTCATGGCTTCGACAGGGAAAACCTCGTGCTAAAAGTAGTGGAGGCTTTCAAGGAAAGAGAGAAAACAAAATTTGTTCTAAACTGGGTTAAAGAGCATAAAGGCTCAGGGATAATCTATGTTGGAACTCGCAGAGTTGCTGAAGATGTGGGAGAATCGCTGAGGCTTGTCGAGCCGAATGTCGCTGTTTATCACGCCGGGCTTGAGGCGCATGAACGCACTGCGGCTCAGGACGCTTTCATTTCATCAAGGGCGAGAGTGGTTGTCGCTACCTCGGCATTCGGGATGGGCATTGACAAAGCCGATGTCCGATTCGTTATTCACTACAACTATCCCGGCTCGGTGGAACAGTACTATCAGGAAATAGGCCGTGCCGGCCGTGATGGCTTAACTTCTGACTGCGTACTGCTTCATTCCTATGCTGACAAGCGGCTTCGTGAATTTTTCATAGATTTGAATTACCCAGCCCCCGACATCATCGGACAAGTCTATCGAACTCTTTGGAGTATCAAAGCGAATCCAATCACGATGCAGAACAGTGAAATCGCTGAACTGGCAGGAAATAAAATCAAGGACTACCATGTCGCGGCGGCAATCAGGCTTCTTAACAATGCGGGTATGACACGTTCAATTATACGTGGGCGCGTGGTTGAGAAACTTATCGAAACTCCGCCGCCATTTGAGAAAGTGCCCATTGACTGGCGGCATTACAGGATGCTTAGGCAGGTTGAAGAGGACAAACTTCGCGCAATGCAGGAATTTATTTCTTCCAAAGGATGCCGGCGAGGATATATCCTGCGATACTTTGGTGAAATGGATTCATTCAAATGCGGTACTTGTGACAATTGCATAAAACCATCAAACACTGACAACAATTCCTCATCCGTTATTAAGTCAAATCCTGCGATAGCCCTGCCTGTGCTCGTTTGCATAAAACACCTGCGATTTCCTCTTGGCAAGGGGAGGCTGACTCAAATCGTTACAGGTTCACGCGATGCTGATATTCTAAAATGGGAAGCGGATAAAAATCCCGCTTATGGAATAGTCTCCCAAAGGCAGTTCATGGTTAAGGAAACAATAGACAACATGATGCGCGAGGGATTAATCCAGCGTGTCAGCAAATCGGATTACGCTGTTTTGGAACTTACGCAGCGGGGACGTCAAATCGCTGATTCAATCAATCTTGCAAAACTGCTGTCTGAAAGCAAGGATATGTCTTCAAATGCCGCGCATGGCAGCATCGTGAATGAGGAGAAGATAAGGTTAGCGGCTTTAAAATGCGTGTCTGAAGTTGATAAACCGATTGGAGTGAAAAGAGCGGCAGCGATTCTCACAGGATCAAAAGCTAATTGGATTATTCCCTCAGGCGCGAACAAACTGGATGTTTACGGCAGGTTTGACACAACTCAGGAACATGTCCGCGAGGTAATTATCTCAGCGCGTGAAAAAGGTTTTCTACGAACGATTAAAATTGATGACTATCCTTTTCTTGAATTAACCGAAAAAGGACAGAATGAACTCGGCGGGTCGAAAGGCAAGTCAATTTCATAACCTACGCTCCAAGGGACCTATTGAAAAATCGCTAATGTAGGGGCGAACCTTGGAAACTGTCTCGGAACCTGCCTTTTTCTGTCATTCTGAACGAAGTGAAGAATCTCTTCTCGACAGAGCGTATTAATTCCGTCAGGTTTAATCATCAACACGGCAACATATAGATTCTTCGCTTCGCTCAGAATGACACACTTTCATGCCGATAATGGAGTTCTGAGACAGATTCGTCAGGTACGCCCCTACAAATATCTCTGCTTTCACAATTATTTATTCTGCGATTCCCGACTGCCAATTGCCATCATGACATTCTGGAATTCACTCTCAACCTTGTCAATCAGCTTATTTGCATTTTCAAGATTGCCTTTAGAGGAATGTAATTCAATCTCCATGGCAATTTGCTCAATCTTCGTAGCCGCGACATTTCCTGCCACCCCTTTCAATGTATGAGCGATTTTTCTCATCGCGATTGCGTCTTTTTGGGAGGAGGCACTTCTCATGTTGCTGATTGTCTCAGTCGCACTGTCTGAAAACATCTCAAGGACATCCATTATTAATTCCTTGTCCTCAAGACGTTCCTCCAAAGATTGCCAGTCAAGTACACAGTTTTCTGAGTCATCATTCATGTTTACTTTCTCGCTTTTAACTGATGTGTTGGATAAATACTTCGAAATCATTTCTCCCAGTTCAGCAGGCTTGACTGGTTTGGGAAGATAATCATCCATGCCTGCCTTAATGCATTTCTCACGATCGCCTTTCATCGCATGAGCAGTCAATGCGACGATTGCAATATCATGATTTAACACTTTTGAATCCCTGTCCCTGATATGCACTGTTGCTTCCAAGCCGTTCATTTCAGGCATCTGGACATCCATCAAGACAAGGTCATATTGTGTTTCCGCCAGTTTTTTAACCGCTTCAATGCCGTTGGCAACAGCATCTGCCTTGTATCCAAGTTTTTCCAGCATCTTTAATGCAACCTTCTGGTTAATCAGGTTATCCTCTGCCAGAAGAATATTAACGTTTTGTTTATTGCTCACTGGAATTACTTCCTTTGGCGCTTTTTCCATGGTTGATGAACGGGGCGCCTCTTCTGCTTTTTTAATTGCATTAATGAGTGTTTTGGCAAGATACGATTGTTTGATTGGCTTGGTCAAATACCCGGCGAAACCATTTTCCTGATAGAGCTGCTCATCACCGTGCTGGCTGATTGATGTCGTTACAATCAGGATGGTATTTCGAATTCGTGAATCCTCCTTGATTTTTTGGCAAAGGGTTTTACCATCCATTTCAGGCATCTGCATATCGATAATTGCCAGTTCGAACGGTTCTTTTCTCTCAGAGGCAGACAGCAGCATTTCAAGCGCCGCGGAGCCTTTCTCAGCCTCTTCAATTCGGCAGTTATACGATTTTAACTGCTCTTTTAAAACTCGACGATTAAGCGCTATATCATCCACAACCAGAATATTCATGCCCTTAAGAACTTTTGGGAGTTCAATCGATGATTCAACTGTTTCTTCCTGTAACTCAAACCTGGCGCTGAACCAGAAAGTGGAGCCTTTTCCGGGTTCGCTTTCTACGCCGACTTCACCATCCATTATCTCGACCAGTTGTTTTGTAATTGCCAACCCCAGTCCTGTTCCGCCAAACTTTCGTGTTGATGATGTATCCGCTTGTGTAAACTTGTCGAAAACCAATGCCTGGTTCTCTTTGGAAATTCCAATGCCCGTATCCTCAATTGAGAATTTAAG
>JAGGVT010000179.1 GCA_021157815.1 bacterium | reverse complement strand
CGGTAACTGTGACAGCATCGCCGGAATTGCTGAAATCGGAAAGCACAACAGCGCTTAAGTTACCGTTAGCAGGATAGTCAATGGAAGAAACACCAATAACATTGGCATAACCCGCAGGGTAGTTAATGAAACCCTCTGTTTCCGGATCGCCTATTTTGCCGAGGAGATGGTTATTTCCGGCGGCTGCGAACAGAACAATACCGGCATCCCAGGCATCATTGCAGGCGCCCTCTTCCATAGAGGATGCCCCCATCCCTCCAAGGCTTAGATTGATTATATCCACACCCTGCAGGATTGCCTCTTCGATTGCTTCAATTTCATCGACCACACTACATGTAAGATTCGCACCTCCACATGCTCTGAGTGGAAGAATTTTAACATTCCACGCTGCGCCTGCTATTCCAACCGCATTATTACCAACCGCGGCGACAACACCAGTAACCGCTGTTCCATGTCCCGAATCATCGCTTTCATCCTCATCGTTATCTCTAAAATCCGTGCCGTTTAAGAGATTTGCTTTCAGGTCGGGATGAACTGTATCGACACCTGTATCGATAACCGCAACAGTAACAGATGCGTCACCGGTTTCGATATTCCATCCCCTTTCAGCATTAGAGATTTGAAGATTCTCCTGCTTGTAGAAAAGAGGATCATCAGGAGTTACCTGCAGATATCTAATATAATTCGGTTCTGCGATTGCCACATCAGGATTCTTCATCAGCTCAGCGCATACTTCAAGGACATCGCCCTCGACAAATATTCGCGTGAAACCGTACGGAAGATTTTCCCATGAAGAAATCTCGAATGAATCTGACGATTGAATGGATTCAACATGCCTGCCGTAGATAAACTTAACCACAACCTGCCCTTGCACAAAAGCGGGTTTGGCATCCTCTTTCGCGATTGGAGGCCTTTCGTTGGATATGAATCCCTGTGCGTATAACAGAGAACAGCTTAAAATAACAAACAGAAATGAGAGTAACGTGTAAGAAGCAATACGATATTTCCTGCCTGGTATGTTTTTCATTTCATCTCCCGGTTACTTAATTGTCTTTTGATACAACATTTAGATTGAAAACACCAATCCAAGGTTGAAAGTTTTGCGATTATATCACAGGATTTCTATCAGTTGGAAATTAAATATAAGCAGGTCTCGAATAACTCGTCATTCCCGCTTTCGTGGCTGTTGAAAAAGCGCTAATGTAGGGGCGAACCTTGTGTTCGCCCAGAAAGTTAGGCATAAATACAGGGCGACCCACTAGTGGGCGAACACAAGGTTCACCCCTACATATTTAGCTTTTCAACAGCCCTAATCTTGCCGGCGAAGGGGCGTAAGCCGCAGTTTTTTTACAGGGGTGCTGAAGCTCCCGGCGTGGAGAAAATGAAAAACCCGCGGGGTGCGCGGGTTTGTTTTCTAACTATAAAGGTAAACTGAATATAAATGTAAATAGCATATCAAGCAAATTACTCAAGAATTAACCATGTTGACCAGACCATGTCCTGAACGATGTGATCCGTTCTTGGCTCATTATCCAACACGTTGCCAAGTGGAGTTTTGGTGTCCATCCTGTCAACTACAATTGTTGAAAGTAGATTGTTGCTTCCAAGCGGTGTCGGGAATGAATTCGGGTTGATGTAGGGTATCCACTGTTTTGATCGAAGGTCATCGCCAATCGCAACTACAATGCCACGGTCGATATCGAAAAGTATGTTCCCATTGAGCATGACGTCACAATGAACATCCGAATCGATTCGAACATCTGTCCCGAAGAAATCGTCCCATTTTTCATCGGTTGTTACGGTGTCGAACTGGTCGATGCCATAGAACGCAATGTTTGCCAGCCGGTATCTTTCCTGAATTTCAATTTCCTCAAGGGTGAACTGCATGTCGAATTTTCGTGTTTCACCGACGAAAGGAATTGTCCAGAAGAAAGGCCCACGCCAGCTTTCGCCAACATGAATTTCGTAGCTTGGCAAAGTTAAAAAGTGAGATGACTGGAAAACCTGCCTGACGGAGATTTGATTTTGCGGGTCATAGAAATCGCCAATCAAATCGAGTCCCTCCATGTCGAGAAGTCGGCCATCCTGTGCAATTGTATAATTCAACTGGGTTTCAAGAATCGGTGTGATTCGGAAAGAGTCGGATTCTTCACGTCTCTGCCGCTGGCCCCATTCGCCACCGCCACCGGAACCACCACCGCCAGGACCCATTCCCTGCATGGGTTGTGGACCTTCATTTTCAGGAGCTGATTGAACTGAAGGGCTTTCTTCACCTCTTTCAGGACCTTCACTGCCGGAAGGGGGATCATACGGAGCGCTGGAATATGGGCCTCTACCCGGACCAAACGGCCCGCCAAAAGGCTGTTCATCCCATACGCCGCTGGTTTCACCCAGTACCTCATAAGTCTGGTATTGGAGAGTGTTTGAGATGATTCCATTAGAATTCGAGTTGCATTTCTCATCAAATATTGTTTGAATCATACCGCTGAATTCCTTAACTCTCTGGAATGAAATCTCCGAACCCCTTAATCGCGTCATCTGCGCGTAATGATAGCTCTGTCCAGATCGTGGGTTGAACATAAGTTCTGTGTCGAAAACACGTTTCGTCATACCGGCATTCTGAACCAATATTGTGGTTAGAATAGCAAGGGATGTAATTATGGCAAACTTTTTAATCACTATTTTGCCTCCTTGTGAAGGCGATGATGAATGGTATTATTTAAAATATAAGAATACAAATTATAGCAAAAAGTACAAATAAACAGTTTGTGCTTCCAATCTGACGATTGGTGGAGCTGGGGGGAATCGAACCCCCGACCTTCTCCATGCCAAGGAGACGCGCTCCCTCTGCGCCACAGCCCCAATTGTTCCCTCAACTGTCAAATCAGTGAAAGATTTTACATTATGACGCATAAATAGTCAACCTGAGTGTATTTTCGTCAGTTATTCTTTAAGATTTATTTATTTTATTGAAAAGGATTGTATGAAGAATTTTTATGAGAATATTACAATTCTGAATTATTTTCTATCGTTATTGAGGGCATGTCGCCCCATAGTTTTTCGAGGCGGTAGTATTCTCTTTTTTCCTTGCTGAATACGTGGATAACGAAATCGACATAATCGAGAAGAATCCAACCGCTTTGCGCTGACCCTTCCGTTCCCATAGGTCTTGTTCCAATTTTTCTCAAACCTCTTTCCAGGGTTCGCCTGATGACATCGAGCTGAGTCGAACTCAGGCCGGATGCGATAACCGCAAAGTCAAACAGCTGAGTGAATCCCCTAAGGTCAACCACAACAACGTCCTGCGCTTTTTTCTCCAACATCAAAGTAATTGCATGATTAAGTTCGGTGTTTTCCGGTATGTATTCCGTATCGATAGTTTTGTCGGTATCCTGCATGGGACTCCATAATCCAGTTTAGATTATTAAACCAACATTAAGATTTTAGGTTGTAATTTTAAAACCTGCAAGGCTTAAGGGCTAAAAAACTCAGTCATCATTATATCAAATTCAGTATAGTCGGGAATCAGCACCCATTTCTTATCGACAATGCCCTCCTTGGAAATGGGAACAGTACTGTTTTGTATGTTATCAGATGGGACATTTTTAATCACTTTTTCGATTGCCATGTATTGAATGAATTTGAGCTTTTTATCCGTGATATTCAAGTCCTTTTTATCTGATTCAATTACTGTAAAATCAACACATTCAGCAATAGCTGAAATGATCTTTCCAGCTTTAAAAGCGTTTTTAGGGCTTTTGAGACTTTTTAAAAAAACTTTCCCAAAATTCTGCTGCCGTCTCATTCGGGAAAAGTCGCCGTCTATATCCTTGCGATACCGCACATAACCCAGCGAATCATCACCATTAAGCACCTGCAATCCCTTTTGAATATGAATATGGAGACCTCCAGCGTTGTCATCATAATTCATATTTTTTTCCACATCTATTTCAACGCCACCGATAAGATCAACAATTGTTTTGAATCCCTCATAATCAATGAGAATGAGATAATCCGGATAATGCCCTGTCAAATTGTAAATTGCTTTAAGAAGCCTTTCCTTTCCACCGCGTGTATATGCCGCATTAATCCTGTCCCAATAGTTTGAAACACTCCCTGGAATCTCGACATACGTATCACGCGGAATTGAAACAAGTTTCAGTTTCTTGCGTTTGAAATCGAGTTTGGCAAGGATTAAAGCATCGGTGCGACTTCTGTGTTCCACCTCATCAAGTCCTGCTATAAGGAAGAGAAGTTCCTCCCTGCCGTTGAAATAATATGATGGCGAATGCTTTCCGGAAACGGCATTGCTTGATGTTCCAATTCCAGTGTATAAAACATAGAGGCCATAGACAGTCGAGCCGAGAAAGGTGATTAATATTGCAAGAATCGCGCATACGATTATGTATCTGTCGATTGAAATAAGTGATAGGATAAATGTCTTCTTTTCACTCGCGCCAAGGACACCGTTAATTTCATCAGATTTTTCTTTGCGGGTTTTTCCAATTGTCTCTTGATAATCAGGATTGTCTATTCGCTTTTTCAAACGTTCAATTGCCCTGTCGCCATCCGGGTGGTATTCGATACCCTTTGACAAAACGAATTCTTTATTTGATTGGAAAATCGCAAGAGTGCCTTTAAAAAAGTTTTTCTCTATCAGTTTTCGCAATCGATTGGCATCTGGAAATTTCCTGCCCGGTTCAATTTTGTCCGCGACAAAAATGAGAAGATCAAGGTTGTTCATATCAGCGCAACCAACTGTGTGTTTGGCAATCGCGCTCAATATTTCATCATCATCAATTTCAAACCATTTTTTCGCCTCGAAAGCTCCTATCACGCCATGCATCAATTTTGAATTATTAAGGATGAAATCATCAAAGACATAGCCATATCGGTTGGCTATGTCAAAATACTGCCTGACAGGATATTCCTTCGCCATGTCATGCAGAAGAGCGGCAATCTCGACTTTGGTTTCATCAAGGCCAAGTGAAAGTTCACTATTTAATTTCAGTGCGTAATCACGAGTATGCAAACAATGATTGAAAAGCTTGGGCGTCAATGTGCGCTTCAGGTGCTCTACTATGGTATCTGTAATATTTTCCGTTTTGGTTTTATCCATTAATTCTCAACACTAGTGTTGTTTTAAGCCAGAGACCAATTACCGGTTTTCTAATTGATAGAGAATATACCGGCTTATTTGCATTTATCAGACTTGAATCGTAATATGCAAGAAACAAGCCGAAAACGATTTAGATTAAATATTTCCGCATCTCTCTTAAAATTTCGGCACTTCAATAAACTGTGTGGGTTATTTGCACCCCCGTAAAAAAAGGGGCATTCCCTAATCATGGGGTACGTCCACATGATGCTTCAAATCTGATGTTATCAATATACTATGCTGTAACCCCTTATTTATACTGTGTTTATTCACTTGGTTGGGAAAGTCCCCTTTTTTTACTCAATCGAAACTCAACCCACACGATTTATTGAAGAGCCAAAATTTCAAATGCCTCATTCAACTCCCTTTATGAAGAACTGTTTTGGTTGATTGTCTATCAGCCGGTTTTGATCTCTAAAATGCTTGTAAAGTTCATATTTCCGTATGTAAACATCAACCATCGGAGCCACATCCCAGTCGATACTTTCCCCACTTCTTACTTTCTTTCTAATTTCAGTTGATGAAACATTAATATCAAATCCGGTTATGAAATTACTCACCTTAATTATTTCATCCGGTATCTTTTCAATATCAAATTCTTTCTCTCTTGAAAAAACAATCAATTTACACAGTTCGGGAAATAGATTCGCATCTTTCCATCCGTTAATTGTTTGAAAAGCATCCATGCCGATTAGAAGAAACAGCTCAAATCCGGTTCGGGCTATTTCCCTGAGAGTATCTATGGTGTAGCTTAATCCGCCACGATTCAGTTCAATTGGGGTTACGGGAAAATCCTCCTCGACCAAAGTCGCCAGCTGGCACATTACATACCTGTGATAGGGACTTGCGTGGCCCGTAAAATCCTTTAGAGGATTCTGGTGGCACGGAACAAACATTATTTGGTCAAGACTGAATTCATCACGCGCTTTTCGAGCCATAGCCATATGAGCTTCGTGCGGAGGGTCGAACGAACCGCCAATGATTCCTATTTTTTCTATTTTTCCCATATATATTATATATAATGAAACGAAAGATTTTCCAAAAAAGCAAGTGAACTAGTTAACCAGTTAATATATTTGTTTTGAATCCTCATCAAGCTTGAATTGAACAGGAAGCCCCTCGATAAATTTACCTGAATCGACCAGCATTCTCTCTGCAATCTCCTGAATCAGCGCTTCGACTCCGTCGTGTGTTTGAATTGAGATTGCGTGCAGTGTTTCATCTCCAAGACGATTTTTCAGTTCACCGATTATTTTTTCACTATCAAGTTCTGAGCCAATCATATCAATCTTGTTCAGCACGGTATATTTCGGTTTCTCAAGAAGCGATTTATCAAATTTGTACATTTCATTTAGAATGATTTCCCTGTCGTTCATGAACTCGTCGGGGTTGTCAGCGAATTCATCGCGCCACGATATCATGTGGACAAGCATTTGCGTACGCTGAATGTGTTTAAGGAATTTGTGCCCGAGTCCCCTGCCCTCGTGGGCATCCTCGATTAATCCGGGCAGATCCGCAATAACCACCCTGTAGAATCCGCCTAAATCAATGTGTCCGATTTTAGGCACGAGCGTTGTGAAATGATACTCAGCCTTTTTTGGGTCGGCGGATGAAACAAGAGCAACAAGGCTCGATTTTCCCGCGCTTGGCAATCCAACGACGCCGATATCCGCAATCATCTTTAATTCCAGGTGAAGTTTTTTCATTTCGCCATCCACACCCGGAGTTGCTTTTCGAGGAGTTTGCTTTATCGATGTTGCAAAGATTGCGTTTCCCAGTCCGCCTTTTCCTCCCTTTGCCAGAAGAAACTTTTTGCTATTCTCATCCATGTCGGCAATGAAGATTTTTGATGTCATGTCGTAAATTGATGTTCCGGGGGGAACTCGAACCACAACATCTTTGCCACGCGCTCCCTTTCGTTTTTTTCCCTCACCATTTCCGCCCCTGCCGGCTTTGAATATCCTTTGCCCCCTGAAATGCTGCAAAGTAAGAAGGCCTTTCTCTATTTCGACATAGACATTGCCGCCATTTCCTCCGTTGCCTCCAGCGGGACCGCCTTTGGGTTTGAATTTCTCACGGAGAAACGCGATGCAGCCATCGCCGCCCCGTCCTGCATGAATCTCTATTTCAACTTCATCCACGAACATATCGCTATTGCCAAACAAAAAATAAAATAAAGGGCGCTCCATTGATAGGAACACCCTGAAATATCATAGCCTGGATTTGATTCGTTTACTCCGTAACGACACGAACCATTTTTCTTCCGCCCAGAATATTAACGTATTGCACTTTGCCATCAGCTTTTGCAAACAGTGTGTAGTCTTTCCCCGTGCCAACATTTTCCCCGGCTTTGATTCGATTTCCACGCTGGCGTATCAGGATATTTCCCGAACGAGCTATTTGCCCATCGTATAGTTTTACTCCAAGCCTCTTCGACTTTGAGTCTCTACCGTTTGATGTTGATCCCTGTCCTTTTTTATGTGCCATTATGTCACCTCTTATGCCTTAACCGGCGATAACCTCATCCACTTTAAGCTCAGTGTAATTCTGGCGATGTCCCATAGTTCGTTTTTGGGCTTTTCTTTTCTTGTATGTCCTTATACGGATTTTTTTGCCCCTACCATCGCTTTTTACAGTGAATTTCACTTTGGCGCCGTTGACATGCGGCGATCCAATATGTGTATTATCGTCATCGAAAGCACAAAGAACTTTATCGATTTCAAAAGACTCACCGACATCGTAATTTAATTTTTCAGTGCGAACCACGCTTCCCGGTTCCACTAAAATCTGCTTCCCACCGATTTCAAGAATTGCTTTCATTATATTGACCCTAAATTCCAAGTAAACTTACAGTATTTACACAAACTTAAATTTTAACACCATACATATTTCCGGTCAATCAATAATATCTGAAATATTTCAGAAATTTCTGTTATTCTCCACTCTCTTCCGAATCAGAAGCATCCTCAGTTTCCTCGCTTTCCTTCAGTTCTTCGGTTTCTTCTTCAGTTTCTACAGGTTTCTCAGGCTCTTCGACTGTATCATTCTCGTGCCCAAGTCCGGGAAGCAATGATTGAATATACGAATCATAAACCTTTATATCCAGTTCCTTGTCCTCTTTCTGATTCAACTTCCTCATCGCTTCCGGATCATCCTTGTCCATATACTGGTCGAATCCTAAAAGGATATGTCGCACATCAACAGTCTCACGTTCACCATCTTCATTTTTGGTCTCTTCCTCAACCATAAGGATATGGCAGCCAAATTGTGTGAAGAAAGGTTCTGAAATTTCCTTTACAGGAATAGTGAACATAATCTTTTCAAACTCCGGAACGAATTGGTGCCGTCCTATGCCCTCGTAAACATAACCTTGTTCTTTTCCAGGATCAGTGGAATATTCCTCCTGCGCCTCTTCAAATGTCATTTCACCTTTTTCGATTTTTGCAGTGATATCCTTGAGTTTACTAATCATTTCCTCATGATGATCCTTGAACATTCCAATCATACTCAAGGACGGCACAAATTGATTGTAAATTGCATTTTTGTACATATCGCGTTTTGACGGCATGCTTGCCTGCACTATTTCCTTCAATTCACCGCTTGTTATATCATAGTCGTTGAGCTTTGCTATTACAGTATCAGGATCAACATCACGCCAGTCGGTTTCAGGCATTTCAAGACTATCTATCTCCGCCCTGCGAGTCTCATATTCTTCAGGAGGAGTTTTTATCATCTGAAGTTCCGGGATTTCCTTTAGAAGGCTGATATCTATTAATTCAACATCAGATTCCATCGCAAGTTCCTGCAATTTCGTTAAGGTGTTTTCACCTTCCGGCAGGAACCTGTCAAGTGAAAGAATCAACTGCCTGATATCGGCGGAAACAAATCCACCGTTAAGATCAAGATTTTCTTTCTCTTTTCTGATAATCATACAACCTATCGGACTTATGAACGGCTCCGAAATCTCACCTTCCTTTAGATTTAAAAGTTGCTGGTCAAGGACATAGAAAGCTGCTCCAGTACTGTATCCTTCAATCAATCCATTTGACCTTTCTTTGTCAGGATCATCTGAATATTCCATGATTGCATCTTCAAATGTGATTTTTTTGTTATTGATTTTCTCAACAATGCCCTCCATTTCATCAGACAGTTCCTTTATTTCTTTCTTGAAGTGTTTTTCAATGGTTGTCTGCAGAAGGTAGTGCATTTGAAATGCCCTGAAAAGCCCCATTTTATTATCCGGAGTTGCAGATTCAACAACGTCCTCCAATTCAGCTTTGGTTACAGGCATGCCGTTGATGGTTAAAACCACACCATCCGGGTCTGTGATAACAGTCTGCTCAATCTCACCGTTTTCCTGCGTATCGTCAACCGCCGTTTCACATCCGCATGTTGCCATAAGTGGAAATGCCACGAGGCAAATCAGGATAATCATTAGGGATGTATGTTTCATTTTCTTTCTCCCTGATAAATCATTTAATATAAGCCAAGGGATTATAAACCGCATGATTGTAATATACAAATCAAAAGCTCTAAATTTGAAAGCTAAATCCGTGATGTCAGATACATACATGATATAATTTCGTTCATGAACGAAGATTCCAAAATAACAGATGTTACGGTTATCATTCCCGCGTATAACGAGGAAATGAACATTGGCAATGTGATAAAGCAGATTCAGGCAGTTGAACCTAAGTACAAAATACTGGTCGTAAACGATTCGTCCACCGACAAAACCGCTGAAATCGCTGAATCAGCCGGCGCTTTTGTAATAAACCATCCATATAATAAAGGAAACGGCGCGTCAGTAAAGACTGGCATGAGAAATTGCGATACGAAATATATTGTAATTATCGATGGCGATGGCCAGCATAATCCGGAGGATATTCCCATACTGGTTGAAAATCTTAAAAACCATGATCTTGTGGTTGGAGCAAGAGCAAAAGAGAGCGAAACACTGATGGTTCGCAATTTCGGGAATCTCATTTTCAATATTTTCGCCAGCATGGTCGCGGGATGCCATATTCCTGACCTTACAAGCGGTTTCAGGGCGATGTCGAGGGAAATTGCGCTTGAATTTATCCATATGTTCCCTAACGGATTCTCATTGCCATCCACAAGCACGATGGCTGTAATCACCGCGGGATATAATATCAAGTATGTGCCTATCAAAATCAAACATCGAAAGGGGAAAAGTAAAATCAGGCCGCTTTCGGACGGGATAAGGTTCCTGGTTATCATTGTCAGGATTGCGGTTTATTTCAAACCACTTCGAGTTTTTCTTCCAATCAGTTTTGTTATTTTCCTCATGTTTGCGGGAAGCACATTGTGGTACTACAACAATCCTGATACTACCGCCATCCAATCGACTAATGTAATGCTTTTTCTTTCCAGCCTGTTCGTGTTTCTTTTCGGGCTGATAAGCGAGCAGATAGCGAATTTGAGATTTACGCTGAGGAAGTAGGCGCTCCTGAAGTAGCCATGTATTATTCCCGGTTAATGAGAAACCGGGCTACTTCAATGTTGCTGGGGGGTTGTCATTCTGAGCGCAGCGAAGAATCTATTCTCGATGACGTAGTCTTTACTCAACAGGTGCAATAATTAACATAATAGTGGATAGATTCTTCACTCTGTTCAGAATGACAGGTTTTAGGAGTCTCTTAATTAACTGTATTCTAAATCCCTTTCAATTCGAAAAGTCGTGCGCGAGCGTCAACTTCCCATGGGCCTAAGTATCCCATGCCGAGGAATTTCTCAAATAGTTCTTCAGCTTTCTTGTATTCCTTTTTTTCGTACGCCACACGCGCCAGATAGTAAACGAATTCAGGTTCTTCCTTGATTTCCATGCCTTTTAGAGAATACTCCCTGCATGAATCCCAGTCATCTGCTTGAAGTGAGATACTTGCAAGATGCTTTATTGCTGTCATTCTATCCGGTTCCAGTTGATTAACCTTAATGAATTTCTCTTTTGCTTTTTCATTTTCCTTCCGGTATATATACAGCAATCCAAGATTGAAAAGCGCCTTAATATTTTCAGGATCAATCTCAAGGACCTGATTATATTTTTCCTCTGCGGTATTGAGTTTTTCTTCATCCTTAAAAACTATGCCCTGTTTGTAATACATCACGCCCCATGAATTAAGCGCATCGGTATTGTTTTCATCATCATCCAGAATCTCCTTGAAAAGAGCTTCGGCTTCTGAGATTTTATTATCATCCGCATAGGAATTCGCGGCGGCTAATTTGTAGGTTGCATTTGACAGGTCGAGTTCAATCGCTTTTGCGAAAACATCATTCGCAAGATCAAATCGTTTCAATTCAAAATATCTCATGGCAAGATTGTAGTTTGCCTCAGGATCGTCCGGGTTGGTTTCAAGTTTCAATTTGAGATCGATTATTTGAGTATCGGATGATACATCCACCAGGGTTTGCCGTAATGACAAATCTCCGTTATGGGAATTGTCTGTCTTGTCTGAATCCGATGTAGTTTCTGAAACGCACGAAGTGAGGAAAGCTATTGATATGATAAAAATGATGATATAAAAACTCTTGCGCATTGGTTCAACCTTTCCATTCTTTTTTTACATGAAGATATTTGCTACTTATGTGTACTACTGTTTGTCATCACTACTGTCCGGTTAAGTTAGAGACCAATTACCGTATTGCTGATTAATAAAGAACATACCGGCTTATTGGTATTTATCAGACATGAATCGTAAGTGAATACCCTAAATCCGCGATTGAACTCGTTGTCATTCCGGGCTTGACCCG
>JAGGVT010000005.1 GCA_021157815.1 bacterium | reverse complement strand
TGTAGGGGGTAGGTCTCTGTGCCTACCCTAAATATTGGCATAAATACAGGGCAACCACGGAGAGTTGCCCCTACGGTCTGGGACAAAACGGGGTTTTTCAACAGCCCCGAAAGCGGGAATCCATTTTAAATCTTAGACGGCATGTCTGTATCTGCAATCCACTTATCATAGTTGAATTTAAACACCATGTTCAAAACATCATCCTCCAAAAGTTCAATCCACCCCCGTTTAACCATATCCTTAAACAAATCAACAAGCATAAGCGCCGCTAGATTAGCGACAGTATCATCCAGAACAGCGCGCTTTATCCTGTAGTGCGTATCATTATCATTTTGGTATTTCTCAAAGCCCCATCGCTCCAGATCCCGCTTCATTCCAAGGCGAAGAATCCAGAAACTATCGGGAATCGGCTTGTCATTTAGATTAAGAAGAACATCCTCAATGCAAAACGTTACATAGCCATTCGCATCTTCAGGCAGATGATATATATGCCACAGCACATACGCCTCCGCCATTCCGCCCTCGCCGAGGAACATATGTGTATTCCCATATGTATGGTTTTTCGCCATCGCCTCATGCGCGTTCTCAGGATATTTAACCATCATGCCGGGCCATGTAACATAATCACGCTTCAAGCGATATAGATTCTTCTCAAGGCACAAGATATGCGCATCATCGGGTAAATGATTATTCATCCACCATATCATTTGGTATGTATGCGACTGCCTGAACAGATATTCATTCCGCCACTCCATTTTAAGAATCACACGCGTTTTATCTTTGAGGTCATGTTCGAATATCTTCTGGTTGATACTAAACGGTATTAGAAATATTACAAATACCATGGGAAGAACCAGTTTGTTTCCGGTTTTGACCTTGCTTGCCATGATGTAAACTGCTGAACCGGTTAGAACCGCGGCGAAAGGAATTATATAAAGCATATATCTGGTTTCGAAAGGCGCAACAAAGTACATAACGACAAACGTCCATAATATGAAAATCCATATGGAGCGTATATCCCTTTTTACCAGGTCAACGAATGTCATGGGAATAAACAGAAACAGATATGGCAAACGGCCGGTCAATTCAGGAATCCAGGTTGAATCGAACATAAGATGAAATGGATATAGAAGAAAAGAGATTGGATTTCTGGTGAAGCCATAATTAACCCAGCTTGTCAGCACAAACGGCGGAAGGTGATATGTGGGAAACAAGCCGAATATGCTGAACGGATAAAGCGGATTTCCGGTAAAGATAAAACTTCGGACATACCATAACAACGGTATTGAGAAAGCGACAAGGAAATAGACTGCGGCGTTTTTAGCCGCGTGGATAAATCCGGATTTCTTGAATGAATCATACAGCACAAACAAAAGCGCGAACGCAAACGGCATCCACGCGTAATGCTTGGAGGAAAGCGCGGCTCCCATCAGAAGCGATGACAGAATAAATACGCCCCTGTGCCTGCTTTTTCCATATTCAAACAGCATCAGGATTGATGCCACAATGAAAACCGAAACGCCGAGATCATTCCATCCACCCTCGAAATGCATGTGGATTCCCTCTGTGCAAAGTAAACATACGCCTCCCCAGATACCGGTGCGCCAGTTGTTTACCAGTAACATTGCAAGCGCGAATATCCCGATGTACATCATAATGCCGTGAAGGTTGCCGATTAGATTCGCGGTTATCTCTCCGCCCAACGCCATTCCGGCAAGGTATTGCATTTCAATTAACGACGGGTAATATGAGAATATGACATCAGGGAAATTAACTGTCCCATGATTCTGAAGGAAATACTCGGGCACCAGATAATGATGCGACATGGCATCCCAGCTAATTTGCGGCGCGAGCGAGAAAAACGCGTGCATTAACAGAACAATCAAACTCATGAACAGGAACGCTCGTTCTATAAACGAGCATTCTCTTATCGCGAATAATGAATCCTGCCATCTGGCATGGCGGACAAACAGAATCACAATGCCTGTATTCATGAGGATCATCAGGATGAATACAAGCCAGATTATCCAGATGTATAAAAGGTGGATTAAGCCAAGAAGAAAAGTGAATTGCCCGATAAAAGCACAGCCTAGTGTAATCGCGATGAAAAAGTGCGCAAGACGGCTTTGGGGTTCATATCTGAAAAGGCTTAGAAGGCGTAGCCCCATTCCGAACGCCGCGAGAAGAAATACTGGATACGCTATCAGAAACAATCAGGCATCCCCCCCGGTGTTTTGGCCGTCGAGCCATTTTAGAGGTTCATAGTTCATTTCATAAATAATCCCTTCAGTCTCAATTGATTTTCGCGGACTTAAAAATCCCATTCTGCCAATATCAATTAGTTTTCGGATCATGATAACATCAATGTCATCAGAGCGTTCGTTTATAAGCAAATCGATATCAGCCCGATAAACCCAGTACCCGTCTTTTATAACATGATCAATGCCTCGTGTTGCATAGGATGCCAGTTGTATCGCTCTTGGAGTCAGCGGACCCAGTCGCTGTACCCGCCTGTCCATCGGGTCAAATGAAAAATCGAGTTTCATTCCCTCCTCATATTTAATTCCCGGAGCGAATTGGTCCTCAATATAAGCATATCCGGATTCAACGCCGTCAAGTTCAGCCTGATAGAGAATAACAGCGACAACCCACGCCCTGTAATTCGAGCCGATTGAAAATCCAAGATGAGTTACTCCCATATTTTTCCATTCACGAACGATATCCAGCGGCTCATTTCTCCATGATGGCAAAACGCCGGTATCAAACGGATACGCGGGTATATAATCCCTGTCGAAGAGATATACACGCGGGTCGCACCATATAATTAAACTGTCCTCAGCAGTGGATGTGTTCATATAATCAATCAGTGGATATACACCCATTGTATTTAGATAATAATCTCGCGAATCGTCCTGTCCGAAAACATAGTTAAATATATGACGATTTTCATGTACCGACATGACAAGCGTTATCGATAAGGGAATGATAATCGCAAGTGGAATGAGGCGTCTCATTGTCGAATCCCGCATGATTCCTGACTCGAAGAGACCAAACCCGTACGATATTCCAAGCACTGCCCACGCTGCGAGTTGATATCGCGGTTCACCCGGAGCGCTGTATAAGAGCATTACTATCATGGAAAACGCATACGCGATAAACGCGCGATGATATCCCGGTTTTTTAATCGCCCAGTAAACCAGAGGCAACATGCCGAGATATATGCCGTTTATCAACCGGAATCTATATTGAACCATGCCTATATCAGTTATCACATGATACCAGTATGTCAGCCAGTCGAAAGTGTTACATGTGAAATTCGGATTCGACCAGTAGAGAATATCGATTGACAGGTTTGAGTTTGGATTGAACACTGAATCCATAAATGGATATACAGGATTGCCTGTATATATGTAACTCTTTATGTACCACAGCAGAGGCAATATGAAAGCGCATGCGGAAATAATAGCTGATGATTTCAAACCCGCATTAAGTTTGCCTTTTTTATAAAATACAAAGAGGATAATCGCAATCGCAAATATCAGGCTCAAGAGCGATGAGTGCTTCATCGCGAGGCCATTCGATGCGAAAAGGCATGTCAGAAAAGCATCTTCACGGTTTTCATCTTTGGCATATAAAAGCGCGAAGTGAATTGTAAGAAGGTTGAATGTGAAAACTGCCAGGTCAATTACTCCACCGGGGATTTCCTCAGTATAAACAATTGGAAGCGCCAGGAAAAGAACAAGGCCAATCCATCCGGCAACGGTTGAGAACCACTTTTTGCCGATGTGAAGCAGAGTCAGCCCCATGAGGAATCCAAACCACCATGTTAGATGATTCGAGACAATCTCACCGTAAAGCGCCATTCCGGTAAGCCATATTAATTCAACTGACGCGGGGAAATTTGAATACATGATTTTGGGCAGATTCACAAATCCGCTGTTTGCAAGCCATTCACGCGGCATGACATAATGGTAGTCGAGAGGATCCCACGTTGTGGTAGGAGCGAATGTTAGATATAAAAAGATGCAGTATGACACAACCGCAAGTGATGACATCAAAATAACAAGCGCTCTGATATTCAGATTGCTGAATCCTGAAGATATCTCAGTCAACCAAACACCTTTGTAAACCTCTTTTCGCCAGTTAAGGATGTAAATGACGCATCCGGCAATTATCCACAGATGTATCCAGAAAGGCTGCAGGACATGAACCGCGCAGAGAAGAAAAACAAAAAGCCATGTAAGAGTAAATCCGATTGCCTGCATAATCAGAAAGCGTTCGAGCGGATCGCGACTCGTGCGGAAAAATCGCAGGTAAGGCATGATGCCCCATCCGCTTAAAGCAAAAACGAATGCGATAAGGTAAAGCAGATTCATATCACTATAAGATTAATGAGATTTAGACCCAAAAGTCAAACCCATTACAGGCTTTGAAAGTATATTCTATAGTGTAGAAACAATGCAATTACGATACATGTCAGAAGTACCCATCCAAGCATTTTATCTCTCATCGCTACACTCCGTAACAAGTTACTCCGTAATAAGTTCGATGAATAATTGATAGAGCTCAGCCTTTTCCTCATCCGACAGGCCATAGACACTGCAATCGAAAGACTTGCGAATCACGCCCTTTTTGTCAACGACAATCGCTCTAACATCCCCTGTATTTATTTTAAATTTGCTGGATATTTCACCTTTGAAATCATAAAACATTTCTCCTCGGACATCGTTTTTTTTCATCTCACCGTTTATTGTTTTTCTAACCATAATTGGAATCCAGTAGAGTGGACGTTTTTTCAAGGATGCCACTCCCGCGAAATAGATGTCATGAAGATCATCCTCGCTTTGACGGAGCGAGATTGTAAACGCCCCTCCCCAGCTAAGGAACTGGAATCCATCATCGTTGCTGGTTAGATTTCCAAAATAAAGCGCGAAAGGTTTCCCGTCAAAATCATCCGGAAATGTAAATTTCTCTTTGCCATCGATTAGTGTGAAACTCGGAAGGTGTTTTCCTTCATAAAGCGGATTTTCTTCGTCCAAAGCAAAAGAGTGTCCGCATGACAGGATAAGAAAAATACAAATTGCTATTTTGAAGTATATTTTCATCGCTTTTTTGCGATTTTAATCAAGCAAATCCTCAGGATTCAGATTTCCCGCCAGGAATTCATCCTCACCGTGCGGGAAAACCTCCTCATGCTCCGTGATAATGCCGACCTCACTTGGGGCGAACATGAAGATATCCTCTCTGACCTTTTCCACTGTTCCGTTGAGCGCGAAAACCACACCGCAGAGGAAATTGCATACAGTGTCGCGTTCTTTGGCGGATAGATTACCCAAGTCAACCTGGACAGGCCGGTCAGATTTAAGGTAATTCGCGGGCAGCCATTCCATATCGACAGATTCGATTTTTAAAAGCGCGATCTGTTCCGGCTTTTGCAATGGAGAGTTAGTATCCACCTCTCTGGATTGTGTCTGTTGATTGGAAACCGTGTGTTTACTTTTATTACGGGGGACTTGCTCTGCATCATCGTCATAAAGCTGGATAAATGCATCTTTTATTGTGTTCCACAATTGGCTCATTCTCATTCACCTCATTTACCACCTGCGCATACAACCAGGTCGGGAATAGTGAACCCCGAATCGCCAGATAGAGATTATATCAGATTTAATCAAATTGTAAAGATTTTGAGCTAAAAAAAATAAGGGAATTCTGGGAGATTTTTCCCCGGGGGCTTCGGCACCCTTGCCGGAAAGTTGGGAGCTTCAGCACCCCTGTCAAAAAACTGTGGCTTACGCCCCTTTTCAGGCAAGGGTGCCGAAGCCCCTGGCATGGATTGAGAAACGGTTGCATATCGTGTTCGATTGGATTCGTTTTTGATGTTAATTTCGGTAAAATCAGAAGGAGAAAAATGGGCAATAAGTTGGTGTCAGACACCTTGAGTGTCCTAATATAGGGTGTCGGACTCTTTCATATTATTTGCACAATGATGCTGTGGAGCATAAACAGGATGGTAGATGAACTTTACTATATATGGCATTTAAAATTAACTTGGGATATAGGGGTCAGAGCCCTTGACAATACCATTATCAAGGGCTCTGACACCGGTAAAATTCAGAAAAGAACGTTACCTAAGAAAGATGCGAACGTTTTCACCCTCTTCGGAATCGACAACGTTTACAAGGTCCTCGCCAACAGGTAGTTCATCCAGAATTTCCCCTATCTGGCTGATATCGAAATCCTCTCCGAATTCCTTTCTCATTTCAGCGTGAGCGCTTTTGGGTACAAATTTCAAAGCCCATTTCGCGAGTTTGATAGGAATCCTGACCCGAACGCTTTTCTTGCGTCCATGCCTCTGCTCACCGCCATCAACCATGATATAAAGCCACGATGGCTTTTTGCCTGCCTGTCCTGAGTCTGTCGAAGGACCTGAGTATGTCGAAGGGTCGTTCAAATCAATCCAACTGCTTGATGCCGTAGCTGTTTCGATAGCCTCAATCAGTTTCGCTCCCTGCTCAGCGGTGATTTTGCTGTCCTCAACCATTTTCAGAATTCTCATTACTTCATCTTTCATTGTTATATACCTCGTTTGTTATTTAGTGTTTTTTATTTCATCAAGCGCGGAATCAGGATCAATCTCACCTGATTCGAGCTTGTCAATAATGGATTTAATACTCTTGTTCTTTTCCTCCTTTATCGATTCACGTTTTTCATCATTGTCGAATTTATGTTCTAAATCATCTGATTCACCCATTGTGCGGTGAATGGTGATTCCAATCCCGCGATGGAGATTATCGTGAACCTGTCTTCTCACATGATGCTTAATACGATGTTTGAGATTTTCCATCTCTTGTTTGAAAGCTTTCTTGTCGAATTCGGACGACTCATGCCAGTCATTAACTTCGCCGCTTAGTTTGCTTTGAATTTCGGTGAGTTTTGATTTGACTGTCGGATAACTGATGCCCATGACTCGTTCGACATTTTGGATTACTCCGCCAGCCTGAAGGAATACGAGGATGAAATATCGCTCCTCCTCAGTCAGGCGGTCGAATACTGTTTGGATTTCATCGGATGATTCAGTGATATTGAATTCACCCTGGATTTTAGTATTGCATGATGGGCATGAATATTCTGTGATGATAAGGCACTCACCGCATTTGGGACATTTTTTGATTAGTTCTTTCATTTTTTTTACCTCGGCATTAATAATTTCAACCTTACGATTAAATGTTTTAACATCTAAATCAAAATTGTCAAGACTTTTCTTGAATAAAATTCAATATATTTTCCTTTTGCTTAAATATATCAATCGGGATGCATTTCCGCCTTAAAATATTCAATATTAATTCGTACCCGGTACAAATTAAATAAAAGGATAAAGTGATTACGGCCATTAGCTTCGTGAATGTCGGAATGACGGGTTTTGATGGTAGTTTGAAGAGTATTCAGATTGCGGATTGAAGTAAAATAAAATTAATTCGTACCCGGTACGAATTAATTTGAATAATTAAGCATTTCACCCACATATCACAAAAAGACGTGATGTGTGGGCGGCACCCAGATTTTACAGTACATCAGATATATTCACAGCACCACACTTAAGCATGGTGTTATTAGACAATTCGGTTTTTCAACCTACCAACCTACTAACTTACTAACCTACTAACTTACTAACCTGCTAACTTACTAACCTGCTAACCTGCTAACTTACTAACCTGCTAACTTACTAACCTGCTAACTTACTAACCTGCTAACCTACTAACCTGCTAACTTACTAACTTACTAACCTGCTAACCTGCTAACTTTCTAACTCTTCACAAACTATCCATGATAGTGCGAACCTCTTTCAGCGATTCCTCAATGCGTTCCAGAACAGTTTCAAGATATTCCATTGGAATCATTAGCGGTGGCTCGATTCGTATTACTTTTGGAGAATTGAGGGTGAAAGCGACTATTACATTTCGGGCAGCCAGTGTGCTGAGGAATAGGTTTCCGATGTCGTCGTCCTTGAATTCGATACCGATAAACAAGCCCATTCCGCGAACCTCAGTAACTAAATCATCATAATGAGATGCAATCTCCCTGAGTTTGGGGATTAGCCATTCGCCTTTTTCGCGCGATTGGCGTGGCAGGTCCTCATCGATAATTACATTTAATGTTTCCAGCGCGACTCTTGCCGCGAGTTCATTTCCGCCGAATGTGGATGAGTGAATGAGCGGATTTTCCTCGAAAGCCGACCAGACATCCCGGGTGCCCATAATCGCGCCGATGGGCATGATTCCGCCTCCGAGCGCTTTTGCGAGTGTCATGATATCGGGTGCGACATTCCACAGATTGGATGCGAACAACTTCCCTGCCCTGCCGAGTCCTGACTGCACCTCATCGAATATTAGAAGGATGTTTTTATCATCGCAGATTTGACGAACCTTTGGAAGGTAATCATCCGACGGAACATAAATTCCTCCCTCACCTTGTATTGGTTCAACGATAAAACAAGCGGTGTCGCTATCGATTGCACGGGCAAGTGAATCGGCATCATCGAATTTAACAACTTTAACATCCGGTAAAAGCGGCCTTGATGATTTTTGGTATTTCTCCCTGTCAGTTACAGAAAGCGAACCAAGTGTCTTGCCGTGGAATGAATTGCTCGCGTATATCACACCGGGCTTGCCCGTTTTAATTCGCGCCAGTTTCAACGCTCCCTCAGTTGCCTCCGTACCTGAATTGCACATAAATGAATACTGCAAATCGCCGGGAGCAATGTCAGCAAGTTTTTCCGCAAGGAGCGCCAACGGTTCATTGAGTAACACCTTTGATGGAAACGCCATTTTATCGAGCTGATCTTTCAGCGCGTTTATCACTCTCGGATGCCGATGCCCAATCGAATAAACTCCGAATCCGCCAAGGCAGTCGATATATTCATTGCCGAGGTTGTCGCGTATGATTGCACCATCAGCGGATACCTCCACCTTGTCGAATCCCATAAACGCAACTAATCGAGTCAGTCCGGGATTTATATAGTCCATATACTTCTGAGTAATTTCCAAATTGTATTCTTCCGGTTTCATAGTCATCGCCTTCTGATTGCTTTCTTAATAAATAAATCTCACTACTTTTAATACTCCTCATTATATCTTATGATTGGTTAGTAAGTTAGTATGTTAGCTAAGTTAGTAGGTTAGTAAGTTAGCAGGTTAGTAAGTTAGCAGGTTAGTAAGTTAGTAAGGATGTAACCCGGCGTCCCTTCGCCGGGAAAAAACGCGAGGTTATAATAATCATGGCATCAAGATTCAAATGCGCAGTTTGTGGATATATCTTTATTAATGATAAACCGCCTCACCGCTGCCCGGTATGCAGGGCGGAATCAGGCAAATTTGTGGAGGTGCCGTACGAGATTGAGCCGCTTGAGGAAACAGAAAATGACACCTTGGGAATAAACCTTATTAACCTTCTGGATCTTGAAAATTTGGAGGAGTCATTCGATTTGGATGGTTTCTCTGTTAGTGCAATCAGAATTGAACCGGATGAAAAAGCAGAGGAATATTCACCCGACAAAACCGCGATGATTGTCGTTCTGTCCGGCAAAGGCAATCTTGTCGGCGATTATGAAATCCACCACACCGATGAGTCGGATGATAATGAACCCGAAAACGAGGAGATTACAAACCAAATCTCAATCACAACAAACGACATCATAACCCTATCTCCCAACGAGCGAATTGAGATAGAGAATCCAGGCGAAGAGGATTTAGTCGTGCTGGTTGTTAAATAAGTACTTCCAGGAATGTAATTGAATATTCGTTATTAGCCATTCCGCTTGATAACACCCCATGATTTGCGGTATTATTATGTAGTTAGAGCTTTCGATGGATTCTCGCGTAATCCATGGAACGGTAATTGCATTTTCCATGGCTGATATCGTGAGGAGGCTTGGCATTCATTTTGTTTAAATTATTTACGGTTGGCGGAAACCATGAAAACCTGCGATATTTGTAAATTCCTTACTCTCTTATTTATATTGATAATCATTGCGGGATGTTCCTCATCCGGCGTGAATCCCGTGAATCCACCTCAGACGCCGGTTAATTCGGGTGAATTGGATAATGGAATCATTATTGCCGGAGCGGGAGATTCGATTTCAGGTGAGGGGATTCTTGGGTTGTACGATTTCCATATCGATTTGGATAATCTCGATGCCAGCCTTGTCCCGTTTAGATCGAGCAGCGCAGGTACGTCTGATTCCGCTGAAACCGACTGCACATCATTCCTGCTCGGAACACCATGCGCCGACTGTGTGCAGATAACCGGA
The DNA here is from genome assembly GCA_021157815.1 of bacterium. Classification (GTDB taxonomy): domain Bacteria; phylum JAJVIF01; class JAJVIF01; order JAGGVT01; family JAGGVT01; genus JAGGVT01. The sequence goes on along the minus strand of JAGGVT010000005.1, from coordinate 9,656 downwards.
ATTTCGCTTGACACTGAAAACCGTCCGGTGGTGAAAATAGGAATCAGACATCCATTCCCCCCCGGTGATTTATCGGGGCCGCCATCCACGTCAAACCGTCTGGACCTGCATGTTTTCAACGTGCGCGGATTTATAATCTCAGATGGATTTGAGGGAGTTGAAACTTTCAGCGCGAGCGGCAAGTCAATCCCAGGTTTTGATTTGTACAACCGGGATGGCTTGTCCGGTGAGTTCGATGAATACTGGGATAATTACCTTATGACCGAGGCGAATCTTCATCCGTATATTTTGCACTTTGACAATTACGGTGTTGGCAATTTTGATGCCGCGAACGAAAATGGTTTTACTGATTTGAAAAATCCAGAGGGCAACCTTGTCATGAAAATGGGGTCTGATCTGGATATTCAGGATTATGTCTTTGAACTTAGCGGCACAGGTTCGTTTGATTTTCTCTATGCACTTACTGCAAGTTATGGAATTAGTTCCGCAAAAAAGACAGAAAAGCTTACACCAACATATAGAATTCCGCAGTACAATTCAAAACCCGCAAGCGAAGTGAGGGTAACAGGCGTCGATGATTCTGAATTGTTTTCTGGCGATACAGGTTCCAGCTGCACGATAACGCTTGAAATAAAGGATATCAACCACGGGGTTACAATTGGCAATGAAATCGACCAGATGTCCGCTGACAGTTCTGTGTCCAAATTCGTTGTTGAAATTCCCGGCGTAACCGATCCGATTTGGGAAACGACATCGCCTGATCTTTTCTACGTTTCAGGTGATGGACGCATCGACTCGCTGGTTTACGATATCGTTGTAACAAATGATGCCGGTGCTGATGCTGGAATATATTCGGGATTAATCGGCGTTGTTGACGCTTTTAAAGGAGCTGGAAATCTTGAGGGCAACGCTATTTACGGGCTTCCCCCGGGTGGGGATCCCACAGAATCTTTCTTCACGGTTGATGAATGGGTTACATATACGACTGTTGATGTTGAGGTTTTCACATCGTGCGGACCAATCACAGGCTCGATAACCGAACCGATATCGGCGGCAATTACAATCAACAATGGGGACATAGTCAATTTTGATTCCGAGGGTTCAAGCGCTAATGGAGGCGATCCGATTACTGAATACTACTGGACATGGGGAGATGGCACAATGCCGTCAATTGGCCAGTCAGGATCACACCAATTTTTCAATGATAACTGCGAAACCACAATGGAATCTGTAATCTACACGGTTGCACTAAGGCTTACAGATTCATGCGAACCGCCGAATGTGGAAGAAGTTGACAGCCTTCAGGTAACGGTTGAGTGCCCGGATTGTGTTAACTTGTTTGAGAATTTCGACGGCGGCACTGATGGCGATTGGCTTGTCGATGACTGGTCGGTTGAAAATACTGATAACAGCGGATTTTATTACGGCGGCTGGGATGAGTTTTCCGTTCATAATATGGGTCCAAACTGCGCTAACAATGTCTGTTACAGCGGAAATTGCTTCTTCACATCAGGTGATAATGTAGCCCAGGGCAATCCTCCCGGATTCTGCAACGATTACTCCGGTGATGGCCATTATTATCTGATTTCTCCCGTAATCGACATGAGTTCCCTGACTGTCACGGAAGCGTCAATGACAGTTTATCATTTCTATAATGTGCTGGATAATCCGGTGCCAGATGGCTGCGCGGCTTATGTATCGACTAATGGCGGTATATCATTCCCAACGCAGCTTTTGGTTTTATCAGGGGAAACATACAACGGCACTTTCACAAGTGGATTGAGAAACGGGGACAACTGCTTCACCGGACTCGTTACCACAGGAAATTCAGCTGAGACTGTTTTTGACCTTACACCTTTCATAGGTGAATCACAGGTTGTAATCAGATTTGAACAAATTAACAACAATACAGGCGCTGTCGGCACACCGGGATATCCGGTCGGCTGGTGGATTGATGAAATAACAATTGCTATTTGCCCGTAGGAAATGTTCTGGAGGAAGTTAAACATGAAAAAGCTTCTAAATATTGGCATATTCACATTAATGTTCCTGGTTATAATAGGATGCTCATCCAGGGATTCAAACCCAATTGCGCCCCCGGGATCTGATTCAGGAGTGCTGTCGGGGATTGATGCCACACCTGTTTTTCCGCTTATTGTCAGCGATACAGACAACAGTGGAAAACCGCTGGGTGGTGTTGGAACGCTGGGGTGTTTCTTTGGGGAACTTAACCTGAATACTCTGGAAACGTCATTTACTCCGCTGAGAGAATCATCCAACGCACTGAACGATTCACTGCTTGTGGATATTACAAATTTTCTGGCAGTAGCTCCCTGCACGGATTGTATCAAACTGGCTGGTGTGGCTCTTGACGAGAATGGGAATCCAGTACTTACAATAGGAGTTAAACACCCATTTGCCGCTGGAAAGAAATCAGAACCTCCATCATCCACCAATCGCCTTGACCTGCATGTATTCTCCGCGAGAGGATTTATTATATCTGACGGAGTGGTTGGCGGTGGATTTAAGAATTTCGAATTGCTCAAACAGAAAATACCAGCATGGCGGCTCCTAAATGCCTGCGGATATTCGAGCGAATTTGATAGCAAATGGGACAGTATTCTTAAAACAGATGCGACACTTCACCCATTTATCCTGCATTTCGATGATTATTCAGCAGGTAATTTTGCCACTGGCAATGAATCAGGTTTCACGAATATTGCGATGCCAACCGGCAACACTGTAATGGCAATGGGGTCAGATTACGACTACAAGGATTATGTCATGCAGTTTCCAGCGGATGCCGGAGAGGTTTTCTCCTTTATTTATTCGCTTAATGTTTCCTACGGCTTGTCAGCGTCGGGAAGATCTGAATGGCTCTATCCCAGATATCGGGTTCCGCAGTATTGCCAGAAATCCGCGACACTTGTCGGTTTGAATGAAATCAACAACCATCTTGACGATGTTAATGCAACAAGTTGGGCAGATTTGTATATCGAAGTTCTGGATATAAATCACAAGGTTGCAGTTGATGACGTTGGTGATGCAATCGAAAAGATGGATTTTGATTCATCGATATCCGTGATATCAATTGAAGTGCCTGATATTTCTGAAACAACAATAGACATTACAGACATTGAAGCCGCTTATCAGGGTGGGTATTCAAGAAACAAACAGGACCCGCTAAGGTTTCTAGCCAGAATTGAAAATACAAAACTGGCGCCGATTGGAACATATACGGGATTAATCAAAGTGCTTGACTCATATCCCACTGATAAAAACATGAATATAAATGGAAATACAATTCCGAGAGTTTACCCGTGGGAAGATCCGGGTGAATTTGTTTTCACTACAGAAGAATGGGCGACTTACGGCGTTTTTGAATACACAATAAGCCTTGGTAATCGCGCTCCGAATTGCGAACTTTCACTGTCAAGCAATTCAATCCTGGGCGGTGCAACTGTTGATGCTCAGCCGGGTGCCGGCACTAATGACCCCGATGGTGAAATTGTCCTTTACGAATTCGATATGGATTATGACGGTGAGGTTTTTCACGTTGACGCATCCAATACTGATGGCGCCGCGGTTACTCTTGGACCTTATACCAACGACACAGGCAACGATATCGATTTGTTAGTCGCAATGAGATTAACGGACAATGGTGAAGATGCGCAAAGTGTGATATGCACAGCTGATCTCACGGTTGAGTATTTCTCCCCTATCATCTTCTTTGATGATTTTGATGACAACTCGGAGAACTGGCAGTTCGATCCCGATGAATTCTGGGGAATCACCAACGGTTATTTGTCGTCATCAGGCGGGACAGGCGCTCAGGCGGAGGGACAGGGATGTTATAGCGATTCCATTGATGGTGGTGAAAACTTCGCTACATCACGGACTATTAATGTACCAGAAATGCCGGAGGGATATTCAATTGTTCGTCTGACAATTAATCACGCGTATGACACTGAAATTTTCGACTTTAATCCGTATGATTTTACAGATGATTGCGATATCTGGGTAAAACCTATGATTGGTTCCCAATATAAGCTTCTCACAACAGATGGCCAGCTTTACAGCACATCAGAAGCCACAAGTTCCGGGGGACCATCGTTTGCAGGTGAGATGGGAATCGATCCGGCGTTTGGCGCGGATTACATCGGATGGGATTCAGTTTTCGATGATCCTTCTCTCGCGGGAGGAATAATCAAGATTAAATTCAGGCAGCAGGCGGATGATGGCATAGACAACTGCCAGGGCGGCTGGTGGATAGATTCAATTAAACTGGAGTTCATTACGTAAGAAGCCGGGATGCAATTTAATCAATATCAAGCAGTTCAAATAGTTTTGAAATATTCGACTCAGCCTGCTTTATCAGTGGGGGGAGTCTTTTTTTTATCCTGTCAACAATCGATTCTGAATCATCGATGTCATTGAAGAGAGATTCCTCTATCGATTTGGGCCCTATGATTGGCGTTACGATTGTGCTTTTGATGTCAATCATATCCAGAAAGTATTTCATCTTTGGATCATATACAACCGTTGTGAATGATGTTTCCGCCAACGCGGCAAACATCGCCGCGTGAAGCCGTCCGGCAAGAATATGATCCGCCATCTTAAAGAGTGAAAGAATCTCAGAGGGTTTATATTGCTTTCTAATCAAACCTGTATTTCCTTTTATCGCAGACATGATTTTCTGTGCGAACGGCATATCGTATTGCGGAAAGAAAGGTACAAAGAGCGCGCTGCCGCCAGCCTCATCAAGGTATGTGTTGATAGCCGTGACATAATGCCCGATTGATTTCATGTTCCTGGAGTTTCCCTTGATTGAAACAATCAAAACAGGTTCAGGCAAATCAGGCAGTCCCTCCTCATAGAGGATATCCTCAGCGACATCATCAGGCGCGGCTTTCAGCATTAGCGCAATATCGGATGCGAGTGTGATATCGAAACCAGTTGGAAGTGATTCCATGAGGAATGTCTGGCTGGATAAATCACGTACAACAATTGCCTCTGCTGTAGCAAAGAGTTCGCGAGTTAGAAAACGTGCGAATGATCCGTTTAACGGCCCTATTCCCTGCCCCATGATATATATTTTTCGAGCCAGAATGTGAGACAGCATAAGTTGCCCGAGGTAGAAAAACGGGCTTCGCCAGCTTGTGGAGTCCTGGATTAATCCTCCCCCTCCCTGAACAAACAAATCGCATCCGATAAACGATTTCGTTACAGAAATGGGATTGTTTCGAGATACAGCTTTTAAGCCTTGCGTTTTGAATGTGTATCCGGGATTGGAGGATAATACAGTAATGTCAACATCGGGATAAGCCACTAATCTCTGAGTAAAAGCCTCAAGGATTGCTTCATCGCCTGTATTGCCGTAACCGTAATATCCACCGATTAGAATTTTCTTCATGAAACGCCGCTTTGATATGTTGAGCTTTTATATATTGAAAAAGTAAAATTATCCTGTTATTTTTTGCAGGGGCATGGCACAGAACATGTCTCAGAACCCCGAGATAAATAAGATACATTGTCATTCTGAGCGTAGCGAAGAATCTATAAGCTGCTGTGTTGATGGTTAAACCTGATGATATTAATCCACGCTATCGATAATAGAGCCTTCGCTTCGCTCAGGATGACAGCAAAAGACAGGTTCTGAAACACCTTCCAGGATGTTGCCCCTACTTGAATTTCCATTCCATTCGGCATTTTGCCTGAATTAACCGGCAAAACTGAATCTACTTGCCGTCTTCAACTGGTTTCGTATTGCCAGGTTTAACCTTAATCTTACCAGATGGAGTAATGATATCGCGCATGGCGCCTTTTATATTTTTCGAATCAATTTCGCTATCGTATTTGGCTCTGCCAATCCCATCTGACCACAGCGCCATTTGCGTTGGTGAGGCTGTTAACTTAATTGTGTCAATTGCCTTGCCCTGTGAGAGATTATAGACGGTAATCGATTTGCTGAGGCTGTTCGCGACAAAGAGAATCTGTGAGTTCTGCTCAAGCGCGATTTCAACAGGCCCCTTGCCAACGGATAAAGGTTCGGATGTTTTGCCGTTTTTAGTATCAAGCGGGATGACAGTGTCCTCTTCGTAACTGGCAACATATAGAGTGTTTCCATCGGCGGAAATCGCAACACCCCTTGGTGATTTACCGGCTTCGTATGTATTAATAATTTTACCATCCTTGATGTTTATTTCCTTTACCTCATTATTTCCTGAAACGGAAACATAGAATCTATCATCATTGGGATGAATACATACGCCCCATGGAGTATCGCCAACTTCCACACGGGCGATTTCATCATGCGACAAAAGGTGAATGATGCTTACGGTATCGTTATCGCAGCGATTATCAAGATCAGAATTAATTGTGATGATGTACTTGTCATCATTGCTAACGAGAACTCTTCTTGGCCCGACTCCAACCTCGATAGTTACCGAATCATTCTGCTCTCCGTGAAGATTTTTTATCAGGAGATTGTTTTGGATTGAGTTGGTGATATAGAGCCTGTTCCCTGCGGAATCAGTTCCAATCCCAACCGACTTCGATGGCTTATCACCGATAGTAACCGAGCTTTTTCCGGTTATTTTGTGAGTGTCCGTTTTCCACATCCATATCGCGTTAGAGGATAGTGAACTGAGGCTTTCGGTTTCGGAATCATCGGGCGAACCAGCCATTACGACAAAATACATCTGGCCGTTGCGTGAAAAGATAACATCCTGCGGATTCACTCCGACATCAGTAACATCACCGATAGCCAGTGTTTTCAAATCAATGAGAGCAAGCTGGTTGGATTCAGACATCGTAACAAGAAGCTGTCCTTGTGAGCCAAAGTCGCTTTCAACGTTGGCGTTTGGATTTAATGCAGGTGTTTTATCAGTCTTGTTTTTTTTAGAAGCATTGTTTTCAGATTGCTGGACAGAGCATCCGGCAAAAAGCATTACTAAAATCAGGAGACCTATAATATTGTATTTACGATTCATGACATCAAACCTCGCAGTAAAGAGAATATGGATGATAAAAATAAGTAAGCACTAGAATCACAACATGAGAACACTGATGAATTGTAAATAAAAATTCCGGTTTTGCAAATGAAACGTTGAAAATGTATTGGATTTAATCACGCTACTATATAATCACAATGGCTGATAAATTTCCCGATATATGCGTTTATTTGTGCACTTTTGCCGATATTATTAACAGGTTTACAGACATCATTTACTATGATACAGTTTTTCGGAAATTGTTATCATTGGTTGTGGGTTAGTTAACTTATGAAAGTTATGAAACTGGTTTTCCTGAGTTCTTTATATATTCTATTAATCGCCCAGTTAGCGTGGACGGAGGTTGGATACATCGTAAAAGACGGCGATACGTTGTCCGGCATTGCTGCGAAATTCCACGTTGAAGAAGCTGACCTGATAAGTGCGAACAATTTTGAGGATGGATTCACACTGAAAGAGGGATTAAGGCTGATTATCCCCTACTCCAAAACTCCTGAGAATGAAGAGATAGTTCAAGAAGAAGAGCAATCGCAATCTGATGAGGTTACCATTTCTGAATATGAGGTTAAACCAAACGATTGCCTGGCAAAAATCGCGCATGAATTCGATTGCACAGTTGATGATATCTGTAAATGCAATGGACTGGAGAGGGATTCGATTATTTATATCGGGCAGATTATAAAAATTCCGAAAACCAATGTCTCTTCCAATGATGAGAATATTCTATCAGAAGACCAGGACATACCCATAGAGACAAACGGAGGATATAAGAAAGCTCTTCAAGTAAAGGTTCATGCTGATAAAATCAAGGGGATAAATTTACTTGACCTGTCCGAGCTTGAAGGTGCCGAGATAATTGTAAATGAAACCATCGTTGAACCCGATGAAAACATATCTGAAAAGAACCCGGTTAAAAAGATCAAAGATGAGTCGCAGAAAGTTTCTGTAATCAAGAAGTATGTGCAACTTCCTGGCGAACCAGATATAGTATATGTCAAACATAAGGTTATTAAAGACGATACCATTTCCAAACTGTCGAGGAAATACGATACGTCTGAAGAAGCGATATTCAGAGCTAACAATATAAACAGGCACACGATTTTAAATATCAATGATGAGCTTCTTATTCCTGTTGTAAAAACCGGGAAAGAACCTAAAGAAGACGACAATCTGATTAGCCGCAATCTTGCACCGCGCGACAGGCTGATCAGGAAAGCGCTTGAGTATGAAGGCCTAAGGCGTATCCGCGGCGGTTCCAGTTTGTCCAGAGGTGTTGACTGCTCAGGATTCACAATGAAGATATACAAGTTATTTGGCGTAACGCTCCCTCATTCAGCAAGAGAGCAGGCAAGGATGGGCAAAAAAGTTGATAGAAAAAATCTCCTTCCCGGTGATCTAATCTTCTTCAGTTCACCTGAAAATAGGAAACGAATAAGCCATGTGGGATTCTATATAGGTGGCGGGTATGTTCTTCATGTTTCAAGCATTTCACGAAGGGTCAAGAAAGACAAACTATCATCCGATTATTTCTCCAAACACTACATAACAGCTCGAAGGTATCTTTAACCCGCATTTCACATATCATCATGATTATTTCATTTCTTTGTAACATGTTCCATCAGGGGTTATAATGAACATATTCAATTTTGATATTGCTTGTCAGGAGATGAAGTGTGTCTGTATTTTTCAAGGAGATTCAATTTGACACATCGCAGGATTTTGATGTTGTTGACATAACCGGTTATGTAAACAATGCTATCGAGGAATCCGAACTGTCGAATGGCATAGTGAATATCTTTGTAATCGGTTCGACCGCAAGCGTGTCAACTGTTGAATTTGAGCCAAATCTTGTCATTGATTTGAAAAGCGCAATGGAACGAATCGCGCCATCGGATATAGAATACAAACATCATCTGACATGGGGCGATGCAAACGGCAAGTCTCATGTTCGCGCGACAATATTAGGCCCCGGTACCACTGTTCCATTCAAAGCTGGCAGACTGATTACAGGAACCTGGCAGCAGATAGTTGTTCTTGATTTTGATGTTCCAGCACGTAAAAGAAGAATTCAACTAACCATAATCGGCGAATGAGAGACATGTTTGAAAATATCGATCCACGAGTCGAAGAGGCGATGAAACGCCTTAACAGGGCTGATTTTGTTCCTGATGTTTTAAAAGACAGTGTTGATCATGATCGCCCGGTGCCGATAGGATTCGGCCAAACCTGCTCCCAACCACGCCTTGTCGCATACATGACAGACCTTCTTAAAATCGGTGAGGGTTCACTTGTGTTTGAAATCGGAACCGGCAGTGGATTCCAAACCGCGCTTTTGCTCGAGCTTGGATGTACTGTTTACTCAATGGATATTTTCGAAGAACTGGCTCTGCCAGCGGGTGAACGGCTGAGAAAGCTTAACTACACCAACTATGATATTCGTGTGGGTGACGGGTCGTATGGCTGGCCGGATGATGCCACTTTCGACGCTTGTATTTTTACATGCGCGACCAAAGAGTTTCCTAATCCTGTATTGAAGCAGCTTAAAATCGGGGGACGAGCTGTTTATCCGCTTGAGATTGGCAAACGTACACAAAACCTGATGATCGGCGTCAAGAATGAAAATTGTGAACTAATAAGTGAATT
>JAGGVT010000054.1 GCA_021157815.1 bacterium | reverse complement strand
CTATTAACCTTATACAGGTGCCGGTCAGAGACCAGCGCTCCCAGGTTCCGCATTTTACCAATATTATAAAATCACCAGGTTTTTAGCATTTTTCAACAATACCATGCAATTCCAACTGACATTAGTTCACTTGTAATCCCCTTAAACACATGAATTTTGGACTTTTTCAGGAACGACTAAATACAGGTTATCCGAGCATCTTCCAGAGGGATAAAAAAACTGCCGGAGGCGGGACTTGAACCCGCAAGGCCCTACAAGGTACCGGCGGATTTTAAGTCCGCTGCGTCTACCAATTCCGCCACTCCGGCATTGCGTATTAAATATATACTATTCTGACTCGTTTTGTAAACCGTATCGGGAAATATAGTGGCGTTCCTTAAAAAACCGCTCCCATAAAAAAAATCGGGCTAAAGCCCGACTGTGTTTCCAGAATGATTACATTACAGGAAATTAACGAGTTCTTTTCTTGCCGATTTTAGCCTCGCGGCTTCGCTTGATATGATGTAACCGCTCATCACTCTGTTTCTTGAACGCTCGCATCTTTTCCTCGAAGCTCATTTCCCCTCTGGCTCCTCTTTCATGTCGATACCCGCCGCCACGACGGCCGCCATCACGAGAATCCTGCCTGTCATCCTTTCTGGATGGCTCGTCATCTTTTCTGGATGGCTTGTCATCTCCTTTGGATGGCTCGTTATCCTGTTTTGATTGCCCCGCATCATCGGAATCACTGTTATCGGTTTTTTCCATCGGAACAGCTTCGACATTGCTTTGTTCATCCGTGGATGATTGAGTCGCTTCAGAATCAACCTGCTCAGGCTTTACTTTAGCCGCATCTTCCACGGGAATTTCATCCGTTTTTTTATCTTCTGACGTTTCAGCCAAAAATAGATCACACCTTCCAACTGACGTTGAATAGTATTCAAAACATAAATATTATCAAAGACGGAATATACTGTCAACCAAATCGAGCCAGTAATTAATAGCTGTAATCGGAACACGGACAGCCTTGGGGCTGTTGAAAAACCCCATTATATCCCAGACCGTAGGGGCAACTCTCTGTGGTTGCCCTGTATTTATGCCAATATTTAGGGTAGGCACAGAGACCTACCACCTACATTCAGCCCTTTTTCAACAGCCCCAACCTTGTCCACGTTCCGTATTTTCACTTACTAACCTGCTAACCTTTTAACCTTTTAACCTTCTAACCTACTAACCTTTTAACCTGCTAACCTGCTAACCTTCTAACCTACTAACCTTTTAACCTGCTAACCTGCTAACCTGCTAACTGTTCGAGAACCTTACCTGACAACAACGCGTTCCTCACCAACATCAAGTGGCGCGCCGTTTGCTTTTGCGATAGCATCCTTGTAGTCATCCATCTCCATGACTATCTTCTCGCGCCTGAGTTCAATCTCACGAAGCTTCTTCTCGTTCAGTTGGGATTGATATTTTTGGACATCGCCGGTAAGGCGTCTGATATGGCTAATTTCATTTCCTATCTGTAAAGCGAGTACAAAGAATGCAAAAATCGCAAAACATGGTAAAATAAACTTGTAGAGGAAAAATTTTATATAACGGTGTGAGGGACTCATATTTTTTATCTCTGATTATTTTACTGACTCAGATACCCTCACCGTAAAAAAACAAAAGGATAATGGCAATCCGGCATAACAGCGAAATATCTGTCTGCACCAAAGAGATTGAATCAGCAATTTGTTAAGAAACAGAACTTGTAACCAGAGTGTATGTTATATCGACATTTTAAGTATGTCAAGTCGATAAATAACACATGCCCGATATACTGTTAAAATTCTGTTATAACTATTGCGAAAAAAAGGCAATTCAGATATAATGATATTCCTTTTATGCCAGGTTGATAATTGTTATGGAAAGCAGGGTTTCCCATAAATATGAACTAAATGGGCTCCCTTTACAGGAGTCTCCCTATAAGCCATTTTATGAATTCTCCAAGAGGATTTTTGATTTTGTTTTTGCGGTTGTGTTTTTAATCCTCAGCTCGCCCTTTGTACTGGTAGCGGCAATTCTAATGCAGTTGGAGTCACCGGGACCGGTTTTTTATATCCAGAAACGCGTTGGATTTAACGGCAAAATCTTCCATCTGGTTAAGCTTAGAAGCATGCCCCCGAATGCTGAAAACAACGGGCCTGTCCTCTCACGCGAGGATGGCGATGGCAGGATTGGCCAGGTCGGCAGTTTTATCAGGAAAGCGAAAATCGATGAACTTACACAATTTGTAAACGTTCTGCTGGGACACATGAGCGTTGTGGGCCCTCGACCTGAAAGGCCGTTCTTTGTTAAATTATTCAGCGCGCAGTATTCCGAGTTCGACCGCCGCCATACTGTCAAGCCCGGAATTACCGGTCTGGCTCAATTTAAGAAACTGGATGCTTTCCAGGCATACAACAGGCTCCGATTGGACCTGTTCTACATCGAACATCGATCATTCGGATTTGACATGAAAATCATTCTTCACACCGCTGTCCATTGCATAGAAAATCTGTTCGAAGCGCGTGAGAAATTCAATTCCCCAAATAACGTCCTGGACAACGGCGCGATTAAATCGGTAAATGGTAGCCTTAAGAAAGAAGAAAGCGCTCAAACTCAGAAAACCACGGTTTGAATAATTGAATAGCGACGAAGCATCATGGTAGGAAGGCTGCAAACCGAAATTCACATCCCCCCCCCTTAATCCCCCCGCGAACGGGTGGAAATGTATTTTATTTGTAAACCAAGTGTCACGCCAATACGACCACGAACAATAGATGTTATTTTCTCCCTCCTCGCTCGCGGGGAGGGCTGGGGTGGGGGCATAGTGTTATTTGATGTCGTTCAGGATTTCGACAAGTTTGACCAGTGTAGCCTCGCGGCTGAAATCGCGCTCCACAGCCAGCATGCCATTTTTGCCGGATTCCTCACGCAATTTGGAATTGCTCTTCATGCGGATAAGCGAATCAGCCATGGCATCAATATCACCCGGAGCCACTGCCACTCCCCCATTTACGTTTTCCAGAAGTTCCCTTTCCTCGCTGCCTGAACTTGCGGCAAGGAGAACCGGTTTTGACAACGCCCAGCATTCGAACATTTTTACAGGCAATCCGCCACTCATTCCATTATAAAGGCGCTTTCTGGGAATCAGTCCCATGTCGGAAAGATTCAGCGTAATGTTGAGATCATCCAGTTCCTGATGAGGGAGAAACCTGATATTATCCAGTTTCTTTTTAGCAACATCATCACGAATATCCTGGAGGTTTTCGCCATCGCCAATCAGGAAAAGAACAATGTCGTTATCGCCCTTAAGTTTCTCCATAAGCGGGACAAAAGTGCCAACGTCATTCATCCCCTGATTAAAGGAACCGGAGTAGCATATTACGAATTTGTCATCGATGCCCAGTTTCTCTCGACCCAGACGCCGCTGTTCATCCGGTATCGTGTTAAAAGTTTTAAGGCTCGCGCCATTGGGAATTTTAATTATTTTATCCGGCGGATATCCTTTATCAGCAATTAATTGGCTGTCGGTGCAGTTGGTAACAAGAACGCGATCACTTTGTTTAAGTATGCGACTGTTAATCGAATTAAGCCAGCGCTCTGGAAGGCTGCCTTTTGAAATCAATCCCATGTTCACAGCGATATCGGGCCAGACATCGCGAATGTCAAAAATCAGTTTCGCATTGTGCCTTGTAGCAATGGCGCATCCCGCAAGCCCGGTAAAAATTGGCGGCGACGTTGCTATCACAATGTCAAACGAACCGGGCGCAAAATGCCTCTTGTCACCCGCCTGCGATGATTTCAGAAACGTGTGATATGTAATCACTCTGAGTAGTGATGATCTGCGTTTGAATGGCCGGATATTTGTTCGCAGAATTTTCTCAGATTCATCCCAGTATTCGGTTTTGTCCCTGAATTCAGGGAATACTTTTCCGGTTGGATAGTTTGGAAGGGCGGTAAGGACAGTAACATCAAATCCACGTGATTTCAATCCGCGCTGGAATTCAAACATGCGAGTCTGTCCCGCGCCGGTTTCAGGCGGGAAAAGTTGTGTTACCAGAAGTATTTTTCCACCTTCTGCTATAGCACAATCTCCATGGCAAAACAGTTAATCAGGCAAGCACTACCCCGGTTAATGAGAAACCGGGTTACAAGTTCCACAAAATAATGATGATGTTTCTCTAATAATATCATCGTTTAGTTGGCGCCAGAATCGACTGATTCATCAGGCGGCCTGGTTTTCCATCTGCGATGTCCCCACAGCCACTGGTCTGGATATTCTCGAACCAACTGTTCAATCTGGTTCTGGCATCGGAGCGTATTTTCATACAGGTCGGCATCGTTATCGCCTGTATCGACCATTTCAATCGGAGGAAAAAATTTTACTATATATTCGTTATCCTCCCACAAGGTAGCAATCATGATGATTGGAACTTTTTTCTTCATTGCCAGTTGAGCAGGACCTTTGAAAGTTGCCGCCATCTTATTGAAAAAGGGCACGAAAATTCCACTTTTACCGCCGTTTTGATCAGCGATTAATCCAAGGACTTTCTTTGAGTTAAGCGCTTTAATAATGGCTTTGTTGCCGCTTCTGGTACGGGGGATATGTTCAATGCCAACATCCGAGCGAAGTTGCAGCATGAGTTTTGTGATTACGGCATCCGGCTGTTCCTTGCCGACAGCGGCGAGAGGAAATCCGCTGGCGACAAGCCATGCTCCCATATACTCCCAGCTGCCAATGTGGCTGGACATTCCAATTACTCCACCCGGTGAGCTTTTCATGGCGGATTCAAGATGTTCCAATCCCTCGACACGACTGGCTAATGCAAGTAGTTCCGATTGAGAGTATTTCCCGAATCGAACGAAATCGATCATTGTTTTCGCGAGTGTACGAAAAGCGTTTCTTGCGATTTCCTCTTTTCTTTCTTTTGTGATTGAATCTTTAAAAGCGGTATCAACATTCTCAAGCGCGACACGGCGGAATTTTCCCATGCAGTTGTACGCAATGTCGGCGAGAAACACCCCCATTCTCAACGCAGCTTTTCGATTTAACAAATTCGCCAACCAGAAAACGAAAAGCGCACCGTAGCGTTCCAGTCTTTTTCTGATACGGGTAGCCATTAACTTTATTATATCAGAGTCAAGCGAAATGACTAAGAGGTGTATAGCATGTCAGGTAGAATAACACGTCATTCCCGCGAAAGCGGGAATCCATTTTCTTATGGTTCGAATATTAGGCAATGCGTGGAAGATTGAGTTGATTGAAAACTTCAACCAGGAATGGAAAGACCTGTGCGATAGTATTGTTTAAGATAAAAATGGATTCCCGCTTTCGCGGGAATGACGGAATCTTGTTACATGGGAATAACAACGCTTTTCTGATTATGCATCTTGCCTGATTTTTAAGGAAAATAAACTCAATAAAAAACCCCTCGCCAGACGACGAGGGGAACCGCTGAGTTTTCTTTATTACATTTGAATTATACTTAATATCACTGAATATCGCAAGATGTGAAACGCAAAAAATATTAATACCTGGCGCTTCCCGCGATAATCACCGGGATTATTCTTCCTTTTCTTCTTCGTCCTCTTCTGATTTGGGTTTCTTGCTGGCTTCATAGGGATCCAATTCCTTGAATCTTTCCATGTTCTCGTCTGTTAGATAACCGTAGTCGCGAAGAATAATAAATACATCCTCTGCCTGTTCTTTTGAGTTAAGCAGATAATGAAGTTCGCCTATAATATTAAGAATCTCCCAGTTCAGGTGATCGATTCTATATGCGCTTCTAGCCCATCTGAGTGCATTTACCAAATCTTCCTTTTCCAAAGCGACATTCATGTGATGAACATCATACTTATAGAGCGTCTTGCTAACCGCATTTTCGTATTTTGCTTTTTCAGAGTGGGACAGTTCGCCAACCTGATAATATACAGTAAATTCATACTCGCCCCATCCGGGTTCCTCATCCAGTATCTGCAGCCTGATTGTGTTGTCAGGTTTCTGCCACCACTGTTTTCTAACTGCGACATTACCACGGCCTTTTTTCACCTCGACTTTGGCGGCGCACTCGATTAACGGGTCACCCTCAAAGAAAGTAATTGTCGCGTTCCTGAATCCGCTGCCGACCGGGTAATCAACCTTTACGGTTTCATTCTCAAGCCGCATAATAATCAGCTCATCCACTTCGCCCTTCCAAGTCATGTATTTAACCCATTCGCCGTTTTCATCAGCCCGGACATCCGGTGAATTCGCAAGAGCGCAAATAATAAATAATGCCATGAATAATAATGTAATTGAAATCCGCATTACAAACCTCCCACAATGGGTGATTGTGTTTTCGTAAATAATCTCCTGATGCCTCAAATTGTATGAAAAACATTGCCGTTAATCAAGTGGCTTGCCATATTCAAAATCAGGATATTTTTGTTTGTAAATCGAGCGGGTAATTTCAATTGCTGAATCGGGGAGGAAAACGGGGTAGTAATCGGATGCTTCACTGTTCGTAACCTGTGTTTTGCCAGAGCCATCGATGCTCATGAACCATACATCAAGATTGCCGGTTTGCTTTGAGACATAAAGAATCAAGTTGTCATGCGGAGAAAAGCCTGATATCCAGTTGTCAGCCGAGGGGGCAGTCAGTTCTGAAATTTCCCATGAGTTCAGGTTAATAATGCAAATTTGGCTTCTGCCGTTTTGGTCGTGATTCCATGCGATATATTTGCTGTCATTTGAAAAAACAGGTGAGTCATCCATTGATTTGTCATTAATAATTGAGCGAACTGTTTCATTTTCAAACTCGAACAAATAAATATCCTGTGCGCCGTTGCGGTCAGATTCGAACGCCATATATTTTCCATCAGGTGAAACCTGCGCAAAATGCTCGTTGGCATTATTGTTTGTCAGGTTAGTGTTCGCTCCACCATCAACAGATCGCATGAATATTTCCCAATCACCGGTGCGGTTACTTTCGAAAAGGAAGGTTTTGCCATCAGGCATCCATACCGGAAACGAATCGGTGGATTCATTCCGTGTCAGGTTTCTGGGGGGGAAACCCTCGCGGCTGTAGAGAAAAATCTCCATGTCGCCATCGCGATTGCTTGTAAACAGCAGTTTTTGATAATCGCAGGACACCGCCATCTGTTTTTCAACCGACGGATTCAAAGTAAGATTTTCGAATATTAATTCATCTTTGATGTGGACATAAAAAATGTCGTGGTCACCCTCGCGCTGTGAG
The DNA here is from genome assembly GCA_021157815.1 of bacterium. Classification (GTDB taxonomy): domain Bacteria; phylum JAJVIF01; class JAJVIF01; order JAGGVT01; family JAGGVT01; genus JAGGVT01. Next base: position 21,284 of record JAGGVT010000054.1, on the reverse strand, counting down.
ATAAAAACACCGCCATCGCGAAACGGCTTGAATCCATAATCTTTCGATTCATGTTTTGTTATATTGATACCGGCTGAGTTTTCAAAAAACGTGATATAAATTTCGGCGTTGCCATCTCTTTCGGATGTATAGGCAATCGGAAAGGGCAATGGGATTTTTTCGGTTGTTTCATCGGAGACAAGGGGTTTAAGCCCATTGTCTTGATCTTTGTTTTGAGCTGGAGTGTCATCAGGGGGGGTATCGGATGGGCATCCTGCAAGAATAACAAGAGCGAAAATCAAAAATAACATTGTAGCCCGGCTTCTCATTAGCCGGGAAAAAGCGTGAATTAGCCAGGCATTGCCCCGGTTAATGAGAAACCGGGCTACGGGGTTTAGCCACGCATTATCCCGGGAAATGGATTCCCGGGCTACATGAATAGTTTTGCTTTCATTTTTTTGGAAGCCTTTTTTCAATTTCCGTTTTAATTTCCTCCGGTGACAATCCCAATTTGTAGGCGTTGTTGATGAAGTCTTTTGCCAGTATGTCAATCTGGCGCTTTCTTTCCTCTGATGGGAGATGGTCGCTTGCGCCGCTGACAAACGTTCCCCTGCCTTTCTCAATTGAAATAAAGCCCTCGTTTTCCAGCATCATGTAGGCTTTGTCAACTGTATTGGGATTTATCTGAAGTTCCTTCGCGAGTTTCCGCACGGATGGCAGCTGGTCGGATGGCAGCAGTGTGCCTGTGGCAATCAGATACTTGAAAGCGTTTTGTATCTGGACAAAAATCGGCACACTCGCGCGCTTGTCAATCCGGATGCCAAGTTCGGAAATCTCACGCTCTTGCGGTTTATCGGTTGAGTATGTTAATCCATCCGCCATAAATCCTCTCACCTACTCCTTTTGATTTTAACATTAATAATGAAATAATTTCACTGATTCAGTTAAAAATGGCAGATGGTACATGCCGGAATGTATCTGCACATTAATGTATCTGCACATTAATGTGTCTGCACATTAATGTGTCTGCTGCATTAATGTGTCTGCTGCATTTTCCATGCATGTACCAACATGCTTACAACTGTCTGCTGAATTATGCCGCGGCTGTCGCTTCACCATAAATCCGCTCCCTAAGAATCGCCTTTCCGCGATGAATCAGTGATTTAATCGTGCCCAGTGGCTTGCCCAGAATGTCAGCAATCTCGTTGTATGACCTTTCCTCGAAATAGAGCATCCAGAGCGGTTCGCCATACGCGCGGTCGAGAATTGAAAGTTCGCTTTTCAGCCGTTGAGCCATATCGGCAAGGCTGATTCGTTCGGATGGCCCCACTGCATTACACGGACGGTTCATCAACCATGAATCAAAATCCCATTTTGAATCATCGATTGGCTTGTCAATATATACGTTCTCTCGTTTGGCAGCGTCAATCGCCATGTTGCGAACAATGGTCAGAAACCAGCTTCCGAATCGCTCGCGGTTTCTCAGTCGATTAAGATTCAGGTACGCTTTCATAGTAGCTTCCTGGACAACATCATCAATCCTGCTGGTGTCGCAGTGAAGAAAGCGCCTTGCAATTGATCGCGCGCGTACATCGTACGGCTTGAACAATTCATCCACCAACTGAGTTTCGCTCTGTAAAATCCTGTCAATCATCTCCGACTCACTGAGACAACTAATACCGTTTGGGTAAGTTGTACAGTTTCCCATGATAGGTTTCACTCTCCTTGAAAAGCATTTTTGTTAAAGTACATTTCATCCCACGATAGGGATTTACTAAAACCCACCATTTTTTGTATTCGCCCCTATTCAGGTACCTTTAGTGTGGTTAAGACGTTTTGCATTGTGTCTTAGTACACTGATACAATATTACCACAAGTGTGTTAGCGTGTCAAGACACTGGACGGATTATTTTTGTTTTTTTTATAGATTAAAACTGTAAGGTGTGTCGCGATATAACATCTGCAAATAGCACCTTTTTTACCGGTGTCAGACACCTTGATAATGGTATTGTCAAGGAGTCTGACACCTATATCCCAAGTTAATTTCAAATGCCATATATAGTAAAGTCTGCCTACCAGCCTGTTCATGCCTCACAGCATCATTGTGCGAATAATATGAAAGAGTCCGACACCCTACATTAGGACACTCAAGGTGTCTGACACCGATTAATTGCCCATTTTGCTTCTTCTGATTTTACCGAACTTATAAGGCAAAAACGGATTCAAATTGAATACTATGTGGAACTACTTATCCAGATTTTCCACTTGCTCCTTTTACATGCCTGGAATCTATATATTCTTTCAGAATAACAGCCTCATTTGTACCCGGTACGAATTAAATTGTGTGAAGTTATGTATTTCACCCACATATCACAAAAAGACGTGATGTGTGGGCGGCACCCAGGATGATGCAGATGTGATATCGGATCGAATAATAAAAAAACAAAAAACCGGGGCAATTGCCCCGGGCTGGATGTTCTTTAAACTATAATTCAATCGACGCTACTGGTAACAGCAGTAGTAAATCTCCTGCTTCGGGTCGGTTGGTGAGGATGAATTCCTCAAATCCTGCCAGATTACGTGGACAATTCCATCACGGTTTGTTGAGTTAATCTGACGTTCGCCTACTGGATTGTCAGGATCAATTTCCTCGGTAGTTTCAGCGAGGATTGTGGCTTCATCATCGTTCTCGTTGAAAGCGACCCACAGGCATCTTTCCTTGAGCATGATTGTATCCGACCAGAAGAGGAATGCAGTTCCGTCATCCAGTACCTCAATCCTGACAGGAGACGGCATGCTGAGTACAAAAGCGTCATCGTATGCTGTGTAATCGTCAGCCCATGATGAGATATCAGCCGTGTAATGTTTGAAGCGCATGGTTGCCGGCGATGCCAGCACATCGCTCCATACGACATTCAAATCGAAAGAGCCTGAACGCGCACCGATATACCCACGTAAAACCGCGGGGTTATCAAGTGGAATCGGATTTGGAGTTTCCCATGCAGCACGTTCAAATCGAGTAATGAAAAAGTCATTTTCACTACCCGGCAGCCCAGGATTATCATCAACGTAAACAAGCGCGAAAGCATCAAAACCCATTTCAGTAAGGTATGGCTCACCGCCTATAACGTTATTGAATTCGACCAGAGTGGTTGCTGTCCCATTATTGAAGACATAATGCACTTTGGGCATTGGCTTGGTGTCATCATAATAGTTGTAACGCCTGCTTAACCATGTGAACATAACATCATCGTTGGCATTAACAGCGACTGTTGGAACAATATCGGGATTTTCATCAAGGTCATAAGTGTTAATTTGATTATTCCATGTGCCGCCAGTAGTATATGTGTATTGAATGCCGGAAATGTCTGTCCATACAGCATGAAGTTCGTTTGAACTGTCTATCGCGAGTGACGGTCCCGGCAGTTGGGGCGATGTCTGGGGGAATCCGAACATCGGTGTTGAGAATGATTCCGCTCCACTGATAACCTCAGGTGTGGAAACAACCGAGCCATCATAAGTTACATATTTAATTCGGAATGTGTCTGCAGGATCAGGAGCAATTGCCTTTTCGCTGTATATAACATGAACAACGCCTCTGGAATCAACAGCTATGGCATCTCCGCTCAAGCTGATTGTATCGTCCTGGTCTTCCGTGAAAGTCAACCGAACAGGATCGCCCCAGCTCGGTGGAACTCCGGGATTCACAGTTATGCGAACTGTATCGATATCTGACCGCATCAGTGAATCGGTAACTCTCAGAGCGACAAAATAAATAATTGGGTCAGTGGTTGTATTTGTAAACAGGTGATCAACAGTCTGGCCAAATTCATCCAACGTGAAAATTTGTCCGACCGTATCATAATCGTAATCCCACTCATAGTCTTCCGCAGGCCAGCCTCCGGGTGTGGAGGTGGAGCCGTCGAAATGCACCCATGTTCCGGACTCAATTATGATGTCATCATCAGGCTCGGAGATTATCGCGACAGGGGGAGGAATAACCTCTTCAGCTACAAAAATATTGAACATGTTGTATGCCGTGAAATCGCGAAGAGTGTGCTGTGTTAAGCCATCACGCTCGATTCCCATTGGCGGCCAATTTTCACCGCCGGGGATAACATCAACCATGTCGTCTCTTACAGCGACAAGTCCGACATACCATCCCAGTCCGGCTTCCTGAGTATTTTGCATTGTGAAAGAGAAAGTATATGGATCAGCGAAACTGCCATCACCGGAATCCGGCGTGGCCATTGACTGCGAATCGGTCATTATGTCAGGAACATCAAGAATCACCTGCTTGACATCTGATTTGTGTCGAATTGAATCGAGCGGTATGGTATCCGGGTCCCAAGTCGCGACCGGATCAATACCCGCCTGCCAATCAACGACTGAAACGGTCAGATCCGCGCTGGTAGAGGAGTCGCCGGCAAGCAATTCATTTGAATCTATATTGATATCCACTGAATATGCTTCCTTGCGGTTAAACTCCGGGAGGAAATATTTCGGGTCCATTCTTGTATATCTAATGGAGCTTTGCCCGTAAGCGGCTTCAAGCGCAATTGTGAATTCAAAAACACCGTTTCGCTTTGCGAAAACAAGTTCCGTTGTTTCCTCATCCGATCCCATCGGGAAAACATTTCGCCCTGATGGATTTCCCAAATCAGTGAAGCCGTTGTCTGGATTGGCGGTGATATCATAGTTGCCATCCGATGGGTCAACAAAGAGATTCACAAACGGCACGAGATTGCCCGGATATGCCACGCCCAACGCTGGTTCGGCAAGGGAATCAAAAATAGTCGAGTATCCTTCAGCGTTGAGCAGGAATCCGAAATACCCGCTGACAGGCCCATCCATCGAGCCGTTGCCATCGACATCCGCTTCAATTGCCGGGAAAGTCATAACTGACGGAGCATCTTTCCATGCGACCAGCATCCGAAGGTCGAACACGTTCAAATCAAGGCGCGCTGCCGGTTCAAATGGATGATGCACACCTGTTGTAAGGACGATGTTCTCATCCGCATCAAGAGCGATGCCTTTAATCACAAGGCAGTCCGAACATGGCGTTCCGGTAAGGAAGAAGGTGATGTCACAATAAAAGGCATCCCCTATTAAATCAGTTGACCTTGGCAGCGATGCCTCCGCTGTCATGCCAGCAGGGTCAACAACAACATCCCATATTCCAATCAATGGATTGCCGGGATTCATGCCTTCTGATTCAAGCCCCGCAACCGGTGAATTATCCGATGCTCCCCCAGGCGCTACGGGATTATTATTTCCTGATGAACAGCCAATTAAAAACATCGATGTGAGAATAATTGTTATGACTGTTCCTCTACATATAGTTAACATTATATTAATGACCTCCAAAAATGATTTAAGAAAAAACAGACTGATTTGTGAAAATACCTCAATGGGCCTGAGCAAGTCAGGAGTAAAACAATTTTCCTCAAAATAGTTCAACTAATATATTACAGTTTTTATTTATGAATGGCAAGAGGAGATTTTTTTTATGTGTTGAGTGTGGCTTTTCGGTAGCGCTGCAGCCTGGGCTGTTGAAAAAGCGCTAATGTAGGGGCGAACCTTGTGTTCGCCCAGAAGGTTAAGCACAAATACATGGCGAACACAAGGTTCGCCCCTACTAATAAGCTAAATCAAAATATTGTTCATGCGCTTGTTTTGGCGTTTTTGAAATTACGACCGCTTACAATCGCTCCGAAGCCGTAACGATTTCGTATCCTGTCCAATCCGCTGTAAAAGTTATGCTTTCTCAATTCATCCTCCGTGCCGAAAAGAGAAAGCTGTCCCGCGTTTATGGATAGTTTTGTGGCTCTTATGCCGACAAGCCTGACTCGACTGCGTGAGCCATACGCTTTTCTGAACAGTGTTTGCGCGACAGAGAAAATGGTCTCATCATGGTCGGTTGGCTGGTCGAGAGTGTGCGCGCGTGTGATTGTTTTGAAATTACTCAGGCGAAATTTCAGTGTTATGGTTCGCGCTACCAGTTTCTTTTTACGAAGCCGCCGCCCTACTTTTTCAGCAAGGCGAAACAGAACGGATTCAATCATGGCGGGATTTTCGCTGTCAACGCTGAAAGTGGATTCATGCCCGATACTTTTCGGCGGCCCGCCAATGGGATTGACATTACCGCTTCCAATGCCGCGTGCTCGAACTCTCATTATTTCGCCATGCTTTCCAAACGCGCTTTTCAGGATTGGCAGCGGGATTTCAGCGACCTCACCAAGATTGCAAATTCCCCACTCGTGCAATTTTTCCTGCATTACCTTGCCGATTCCGGGCATCTCGCCAACAGGAAGGTCGCGAAGAAAAATTTCCTCATCGCCGGGAGCAACCTCCAGAATGCCATCCGGTTTTGCCAGATTGCAGGCGATTTTCGCAATCATTTTCGATGACCCTATTCCAATCGTGCATGGAAGTTTGGTGCCGCGATATATCATGCGTTTTATCCGCTTCGCGCTTTTAAGCATGGGACCGTAAAGGCGCTCGGTACCGGTCATGTCAAGGTAGAATTCATCAATCGATGCCGCCTGCACGACAGGGACATAAGTTTCCAAAATAGCGCGAGCCTCACGGGAAAAGAGTGTGTAATGCTTTCCGTTGCCGTGAAGAAAAATCGCGTGCGGACAAAGGCGTCCAGCGCATGAACTTGCCATTCCGGAATGGACACCGAATTTGCGCGTTTCATAGGAGCAGGCGGACACAACGCCGCGCTCATCAGGCTTCGCACCGACTATTACCGGTTTGCCCTTCAGCACCGGATTGAGCACCCGTTCGACCGAGACAAAAAAGCAATCCATATCGAGACAGAAAATACGCCGGACAGCCATCGGTGTTCCCTTTCCTTTTTCCTTTTTTCCTTTTGCGTTATTTTGGAAAAGCGATAACGGTACCGCCTTAATTATACTGAACAAATGTTTGCTTGTCAAGAAAAAATAATCCCCCTGTGTGGGAGAAATACTTTTAAAAATAGATATCCGCCTTCAACGATTACTAATCATCACCGGTTAATTCATCGTATTTGGCTTTTCCGGCTTTGACGGATTCAGTCAGGACATCTTTTGTAGAGTCGACTTTCTCGCCAAGGTCTTTTGCAAGTTTCTGTGTTCGCTCGCTGAGTTCACCGGTGAACGACTTGAGTTGTTTACGGCTGTCCTTGCCTGTTTTCGGGGCAAGCAGAAGCCCAACAATTCCGCCAACCAGAAGACCCACGCCAAAACCGGCGCTAATCCACTTGATAACATCGGTCGGTGTATCCTCATCTTCTTCAACAACAGTGATTTCTTCTTCAGCCATTTCAACAATCCTCCTTAGATTGATGATATGTGCCTGCTTCGGCACTTATTTACGTTTCTTTTTATATGATGAAAAAATTTTAAATCCTTCTGTAAACGCCTGTATTATTCCTGAAATCTTGTTAATTGTCGGCGCGACTTTCCCGCTGAGTTCATCCGCCTGCCCTTTAATATACCCCGCGGTGTGTGTGAAATTCTGAAGCGACCGTCTAATCTCAGGAGTCTGCAAACCTATTTCCTCGGCAAGAGACCTGATTTGCGCTGAAATCTCCCTGTGATTCTCAATCGTTTCAGGCAGAGCATCAAGAACCTTTTCAATTTCATCCGACTTGTTTTTGACAGTATCAATCAGGGGAATGAGTTTCTCGCTCGCATCACGAATGTTGTCTATCGCCGGATTAAGCTTCTCCTCAATGTTCTTGAAAGTTGACGCGAGCTGCTTCGCCATGCCATTTAATATAATCAGGCATAACAAGAGAAGAATTGCAATCACTGCAATAAGTATTGTCTGAAAAATTTCCACAGTTCATTCTCCTTGAAATATCGGCGAAACATATCTCTAATAAGAGTATCAAATCATCCCCTATGGTTCATGAACATACTCCCGTTAAAAAGGGGTTAAAATTATATCACGATCACATCAAATCATCATTCTTAATATGATTTAATTTTCGAATTTCCATGTGTGGTACTTCGAAGAATTATCCAAGGCTCGAATGTGAGAGCCTGTCGGGAAATGTTTTCCGATGGTTATTCAAGCTCATCTATTGTCGTACCTACCCCTCACTAACGTTCGGGGCTCGGTTTCAGGACATGGGTTTTAATCGGGAATGCCTTTATCAACCGTGCCGGGAGCGTCGGCATCCTTGCCGGCAAAGGAACGTAAGCCCCGGTTTTTTACAGGAGTGCTAACGCACTCAGGTTTCCGGCAAGGGTGCCGAAGCTCCCGGCGATATGGGCGGCTAATTAACAATTATGTTAACAATAATGTTAAATCGCATACGCTGGATGCTTTCCAAATATTAACTTTTTGATATCGAAGATTAGCTTTTTGATATTTTGAGCGACTATCGAGAATAGCGCATTTCGACAATCTTAAAAAAATATCCTGAATACTAATTGGCATTTGTCTCCTGAACCGCATTGAATCAGCGTTCGCGACATTCATCTTGAAATGGCTGGATTATCTCCCAAATATTTCAAAATAAGTCCAAACTGGCATGGAGTTTGTTAGTTATATATACATGTAGATTAAGACTAGCGAAAGGAGATCTTTAAAAAACTCAGTTTTTTTAAGATGTAAAACCTCGACTAGTTTCTGATGGCTATGTGGGGAGGGATACAAGGTTCCGAGAAATCGGGACCTTGTTTGTTTTATTTTTCATATATCCAGCTATTCAAGAATCTCATACAGTGTGTTTCGTTTTTTGGGGACAAAGCCGGCGCGTTTGATTATTTCCACAAGGCGCGTTTCAGTCAGATTGATTTCGCAACCAGCCGCGCGTACCACATTTTCCTCCATCATAGTGCCGCCCATGTCATTCGCGCCAAAGAAAAGCGCAATCTGGCCAATTTTTTCTCCCTGTGTAACCCATGACGCCTGTATGTTTTCCACGTTGTCCAGAAATATTCGAGACACTGCCAGCATCCTAAGATATTCAATACCGCCGGGGGATTCCATTTCAGAAAGAGCTGTGTTTGATGGTTGAAATGTCCACGCGATAAACGCCGTGAATCCGCCGGTTTCATCCTGAAGGTCGCGAATTTTCTGAAGGTGCTCAATCCGCTGCCTGTTATTCTCACCGATTCCGAACATCATTGTCGCCGTGGTTTTGAGTCCGAGCGAATGAGCCTCGCGCATGATATCGAGCCATTCATCCGATGAGCATTTGTTTGGCGACACTTTTTTTCGAATGTCATCCACAAGGATTTCCGCGCCGCCTCCGGGGATTGAATCCATGCCGGCATCAATAAGGCGGTTGAGAACATCGAGTGTGGAGATTCCGCTGATATTCGCAATGTGGACAATCTCAGGAGGGCTGAAAGCGTGCAGGTGTATTTTGAATTTCTTTTTTATGCTGCGAATCATCTCCTCATGGAATTCGATTTTCAGCGATGGGTTAAGTCCGCCCTGGAGAAGAATCTGCGTCGCGCCTGCATTCTGCGCCTCCGCGATTTTTTCATGAATCTCGGATTCGGATAAAATCCAGCCGGTGTTTTCATCACGTGCGTAAAACGCGCAGAAAAGGCATCCTGAAACACAGATGTTTGTATAATTGATATTGCGGTCGGAAACGTAAGTAACGGTATCGTCAGGATGCATCTCAAAGCGAATTGAATTCGCGATTTGCCCCAGCTCGTGAAGCGAGGCATTTTCGATTAAATCCAGAGTCTTATTAAAAGATATTCTTCGCATTGTTCAAGAATCTTAAACGTGATTCTACACAAAGTAAAATTAATCCAGCCAAATGCTCAGGTCAAGCACTTAATAGGCTGTTATAATATTCATGAATCGTGGATGCGAAAAAGAAAAACAAACTGCTGATAATTCGATTGCTGATTGTGCTTGTGCCGGCGTTGTTAATCATTGCGTGGCTGGCATTTAACAGTATTCTGAACAACTCCATGTTGGGAAACGGATTGGGTATTTATCCGCCATCGCCGGGCCTGGGCAATGTCATTTACATTCAGCCTGTCGGGAATATCGATGATGACACTCTCGCGGCAGTTAGTGAGATGATTGCCCATGATTTAAAGCATCCGGTGAAAATCCTCAATCAAATTGAAATACCTCACTTTCCTGAGGGACGCGTTGGACAGGTGAAAGCGGATTTTATTCGGAATTACATCACGGATGAACGAGGAGTACCAAAGGATACATTTCGTTTAATCGCTCTGACAAATGAGGATATCTATGCGGAAGGTTACAATTTCATTTTCGGCCAGGCTGCAATGGGCGGGCTTATCGGACTTGTCAGTTTAAACAGGCTCAAGCCGGCATCAGATGGCGGTGAGCTGATAGATGCGCAACATCGTGAGATTTACCACGAACGAATCAGAAAGCTGGTGCGCCACGAATTGGGGCATACGTTCGGTTTAACACACTGTTCCAACCCCGAATGTGTGATGGCATTTCATGATTCCCTTGCCACACTGGATTCCGGTGGTGAGTTTTTTTGTGACAAGTGCCTTGAGAAACTCGCGGATATGAATATCAAGATTGGGCAATAGCGAATTCTGAACGGAACCCCTGCGAAGGGACGCCGGGTTACGAGCCTGGATGTTTCATTTCTTAATCAGCACAACTGTCATGCACAGCAGGAGTCGAGGCTTGGAATCAACGCTGAAACCAATATCCTCAGCCATTTTTATCAGGTTTTTAAAACCAGTTCCTGTGACATGATACATTGGTTCCGCGATGAATAATCTCCCGCCCGAATTGAGATGAGAATAAACCTCCTGCAGAAATGATTTCGAATCGGGAACCTCGTGAACCACCCAGAAAGCGTTGACAAAATCGAACATGCCATCGACGTTAAGGGAATCGGCATCGCACTGATGAGTGCTTATTATCTCTTCAAGACCATTCTGTTTAACACGAGCTTTTACCATATCGAGCATTTCAGATTGCATGTCAACAGACAAAACCCTGCCATCCCTGCCAACAAGATTCGCCATGCCGATTGAGGCAAATCCGGCGCCGCATCCGAAATCCATTACACTCATGCCGGGTTTGACATAAGGCTTGAATACTTTCCGTGGATTATGAATCAACAACCTAAGGGAATTATCAAATTTGCGCACTTTCTTATATGAACAATGATCAGCCATAAATAGAACCTCAAGATAAAGTTACGTAAAATATTTAGGCGTAAATATAAAGCATTTGGTTGCATTTTCACAGACTGAGATTCAAAGAACATTCAAATTTATTCTTGTATCATGTTATAATCACTATCTTTTATTCATGGAGGGAAATTGATTGCTGGAGGTTTGTCAATGCGTTACCTCGTAACCGGCGGGGCGGGATATATAGGTTCACATCTGGTGGATTCACTGATTGCGGACGGACATCAGGTGGATGTCATCGACAATTTCTCAACCGGGAAACGTGAGAATATCGCGCATCATGAATCAAATTCCAATTTCAACCTGTTCGAGGATACAATTCTGAACGAATCGCTTCTTGAGAAAATTGTGCCTGAAGTTGACGGCGTATATCATCTGGCGGCAGCGGTTGGAGTGAAGAACATTGTTGACAGGCCCCTCGATGGAATGATAACCAATGTGCACGGTTCGCATAGTGTTATCAAAACCGCGGCTAAATGCAAAGTGAAAACTCTGATAGCGTCATCATCCGAAGTTTACGGCATGAGCGACAGGACTCCGCTAAAAGAGGATGATATCCGTTCACCCGGCCCGACTCATATTCCGCGATGGTCATACGCTGTTGCAAAAGCGCTGGATGAACATCTGATAATGGCGTACAAAAAGGAGATGGGATTGAAATGCGTCGCGGTCAGGTATTTTAATTCCTATGGCCCACGCATTGATGAATCAGGTTACGGCTCGGTAATAGCACGATTTATCAGCCAGGCGTTAAGGGGCGAACCGTTGACCATTTTCGGAAATGGTGAGCAGACACGTTCGTTTACTTATATTGAAGATACCGTGCGTGGCACAAGACTCGCGTTTGAGAATCCAAAAGGCGAAGGCATGGTATTCAACATCGGCAATGCAAAAGAGGAGACAATCAACGAACTGGCTGACCTTGTCGAGGAAGCTGTCAGTGTTAAGGTTGGCCGCGAGCAGAAGAGTTTCGAGGAGGTTTTCGGGACGGATTTTCAGGAGACGCCAAGACGCCAGCCGGATATATCTCGCGCGCGTGATATACTTGGATTTGAAGCGAATATTGATATCAGAGATGGCTTGAAACATACTGTTGAATGGGCTAAGGAGCATTACAAGACAGTTTGATCTTTTTTTGCAATGCCCCGGCAAAGGGATGCCGGGTTACTGAGTTTTCCTGAGCAATACCCCGGCAAGGGGATGCCGGGTTACTGAGTTTGAGTTTGTTTTATCGGATACTGAATTGAAAATATTACAGCGAGGCGATTTTAATGTCAGCCTTTAAGGGCATGATAAAACGAATTGATGACAAAACGGCGAAAATCGTAATAGTCGGAATCGGCTATGTCGGACTGCCGCTTGCAATGAGTTTCAGCGAGGATGATTTTCAGGTTTACGGACTTGATGTTCGCGATGAAACCGTTGAAAATTTGAAAAAAGGCATCAGCCATATAAACGATATTCCAAATGAACGCTTGAAGAAATCGGTTGATTTAGGATTATTTGTTCCCACAACGGATAAATCAATTATAGCTGACGCCGATGCCATTTTTATTTGCGTGCCTACACCATTCACAAAAAACAAAACTCCTGATGTCTCTTATATTGAGGATGCAAGCATAAATATCGCGAAGTACCTCAAGAAAGGGCATATCGTAATACTTGAAAGCACAACTTATCCGGGAACAACTGTTGAACTGGTCAAACCTATCCTTGAAAAAAGCGGGTTGAAAGCGGGAACTGATTTCACGCTTGTGTTTTCTCCCGAGCGAGTTGACCCAGGCAATGATGAATATTCAATCGAAAACACTCCAAAAGTGGTTGGCGGAATCACGCCGGAAGGTACGGATATTGCAAGGCGGTTATATGGCGCTGTTGTAGGAAAGGACAATGTGGTTACTGTCAGTTCACCAACAATCGCTGAAATGGTGAAACTCCTGGAGAATACATTCAGAAGCGTTAATATCGCTTTGATATTCGAACTCGCGACATTGTGCCACCGGATGAATATAAACATCTGGGAGGTTATTGACGCAGCCGCGACCAAGCCTTTCGGATTCATGCCGTTCTATCCGGGACCCGGAGTCGGCGGACACTGCATTCCGGTTGACCCGTTTTATCTTGCGTGGAAAGCTCGTGAATTCGATTTTTCAACCAAGTTTATCGAACTTGCCGCTGAGACGAATATAAGAATGCCGGACTGGATAATGGGGCGTATATTCGACCTTCTGAACAGGGAAAGCAAGGTTGTTAAAAATTCCAAAATTCTTGTTCTCGGTGTTACTTTCAAGAAAAACATCAATGATTCAAGAAACTCTCCATCGTTCAGGATAATGGAACTGCTTTTGCATCACGGCGCTGATATTAGCTATTCCGACCCGTACGTTCCCGAGATTATTGTCGGAGAATGGCATGATGACTACAACCCGCTTCTGGCAAATCCGGTTGGGCTTAAATCATGCGAACTTACCGCGGAGTTTCTTGGAAAGCAGGACATGGTTATTTTAATAGTTGATCATGACGTTTTTGATTACAAGCTTATCGTGGACCAATCACAGCTTATTTTCGATACTAAAAACGCCACGAAACGTCTTGGAGCCAAACCCGGCAACGTGTATCTGCTCTAGCAATGGATAGACTTCTCACCAATCCCGGAATATATTTTTTGATTGCCGCTCTTGTTACACTTGCCGGTACTCCACTCGCGCGTGCAATCGCGCTGAAATACAACATTGTTGACATTCCCGATGCGCGACGAATCCACAAGAAAGCAACGCCTTATCTTGGCGGTTTGTTTATCTATATCGCGCTTCTGATTACCGGATTTCTTTCACTGAACAACCTGTTTTCAATCGAGCCGATGGCGCCGTTAAGTTTGCTTGTCGGATTCACTCTGATATTTCTCGCCGGAATTCTGGATGACCTTGTCGGGCTTCCAGCGGGAGTCAAGATGACATCCATAGGCATCTCCGCGACTGTGCTGTATTTAAGCGGATACTCGGTTGAATTCACCTCGTATCATTTTTTCAACTACCCGCTCACGCTTTTCTGGTTTCTGGGAATCACGAATTCAGCGAATTTAATGGATAACATGAACGGGCTGTCATCCGGATGTGGTGTGATTACAGCACTGTTCATGGCGTATCTGGCGTATCTGAAATCCGACCCGGCGGTTGTCGGACTCGCTCTCGCGGTTGGCGGCGCGTATCTTGGGTTCATGCGATATAACTTTCCGAAGGCAAAAATTTTTCTCGGCGATGCAGGCAGCATTCTTCTCGGATTCTCTCTTGCCACGCTCGGACTCATGATTGGACGCCATACCGGGGTCATGACAACACTCGCTCCGATATTTCTTGTAGGTTTGTTTGTCTTCGATACTTTTTTTGTCGCGTTTTCAAGATGGGCAAGGAAAATGTATTTCTGGGAGGGCGGGATGGATCACACATCCCACAGGTTCGTATCACTCGGATTCTCCAAAACCACAGCTGTAATGATGGTCTGGGGGATTAATGCCATTTTCGGACTAAACGCCGTGATTATGTGGCACAGCTCAATTCACTATGGCGTTATGCTTTCAATAGTTATTTTCATTCTGGGAGTTGTTTTCTGGTGGCGCCTCGACAAGGTTCCTGTGATTAATGGAAACGACAGTCAGGATTAATTTGTACCGGGTACGAATTAAAAAAATCAATTGGTACCGGGTACAAATTTTATGCAGCACCAATTAATGCATCAATTCCATCACCTCAATATCCCTTCTCATTAATTATTAATAACTCCAAGCGAAACAGATTTCTCTTAAAGAGAATTAATTAACCTTAAGTCAATTTAATAAAGGACGAAATAATAACCGGTTAATATTTTTCAACGGGAGAATTATCATGCCAAAATATATCCTTGGGGAAACACAAATTCTCGAAAAAGAACTCATGCACTATGAGCATATCAAACTGCTTCTGACACAAAAGCAGAATTACCTGATTGAATCCAATCCTGAGAATATCAAGCAGGTTACATTTGAGATCGAGGAATCAATCGCAAAGATCAGAAATCTCGAAAGGGAACGTTCTGAGCTTCTCGATAATTTCATCGCAACTCGACTGACACGGCCGGCAAAGGACACGCTATCGTGGAAAAAGGCTTTTCCCGGTGACGGCATTCCCGAGAAAGACCTGACAATGGCATTCAGGTCTCAGGAAAGAGTCAAGGGAAATCTCAGGGCGATACTGCAGGATGTCGCGAAGATTCAGGAGACAAATCGCCTGCTGATTCAACAGGGGCGAGAGGTTCTTCAATCATGCATGGAATGCCTTCTGACCCATGTCAGCACGGAAACATACGATGAAAAAGGAATGGCAGAAAAGAAAGTCGATACAAGACAGCGTCTTCTGGACCAGAAGATATAATCAAGAGTTTGGGAGTGGAAGATGGTATCAACATTTTTCGGATTTACAATCTCAATGAAAGCCCTCATGGCGGCACAGAAAGGGCTTGAGGTTACCGCGCACAATATCGCTAACGCCAACACGCCGGGCTATTCAAGGCAGCGGCCTGAACTGGTAGCTGGCAGGCCTATTGTTTATCCCGGAATGAACCGTCCGGGCAGTGTTCCCCTTCAATTGGGAACAGGTGTGAATGTCCGTTCGATTGAGCGAATGCGCGATGTTTATCTTGATCACATTATCAGGAACTCAACAAGCGATAGCGGATGGTTTGCCGCGAAGGAAACCGGATTTTCAAAGCTTGAGGTTACACTCAACGAGCCAAGCGAATCCGGATTGTCAAGCGTAATAACCGAGCTGTTTAACGCTTTCGCGGATTTGTCCAACCAGCCCGAGTTGAACAGTGAACGCGCTAATGTGCGGGAGAAGGGCATTAATCTTGCCGAAACGTTCAATATGATCGACAGTGAATTGAAATCGCTCAGAGCGGACCAGAACCGTTCGATCATAATGGGCGTTAATGAAATTAACAATATCCTCCACCAGATATCGGATATCAACGTTCAGATAATAACTATTGAGGGGATTGGCGACAAGGCAAACGATCTCAAGGATGCCCGTGATCTTCTGATTGAGCAACTTAGCGCTTTCGTTAATATCGACACTATTGAAAGGGATCATGGCGAAGTCGCGGTTCTGATAAGCGGCATGGCTGTCGTGGACAAGGAGCATGTTGTTGAACTTGCCACTGAGACGAAATTGGATTCAAGCTATGGCAATGTTGATGTCTATTTCGAAAATGGCGTCAGGCCGCGAATTACAGCAGGCGAGCTGAAAGGTTTTCTTGAAATGCGTGATGAAACGATTCCCGCATATCAGGACAAACTGAACCGTTGCGCCTCGGCTCTGGTTAACAGGATTAACCACCAGCATCGACTTGGTTATGGCATGGATGGGAAATCCGGCAGGTCATTTTTCCGTGATTATAATACAGCGTCATTAACAGGTACAATTGCATTTCCACCGGGAACAACACTTGATACGCCAATCGATGAACTTGGCATTACAAGCGGAAAATTCTATGTGCAGCATACTGAAATCGAAATAACGCCAAAGGATGTTAAACCTGCTGAGGCGATAACAGTTGGGGAACTGCTTGAGAAGATAAACCAGGCGCAGCCGTATGTCAGGGCATCGCTTGTTGATGACTACACCGGCATACGCGTTCAACTGGATTTATATAACCCGCCCGATGTCAGCGAGACGATTCATACTCATGAAGGCTCATCTAATTTCCTTACTGCGATAACCGGAGTAACTGATGCCGAAGTTGTTACAACTGAAACCGCGAGAGCATATACAAACGCAATGGACATGATAAGCATCTCGCTGGCTCTTCAGGATAATCTGGATATCATCGCCGCGGCAAGTGAGGATGAATTCGGAATGTACTCCGGCGCTGGCGACAATTCGAACGCATTAAATATAGCTGAATTAAACGACAGCATGAACGCGGTTGAGGGTTCCTCCTTTATGGATTATTACAACAGCATTATTGGAGAACTTGGATCGCAGGCTCAGGCAAATTACAGGCTTACGGCAAATCAGGAAATGCTTCTAAGCCAGCTTGATAACCAAAGAGCGCAAATCAGCGGTGTTTCAATAGATGAGGAATCATTGAACATGATTCAGTACCAGCGGGCTTTCGAGGGAGCCGCCAGAGTTTCATCAACACTGGATTCCATGATAGAAACCATAATCTTTGGTTTGGGGTCTGGTTAATTGCAGCAACAATTCTGAAAGCAATTCAGAGGTGATATAAAGTGCGAGTTACACAAGGCATGATGGTCAAGCAGTTTTTAAAGAACATCGGCGGCATCAATGAGAAGCTGCTTGAATACCAATTCAAAGTAGCGCGTGGTGTCAATTACTCGAAACCATCGGATGGTCCCCTTGCAATCGGGCATATCCTGAGTTTTAAAGCGCAGGAACAAAAAATCGCGCAGTATCAGAAGAATATTGCAAACGGCCTGTCACAGGTCGAATACATGGACACGTTAATGCAAAGTATGATTACCAAGATCACTGACGCTCGCACTGACATGGTCTATGGCGCCAATGACTCACTGGGTCCCGCTGACCGTGGCGCTCTCGCACTCAATATGGACCAATATCTTCAGTCAATACTGGAAGACAGCCAGAGTTTGTTCCGTGACAGGTATATCTTCAGCGGCTATGAAACCATGACCAATTCGTTTATTGGGTCAAATTCAAAATGGGATGGATTCCTCGGCTCGGTTAATTACATTGGGGATTTGGGAAAAATCCACAGGAGAATCGGCGATTTAAACCGCCTGCAATTCAATATAAACGGCAAGGAAATGTTTCTGGAACAAACTTATACTCTCAAGGGAGATTATCTGCCTGTGGATAAACCCATGGGATTCAGCGGAAAACTAACCATAAATGACAAAACAATAATCGTTAATAATACGCACACTCTTGAGGATGTCCGCGACATGATTAACGACGAGGATGGCATCAAGGTCATGGCGACCACTGACAGCGGATATCTCAAACTGGAATCGACAACAAGTTCGGAAAAAATTGAAATCTCGGATAATCAGAACGGCGTTCTCCTTGATGACCTGGGACTGAATCTGCGGGGCGCATTCAATCGCGGCATAACCGCACCAACCATGCCCGTAATTGATTCAACAGGCGCGATATTCGATGCCGCAGGCGCTGTCGCAAATCTCACTTATGACGATACTAACAACATTCTCAACCTGCATCTTGGCCCTAACGCAAACGATGGCGTAGCTGCAGCGCACAGCATAGTAATTCCTCAAGGCACATATGCCGACGCTGCCGAACTCGCAGATGCAATTCAGAATGAAGTTGATATTGCATTCGGCGCTGACAAGATTCTCGTGGAGGATATCGCCGGCACTTTAAGGCTGTCAACTGTGGAAACAGGAGCGTCAATCGGAACAGCAGATTTGCAAATCGGCGGTGAAATTGACGGCACACTGGATTCAGCCTCCGATTCAGCTGATCTGAATCTTATCGCGGCTCCCGACCCGGCGCCGCTCACTAACTCCGGTACAGCTGGTACGGACGGCACCGACAAATTCTTCATCGATATTAATTCAATGATAAGCAGGACGGGAGAAAATCCTGAGCAGGTTGAAGTTGACCTGAGAGCCGCAAATACTGGAACACTCTCTGAGTTAATCGATGAACTAAATTACCAGTTTGACCATGAGGTAACTCTCCGGGGTGTTGTACGAGCCCGGGAGAATAATGGCCGTGTTCTGATTGAAACTGTCAAGACAGGGCATGAGATCACTGCTGATGCACTCCAACTGACAGATTCAACCACCGGTACGCTTACAGGGCTTGGTCTGCTCGAGGATCCAACTCTCGCTCATATCGACGGTGTCCCTATTGCCGCTTTTCCGGTAACTATTACAGCCGGTGTAAACGACACAATGGAAATCGACCTTGGGGCATCTGTTTCATATTCGGGATTAAATCTCGACCCAATTACTATCACACTGCGGGATGGCGCATATGCGGATATCAACGCTCTTGCAAGTGAGATCAACACGCAGTTTGCCTCTGATGCTGAACTCTTCGGAAGCATTAGCGCGACAGTCGAGGGACCTCCCGGCGCGGAATATATCAGCATTTCCTCATTCGATGATGGCAGCGATGTACGCGGCGTTGATCTTGCAATCACAGATGGAACAGCTCTGGCAGATCTCGGTTTCGTGGTTGGTACAGCAATCGATGGCGGTGGAACATCCGAGGGCAAGGGAATCAAATTAAATCCGCAGAATATTTTCAATACATTAATCGAAACAAGGGATTCGCTGCTTGGCATTGCGGAAGAAGAGACATTGCTAAGCGGACTCACAAACCAGGATGGCGAATTCACGGAAGTTTTCGATGGCGACATTATCACGTTCGAAGAGGAGGGTAGATCATATTCAATGGTGTACCGTACAACAGACACTCTTGAGGATCTGATACGAGCATACGATGAATTCCTCGGCACGAAGGCAAAAGTTAGTTACGACCGCTCAGGGCGACTTGTAATTGAAAACACAACAACACGTAAAATCACCGGACTGAAAATATCAGCAGCCAATCCTGATGGAGTCGAGCGGGAGACTTTCAACAGTATGTTTGAAACTGAAACCGATGTGCTTGGATTTCACTCGATCTCAACGGATGGCCTTCTCGACCCGACACGCAGCGATAAAGTGGGTGAGGAATATCTCGGTCTGGTTGACCTTGACATGGACAATTTCCTCCAGCATCAGGCGTTTATCGGCGCGACCGCGAATCGGTTCGAAAGAACATCGACACTGCTAATGAACAAGGATTTTAATGTCAAGTCAGATCGCGCGGATATCGAAAGCGCGAATATCGCGGAAGTAATCATGGCGCTGGGGGAACAGGAGGCTTTGCTTAACGCCGCGTTGAATGTGGGAAGCAGAGTCCTGACAATGAGTTTGCTGGATTATTTGAGATAGAACATGCGAATAATTCAATTACTCGCTTGTCTGTTCGATAAATATAGAAGAGAAAGAAGGGAAAGCTCTCACCACGGCTTTTAAGAGATGTAAAACTTTATTAATTCTGGTATAATTGATTCCGGCGTTTGAGCCGGATGATTGGAGAGCGCATTGCAGGAAAATATAACGAATCCAAAAGATTCCTCCACCATACGGCTTAACTCGTCCCGATTCGGGGAATTGGATATTCCGGCTGAGTATGTCTGGGATTTCCCCCAGGGGTTGATGGGACTGAAAAACTATTATCGTTTCGCGTTAATTAACGCCGAACATAAGAGCGAAACGATTTTCATGTGGCTTCATTCGCTTGATCGCGATGATTTGGCGATTCCTGTGATGAATCCGATGATTGTTTTTCCGGATTACATCATACGGCAGGACGAGCCGGGAATTATGCGCCTTGGACTCGATGAAGCCGATGGTGAAATCCAGGTTCTGGTTCTTGTGACGGTTCCACACGGCGATCCGAGCGGGATTACAGCTAATCTGGCAGCGCCGTTAATCCTGCAGGCTGAGACTAAAAGAGGATGGCAGGTCATTCTGGAGAAGGGGCCGTTCAAAGTAGCGCAGCCGCTTTTTGATGAAAGGGCGGGGGAATCGGACGAAAATGATGTTCTTGTTTCTGTCGGATGCACATCTCCGGCGGTTAAGGTGGCAACTGAATCGGCGGCCAATACGGGGGATGAGGCTGCGGATAATGAAATAAAATTTGATGATAAAGCCAACGTCAGTGCCGGGGAGGTGGTGTCCCCACCGGAATCGGCCTGACAACGAGAGGATTGATATGCTCGTACTGTCAAGGAAGATCAACGAGAAAATACTAATCGGTGGGAACATCGAAATAACCATTGTTGAGATCAAGGGGGACATTGTCAAAATCGGCATTAATGCCCCAAAGGAAGTTTCCATATTGAGGGGGGAACTCCTGACCGAAGTTGAACAGGCAACAATAAAGGCGGCGCTCAGCGACACAGCCACGGTCGATGACCTCAAAGCCATCGAACAAATGCTCAAATCCAAAAAGAAGAAGTAGAAATTGAACTTATTGAAGAATTAATTTGTCCGCTTCGTAAATATAGAGAATACGGGCGCACGGGCACGAAGGGGGCGAAACAACT
>JAGGVT010000160.1 GCA_021157815.1 bacterium | reverse complement strand
TGGACTTCCCATTCGGTTTCGCATATTCCCTTTCTGCCGTCGGAGAAGAAGTCCTCGTCCCATTCATCCCAGATTGTGAACAGGTCGTCATCATCTTCGAGTTCATCGATTACTTCTGCAAGCGTGGGCCATCGCCAGTGGATTGCGTAGAATCCCGTGCACCATGTATCGAACCAAAGTGTTGAGACCGCGAGGGGATGCACTTCGTTGTAAAACGGCAGTCCGGCGCGGCCGTAGAGGACAGTGCGTCCGCCGTAATCGAATTCCCAATCGGTGATAAGCGGATATTGTGTAGTGTTGGCGTAACTTTGCGTTGAGCGGTGGATTGTGTCCTCGCTGAAGAAAGTCCGGTTGGTCATAAACGCAAGACTCTTGAAAATGGCCTCATATCCGGCGTATTCAGGCATTTCAGCATTGTTGTAGTAATAATGCAAAAGCGGGTCGTGAGTGGAGAATCCGCCGGGATAGCGTCTTATCGGGTCGAAATCGAAATACAATTCCTGCCATAATTCGATTGTCCTGTTGATGAAACTGGATTCGAATGTGCCAGCCCAGTCCTCAAGCGGGTCAGGCTGAAGGTAATCGAAACCGGGAATGTAGTGCAGCGCGGGTACGCCGTGCATGTCGTTGCGAACATGCGCCGGAATCCCTGAATCCTCCAGAAGGTGCAGGATGTGTCCTAGCACGTAGAATGAATCAGCGAGTTTTTTCGCCTTGATTAAAATACCAGGTTCGGTTTGCGCATCCTCGAATAACTGAATCGCGTACTGCCATGTCTTACGATTCCAGTTTTCACGCATGTCAACGATATCGACTATGCTGATAGGCCCAATATTTTCCAACCCCAGGCCCCATCTGTATGTCGGGGCGCTGTTGGCAGACTGGTCGCCGAGAAATCCAATGTCGTTGAATCCGATGAATGATTCCTGGTAGTAGTCCTGATTCAGCGGAGTCAGGAAATGAGCGTAGCCTTTGAAGAAGGTGTCGTCATCGTCGCCGAAACTATTGGATGTTGTAAATTTCAATCCGCTTGATGTATCGAGTTGAATATCACGATTGAAAGTAAGGTTCATTCCGGAATCATACTCGCCGACAAAAATGTCCTCGTCGATTGAGCCAATCTGCAGAAGCGCGGATGGGACATTGCCGACAATTAACGCTTCGGGCGGGATGTTGTTGTAAATATCGACATCGTACAATCCGAGAACTGTATCGATTACACCCGGATGCGTTCCGGTTGTCTGGTACAGATGATTTTTCTGGTTCAGCAGCCCATTTGCGCCGGTGAATTCCCAGTCGTTCTGGTAGTTTCGGATGTAGTATTCGATAATCGCGCGAGTCAGGTATGATCCGTGCGTACTTTTAGCCATCCATTCAGCCTTGCGCTCATCCGGATTTTTATAGCGAACAGGGACCGCGCTAATCAGCCATTTGCCGTTGTGCGATTTTAGAAGAAACATTCTTGATTCGATGAATGCTTTCGGATTGTCGGGTCGCTGCATGCGGATTTTCAAGCGAATCTGATCACCATCCGACTCCTCCACGATTGCGTTTCTAATCGCTTTCGCAAGCAGGGGAAATTGCTTTTTCATTTTTCTGAGAGTATCACCAAATTTGTCAGGATTATGGAAATACTTGAGGCATTCATCGACATTGCCGCTTTCAAGCGCATCAGCGGCGCGGTTAAGCGTTGTTTGAATGTCGTCCGTTTCAGACGGCGTCGCCGGAGAGGATGAACCGAAGGAGCATCCCAAAATAAATAGTGTAAGAAGCATAACTGAAGCCAGCAGATATCTCATTATCGCACCTCATTATGGTTATTGATTATCGTCAAATTACTGCCAAATTATTGGTGATACATTTATTTCTAAAGCAAGTTAAGATTATATCAGGATTATTAGATTGATACAATTTTGGAGCATTTAATTTGTACCGGGTACAAACTAATTTGCGTGCCTTAAACGGATTCCGATTATTCTCCTCGCTTTGCGCATTGGATGCGGGATTGACGTATTATGTCTTATTAACAATAATCAGTCATACTTGGTTGTTTTTAATTTGTACCGGGTACAAATTAATTACGAGTAGTGAATTTTATCCGATCATTGGTTATAATCCTGCTGTATGATTAAACCGGCAATCGATATAACAGGCATAAAAGCGGTGCTGTTCGACCTTGGCGGGACATTGATTGAATACATCAATAATCCATCGCCGGATGCGTACAGGGAATTTCAAAATCTACTCACCGATGACGACCCTCGAATCTCATATTCCGATTTCCGCATGATTATCGAGCGGTACTGGATTACGATGCAGGATGAATTTTTTTCCAAAGACAGAAAATTGAAAATCACCGATTTTAATCAGGCTTTCTTTTCACAGCTGGGTTTCACGGATGAATCGGCAAAACGGCTTGCGAAACCGTTTGATGATCTGATATTCGAACTCGAACATGACAGCACCATTGCCATTGACGGCGCAATCGAATTGCTGGATTTTCTTAAAAATAACGGTTACAAAATCGGACTGGTGTCAAACGCAACACATTCGGAAAGCAGAATCAGGCAGTTGATGCGCAAGGTCGGAATTGAGAATTATTTTGAAACGGTGGTTATATCGAGTGTAATAGGAAAAAGAAAACCTGATCCGCGCATATTTCTAAAAGCGCTGGATGATTTGGGCGTTCAGGCATCAGAGGCGTTATACATAGGCGACAGGGAGGAATATGACGCTGTCGGCGCGATGAACGCAGGCATGCGATTTGCTATCGTTGGCGAGGATTTTAGTCTGAATACATTATTGAACGCTTTTATAAAACAATAGAATGTAGCCCGGGAATCCATTTCCCGGGGAAAACGGAACATAGATAAACAAACAAGAATTTTTAATAAACCATGCTTGATTGAATACCATATTGCATTGCGGCAGTCAATTTTCCCGGGAAATGGATTCCCGGGCTACAACTCATGCATTACCTCGGCAAAGGGATGCCGGGTTGCAATTCGCGCTTTTTGAACTTATCGAAAATGCTGATATAATACGGTAAGTATGCGACGTTTTAAAATAATCCCAAAGGCGTTAAGATTGCCGATTAAACTGCCATCACAATATCCACCTGAAATACCAATCAATACAGCTCGTCAGGTTTTGATTGGTTCCGATGTGGGCGAATTCAAATCATCAATCCTGCTTGGGCCATCCCTGACGGATGAGCTGAAAGCGCTTATAACATCCAGAAAGCATACTCTGGAAATTGGCAGTGAAAATGAATCAATGGGATTTTCGCTAATTGATTGCGGAGAAAATCCACCATCCGTTTGTTATTCTTGCGATTCTGATGAGCCGGATAATGTCTTTGAGAAGATGTCGTTCGCTCTTCATGTTTTCAAATGGCTTAAGATTGAGTCGGTGATGATTATCGACGGTGTAAGCGCACTTGGTGAAATTAACAGCGCAATCGTGCGAATCGATGACCATATCGACATGACAGGCATAAATCCTCTGGATTACTGGATGATGCCTAATGAACCGGAGGAGTTTTTCCTGGATGCCAAATCGCTTTACATTTCCGAAAAACTGGGTGATTATCCGTCAGTAGTGCATCTGGCAACAAGTGAATCCACATCAGAGGATATCCTATCGAAAGCAATGCAGGCGGGAGCGGGGACATTTGGACGGGCAATTGTTCCTGAATCGCTTATCGCCGGATATCTTGGCATGAAAGTCAGCGCGCTGGGCGTGGTTGATATCAAAGGCGGCGATGAAGCGGAAAAAATCTCTGATAAAATTCTGCATTTGATACGATGAAATATAAAAACAATTTCCAATTGGTATCATTGCGGTTTTTTGGATTTAAAGGTATAATGTGAATTGTTATAAAGATTTAGGAATTGACTAACATCTGAAAAAAACTCCTATAGCAAGAGAAAACCAGAAGATAGATGTGGTTGACTTTTGCTGTTTTTTTATTTTCTTCTGGATTTCAATTTGAGTTAGAGGAAAAAGTTGTTGAGGGAACAACACTCCTTACCGTCAAAAGGTCATCGGGTTCAATATTTCTGGACTCTGGCGAAGGGGCATATTACAAAAAGGATTTGCCTGCCAAAGGGGAGGTAAAAAACGATTGGCAGGAGGGATAATAGTGGGATTCACCTCACAGAGGTGGGATCCCTTCTGCCATATTAATCCAGGGCGTTCCAGGGACATAGAGTAGGTCATTTAAGTAAATCTCCACCCACCAGTGAAGGCCGGTTTTTTTTCAACCGGTCTTCGCGCATTTTGATGCTTAAACAACATGATGCCCCCACCCCAGCCCTCCCCGCGAGCGGGGAGGGAGAATGTTGTCTCTTCCCTTCACAAGTATATAGACCGAATATATTGTGTAAGCAAATGGAATAAAATCTCTCCCCGCTCGCGGGGGGATTAAGGGGGGGACGAGATATAAAAATAACCTTTCCCGACATGCTCAATGCATGCCCGCATCTGACATAATTTCCTTATGGTCAAACGCCAGATCGATTTTTCCCATTTCCTCACGATTAAAAGACTGCGCAAGGCTGGCATCATCGCCGCCGACCGGTTCACCTGACACTGTCGTACACAAAAACACAACGCTGACAGTGTGTCCGCGAGGATCTCGTGTGGGGTCGGAATAGACTCCGAGTAGTTTGTCGATTCGTATATCCAGCCCGGTTTCCTCTTTAGCTTCACGAATGCAGGCATCCTCGACAGTCTCGCCGATATCCACAAATCCGCCCGGCAACGCCCAGCAGTCCTTGAACGGCTCATGTCCGCGTTTGATAAGAATGATTCCGCCATCCGTGTGATTGATTACGGCATCCACTGTTAAAGCCGGTGTCTGGGGTCGCATCTGTTTTTCCTTTTCTGTAACACTACGCTTAAGCATGGTGTTATTTGATGCATAATAAATTTAACACTGTAAATTATCCGCAGTCTGCTTTATAGTTAACAACAATGCAACTCGATTATATCACCATAAAACTCGCTTTCGATGAGCTTTATCCGCATGTGATGGATACGCGGATTCAGGATATTATCTCGCGGGGAAAACGATCTGTCGCGTTAATACTGAGAAATGACAACCTGCTTGCGCTTTTGTTATCCGCAGAGGCTGATAATTCACGTATGCATCTGGTGGGAAAAATCCCATCTCGAAGTGAAGGCAGGGATGAGCATTTCCACCGGACGCTGCGGCATCATATCGATGGTGCGATTATCGAGGATTTTATCCTGCATGATGGCGAAAGGATTATCGAGATTCACACCACGCGAAAGGAATTCTCGGGTGAAATAAAGCGATGCAGGTTGGTCGCTGAATTGATGGGACGCCATTCGAATCTTATCCTGACCGATGAAGAGGGCGTTATTATCGTATCGGACAGGATGCAGTCATCGCGGGATAAAGAGGGGCGTACATTCAGGGCGGGGCATAAATACACGCTGCCATCAACGGCTGAGCGAATCCCGCTGACAAAATATCCACTCGCTGATTTTATCAAATTCATTGAAAATTCTGACAGCGGCCAGGAATGGGGACGATTGCTTCTGTCTGTCTTTTCTAGCGTTACTCCCGGATTTGTTGAATTTATCGCTGAAAATGCGAACCTGGACAGAAAATTGAAACTTGATAATCTCTCTGATGAACAGATAGAGAATCTGCATCATGCGCTGACAGCGGCGATTGACCGCTTTGAATCAAACAACCTGTTTCCGCCTTTCAGCAGGATTTTAGAGATTAAAAAATCGGATGATTTCCCCGTTAATCGCGCGCTTGGGCGATTCTATGATGATTCCACGCAGCAGGAGAGAATAAAACGTCGGGAAAACCAGTGGCGGAAGGTTGTCGAGGCGAGAATTAAATCGTTGAAAAAACTTGTTTCAAATCTTGAGAAGGACAAATCGAAAGCGCGTAAGTCCGATGAATACCGTAAACAGGGCGATTTGATTTACGCTTTCCTGCATGAATTCAAGGATGGCGCGCGCGCGATTGAAGTCGATGACATAATCAATCCTGAATCAGGCGACAGGATAAAACTGAAACTTCTGCTGGGAAAGGATGCGGTGTCGAGCGCAAGGGAATATCACCGGCGGGCGTCCCGAATGTCACGAGGTATGAAGGAAATAACATCGCGCCTTGAGGAGACTGAGAATAAACTCGCGGATTTTGACTCGCTGCTGAATCCGCCGGATGAAATCCTGCACGCTGACGACGCTGAGTTCCAAAAAGCGCTGGCTGAAATTAAAGGCGGGAAAGTTCGGAGGTATGTTAAATCGAAACAGCCGGAGGAGATATCTGTCGAGCTGCCGAAAAAACTAAGGGGCGAGAATATTCATCATTATAAATCAGTCGAGGGGCACGATATTTATGTCGGCGGCAACGACCGCGCCAACGAGGTTTTATGCAAATGGGGACGGGCGGATGATTACTGGCTTCATGTAAAAAACATCCCCGGAAGCCATGTCCTTATTCCACGCCGCGGGGAGGCGATAGAGTTCGATACGCTTGTATTCGCCGCGCAGCTGGCTGTTTATCACTCGAAAGTAAAAGGCGCGACCAAAGTCCCGGTCGATTACACGCAGTTGAAATATGTCAACAAACCCAAAGGCGGCGACAAGGGTTTTGTTACATATAAGAAAGAGAAGAACATCCTCGCTGACTCGCCCGATGAACGCTTGTTAAAGAAGCGAAAGGTGAAGTGAGGCAAAAGGAAGCGATTTATCAGATAACCGCCGTTACAAATCCTTGCTTTTATCTGAACCAAGCATCAGTATCTCGTCAGGTTTTAAATCAACCTTAGGCTTCGGTTTTATATCAAATCCTGATTGAACAACGATGACAACACCATCATTTCGGCCATCAGGTCCTACATAAATCTTGTTGCTAACTTCCTCTGGCGACAAACCGGCAAAATCCTGATCTGGGTTATTGACTGTAAATAGTGAACGATCGGTATAATCACCCATAATGTTATAAACATCAATAACACCTTTTCCCAGGTTCTCAATGGAACCATAACCAGCCAGATTGTATCCGATGACATCAGTTTTGAAGGGTCGATTCAGGTCTCCGTTAATAAACGCGCTGTATCCTCCGGGACTGTTGAAGGTTGCATAGTAGTAGAAGTTACCCGGAAGAAGAAAGAATAGATAGTCGGTCTCATGTTGAGCTACATCAGTAATATTGAAGCCTATTCTGGGATTTACGTAATCATAATAATTGCCAGGTGCATCAGGAGACGGATCAGGAACAACCACTATCGGAAAAGGAGCATGCCTTTGTCCCTCTGAAACATCCCACATGAGATTGGCTTTTTTACCGCCAACCTGTCGTTCAACCAACTGCTGCGCCCTGTCTGAATGTCCGTGGACAGGATCAGGATGATTTGCCCAAATGTTAACACGATAATTAAGCTGTGGAAGATTATACTGTGATGGTTGAGTAAGTACGTGACCGTATTTCTTCACATCATACTTTCTTCGAAATGGATTTACAGGATATTCAGCAAGGTAACCGTATTCCAACAGAACATCTATATCTCCATTGTATTCGCTGATACCGGATTGCATCTTTCCTGTTGAATCCTGAAAGTCAGGAGAAGATCGGGTGGTGAATGAATCGGTGTGGTCTCCGCCATAAAGAATTAGCGGATAGATTCCACCTGAATCTACAGCGTAGCGTTCAAGCGCAACCTGAATAGCGTGTATATTCGATTTAACTTCGTCCTCTCTGGAATTCGTTCTTGCTTTAATGGCTCCCATACAACCTGCGGAGACCATGATTCCAAAAAGAGTAATCATCACAAGGAACTCAATTAGTGTAAAGCCTGATTGATCTTTCAGAATATTTTGCATGCTTCACCTCCAGTTTGGATTAATTAAAAAAGCAGAGGGTTAGGGAAAAGCAGAGGGATAAATCCCCCTGCTATTTAATATGAGACCTCTGAAAAAGGATGGATTCCGGCTTTCGCCGGAATGACAAACTACTGTCATTCCAGGTTTAACAATGTCATTCCGGGCTTGACCCGGTTCTTTAGTCTGTCCTCAGAAATCTATTCTTTTTCACTAATAAAACCAGCATCATTTCTTCTTTTTCAGAGGTCTCAATATTTCATTTCCCGCATCAGATTAAAACCTCACACTGTGTAACGCAAGTATTTCAACAAAAATCACAGCATATGGTTTTAACCCCATGCGGAATAACTTAAACCGCTGCAAATTCCGATTCTCCCATAGCAGAGGGATTTATCCCTCTGCGTGTACAACCACCTGCGTTTTCGCACCTCTGCTTAATATTTATCCACTACAACAACCCCCGCATCTTCGCGAGCCGCTCCCGCACAATATTCAACTCGCCTTCGCTTTTGGACAGCTTTGCTTTCTCCGCATCAATAACCGCCGGTGGCGCTTTATCAACAAATCCGGGATTCGACAGCTTGCCTTTCAGCGATTCGACATACTTGCCGATTTTCGCTTCCTCTTTTTCGAGACGCTTGATTTGAGTGTCAAGTATCGATGGGTCATCGATTAACAGAAAAACTTTCGTGGATGGCTTATCGGAAGTGCCATCATCGAGTTCGAGTGATATTGAATTTTCAGGATCATCCGAACCGGCAGGCATCATTTCAAGCGATTGCAGTTTGGTCAAATCGCGAATCATTGTCTGCTGGCTTATTAACAGGCCGTGCAAATCCTCATCGGATGCCATCACCGCGACACGCGCCTCCGCAGAATCTTTCAAACCGATATCCTTGCGCAAACTTCTAATCGCGCTTGCAACCGATTTGATTTGCTCGAATTTAGCGCGAGCGTGCTCATCGATGCATCGCTCGTAAACCCCGGGCCAGTCGCTGACAATCAGCGGTTTGTACTGTCCGGGAAATTCGAGCCATATTTCTTCCGTGATAAATGGCATCGCGGGATGAAGGATCTGCAGCATTCGCATTAGAATCATCTGCAGAATAAAGCGCGCGTGTTTTTGGTTCGCACCGCTTAACCGTAGCGGTGTTTTCGCGCATTCTATGTACCAGTCGCAAAATTCATCCCAGAAAAACTGGTAGAGTGTCGAGGTATATTCACCGAAATTATAACGATCAAGTTCATTTGTCGCTTTTTTAACCGCAGTGTAATACTTGTCGAGAATGTACTCATCCGCGATATTCAGCTGCCCGCCTTTTTTCAATCCCTTGATTTCCTTCTCGATATCGTCCAGCTTTTCAGCATTGAACGGCTTTTCGAGATTCATTAAAACGAACTTCGCCGCGTTCCACAGTTTGTTCATGAAAAACCTGCTCGACTGCAGCTTGTCCCGCCCGAGGCTGATATCCTGCTTGCCCCTGAAAGTCAAACTTGTGAGCGTGAACCTGAGAGTGTCGCATCCGAATTCCGCGATTGTCTCAAGCGGGTCAACAGCGTTTCCGGTTGATTTCGACATCTTCTTGCCGTGTTCATCCCTGACAAGACCGTGGATGAAACATTCGTGGAACGGAACATCGCCCATGAATTCCATTGCGCTCCACGCCATCCGCGCGACCCAGAAGAAAATAATATCGTAGCCGGTGATTAACAAATCAGTAGGGTAATATCGCTTTAAATCATCGGTTTCATCCGGCCAGCCCATTGTACTGAACGGCCAGAGAGCGCTTGAGAACCATGTATCGAGCACATCCTCATCCTGGCGGATATTTTTCGATCCGCATTTCGGGCATTCTGACGGGTCCTCACGCGCGACAATAATCTCATTGCAGTCATCGCAATAGAACGCCGGGATGCGATGCCCCCACCACAACTGGCGGCTGATGCACCAGTCGTGAATATTCTCAAGCCAGTCGAGATAAACTTTCGACCACCTGTCCGAGATGAGTTTCAACCTGCCGTCGCGGACAATCTCAATCGCGGGTTTGACATACTCATCCATTTTCACGAACCACTGTGTCGAGATGTACGGTTCTATCTCGTTTTTGCACCGGTCATGATGTCCCACCGCGTGAGTGAATTTCTCGATTTTCCCAAGCAGTCCAAGCTCTTTCAGGTCTTTAAGAATTTCCTCTCGCGCTTTATACCTGTCCATTCCCTGATATTTAGAATGAATGTCGGTTATATTCCCATCCTTGCCGATTGCGATTGGCGCATCCAGATTGTGCCGAAGCCCGACCTCATAGTCGTTCGGATCATGCGCCGGAGTGATTTTCAACGCGCCGGTTCCGAATTCGATATCGACATAATCATCCGCGATAATTGGAATCGGTTTATCCATCAGAGGAAGAATTACATTCTTGCCAATCAATTTTTTATAACGCTTATCGTTCGGATTAACCGCAACCGCAGTATCCGCCAGCATTGTTTCAGGGCGCGTTGTCGCGACAGTAATGCCCGTATTGCCATCGCCGCCCTCAAGCGGATAAGTGATGTCGTACAAACCACCCTCGATATCTACATGTTCGACCTCAAGATCGCTGAGGACAGTCTGGCAGACCGGACACCAGTTCACCATGTACGTTCCCCGATAAATCCAGCCTTTTTCATACAGGCGCACGAAAACCTCACGCACCGCGCGCGCCAGTCCGGGATCGAGTGTGAATCGCTCGCGCGACCAGTCAACGCTGAATCCCATTTTTCGCATCTGGTTCGTTATATAGTCATACGCCGAGTCTTTCCATTTCCAGACTTCCTCCAGGAATTTCTCACGCCCGAGTTCCTCTTTTTTAATCCCCTTTTCGAGAAGTTTTCGCTCCACGACTGTCTGCGTCGCGATTCCCGCATGATCCACACCGGGAAGCCACAGCGTATCGAATCCGCACATGCGCTTGTAGCGAATGATAACATCGGGAAGTCCCAGATTCAGCGCATGGCCGATATGCAGATCACCTGTAACATTAGGAGGCGGTATTACCATGCTGAATTTCTTTCCCTCTCCTGTCGTGGCGAAATAACCGCCGCTTTCCCAGAATTCATACCAGTCCTTCTCGACCTCAGCCGGGTCGTAGGCGCGTTCCATAATGCTTGCTTTATCAGGCCGTTTATGATTTTTCATGATGCGTATTATACCTCATTCAGTTTTTGCCCCAACGGGGTAATGTAAAAAAAACAATCAAGAAAGTTGGTTTGAGACATGGGATTAAAATCCCTGGCAAAAGGGGAAAATGAGGCTATACACCTTCGGGGAGCAGTCGGCTTCTGTCTTTTCGAAAGCCATACTGTTCCCCGAGTTTCCCTCCCCAGAGGAAGAAGAAGAGAATACTGGAGATGCCCAGAAGGACATCATCAGAACCAAGCGTTGCGTACGGAGCGTAAAAAATCGCTTTGCTTATCAGGGTGCCGTCGTTGTAGCTCAGGATATAAATCGCGGTG
This sequence comes from bacterium, assembly GCA_021157815.1. Classification (GTDB taxonomy): domain Bacteria; phylum JAJVIF01; class JAJVIF01; order JAGGVT01; family JAGGVT01; genus JAGGVT01. Next base: position 20,342 of record JAGGVT010000160.1, on the reverse strand, counting down.
ATTATCCCGCCGAAAAGCGGGCCAATCCGCTCACGTGAGATGTATCCGCCGAGGAATCCTGAGATAAAAGAAAAAATCACAAGAAGTGCAAATGCTGTAATCACGCCAATCTGCTCCTGCCCGTATGAATACATGCCAGCCATCGGTCCCGCGATTGCCCATGAGAAAATCACGTAGATGAAAAAGCTAAGCGGTATGCTAATGATTACCAGCAAAACGACATCCTGTAGTTTGGTTAGTACACACACTCAAAACACTCAACGTGTATGCGAGTATACATGTATATCATATAGACACGCGAGCGCCTGTAATAGGTTCACGCGAATATTCTATCATTTTCCCTTGCATTCTCGTAGCGCTGGCGTCCCGGGGCTGTTGAAAAAGCCTATTTTTCCCGTAACCCGGTCATGCCGTCCCGAACTAAAGAAACAATTATCTATAAGGTGAATCAGGCATGCCGGGGAAGCGGCTATCTATGCGGAACCCCGGGACGCCAGCGCTACGAGCCTAACTTGTATTTGCCCGACGCGCGTTTGTGCATTATCATATCGGGCGAACCTGTGATTTCATCCGCGAGATATCCGCATTACGAATTCGACCGCCATTACGCGCAAAACGGCGCAGTCGTTGTCGGGCTTGATGAGGCTGGGCGAGGGCCGCTTGCGGGGCCTGTGGTTTCCGCGGCTTGTATTCTCGATTTGGACAATCCAATCGACGGCATCGACGATTCAAAAAAACTCAGACCGCAAAAAAGAGAATTGCTTTATGACCGCATCACCGCTGGCGCGATTAAATGGGCGGTCGCGATTATCGATGTCGCAACGATAGACAGAATCAACATTCTGAATGCGGCGCTTTTTGGCATGTTCAAGGCGTCGAAAGAACTGAACGAGGAAAACGCGATTTATCTGGTCGATGGCAACCGTCCGGTGCACGGACTCCAACCGCAGGTGCAAATCGTGAAAGGTGATACGAAAAGCGCATCGATAGCGGCTGCCAGTATAATTGCGAAAGTTACGCGCGACAGGTACATGCTCAAACTTGCGGATGAATTTCCCGAATTCGGATTCAGCAGCCATTTCGGATACCCAACGAAAAAACATTTCGAGGCATTGATGAAATTCGGTGCGACAAAATATCATCGACGAAGTTTCGCACCTGTGAAAAAAGCGCTTGAGAATGGGAGGGAATATGGGCGCATCGACTGAATATCGTATTGAGGCTAAAAATGTAGTTAAGCGGTTTGGCGACATCACCGCGTTAAACGGCGCTGAACTCAGAATTCCCGCGAATTGCGTGTTTGGTTTACTCGGGCCCAACGGTGCTGGTAAAAGCACGTTGATACTGGCAATTCTAGGGCTTCATCAAATCGATGGCGGTGAGATTTTCATCGACAGTGAACCGCTCAATCCCGCATCGTATGAGTTCAAGCGTAAAATCGGAATCGTGCCGCAGGAACTTGCCATCTATGAAAATCTGTCCGGAATCGCGAACCTGAAATTCTTCGGCTCCCTTTTCGGCTTGAAAGGCTCTGATCTGGATAGTCGCGCGAATGAACTGCTGGAATTCACCGGATTGCATGACCGCAGGAATGATAGAGCTAAAACATACAGCGGAGGCATGAAACGACGATTAAACCTGGCAGCCGGAATAATCCACAAACCTGAAATTGTTATGATGGATGAGCCTACGGTCGGGATTGATCCGCAATCCAGAAATCTGATTTACGATCTCGTAGAAAATCTTGCGAACGACGGCATGACTATTCTATACACAACGCACTACATGGATGAAGCTGAACGGTTATGCAAACATATAGCGATAATCGATCAGGGGCGGATTATCGCGAAAGGCACTGTTGACGAACTCATAGATATCATCGGCGAAAAGGACGTTATCGAACTTGAAATTCAGGGCGCGCTTTCGGATGGTGATTTAAAGCAGATTGTCGATGACGGCACGGTTGAATTCATTGACGGCAGGCTCATTATTCAAACCGCGAATGGCGGGGCGAAACTCCAAAAAATTATGAATTCGATTACATCCAAAAATTGTGATATAACCAGCGCGACAATTCGCAAGCCGAATCTCGAAACCGTGTTCCTGCATCTCACAGGAAAGGAGCTTCGCGACTGATGGGTCCTCTGTTTAACCTCTATATCAAGGATATGAAACTGTTTTTCTCCGACAGGGGCGCTGTGATTATGTCATTTATTGTCCCTGTCTTGATGGCTTTAATTTTCGGATTTACTTTCGGCGGCGGGAGCGGCAGCATCATTGAGGATCTTGAAATCTATTTTGATGTCGCCGACAACGATAAATCTGAAATCAGCGGAAAGATTGTGAAAGCGGTTGGCGATGATGACGTTCTCATATTGAAGGAAGTTACTCAGGAGGAGGCATACAAACACGTCAAAAGCGGAAAGCGTTCCGTGGCGCTGATTATTCCCACCGGTTTCGGGGATAAGGTAATCGCCGGCGACGATGCCGATTTGAAACTGATTTACGACCCCTCCAACCAACTCGAAAACGGTTTGATTCAGGGCAAGATGCAGGAAATGCTATTCACGGCTGATATCGGTGAATACTTCATGCCCAACATGATTGAAAAACTTCTCAGGCAACAGGGTGAAAGCGAGGAGAATATAAAAGTCGCGAGATTCTATATTGATAAATACATCGTTCCGCAGATGGGAAGCGCTAAAACAGATAAGGATAATTCCGACAAAAAATCCGGCGCGCAATCAATGGATGCCATGTTCGATGATTTGCCGATTAAAATATCAAGCGAACAGGTAGTGGGCCAGGATATAAGTTCATCCGCGGGGTACGTGCAATCCGTTGTCAGCGCGATGGTCATGTTCCTTCTATTCGGAATCTCATTCGGCGCGGGTACGCTGTTGCGTGAAAAGCAAAGCGGAACTCTCAAACGCCTGTTGACATCGCCGTTAAGCGTAGAGGGAATCATGGCGGCAAAACTGCTCGGACTCATGACAACCGGCCTGATTCAGGTTTATTTCATGCTGATTTTCGGCTGGATCGTTTTTAAACTGGAAATATGGTCATATCCCGGACAGCTATTCCTCATGGCATTCGCTACATCACTCATGGCAAGCGGGCTGGGTGTAATGCTGGCGGGAATCGCGAAATCAGAGGAGCAGATTGGAAGCCTCGCTCCGCTTGTTATAATCGCGCTTTCAGCGATCGGCGGCGCGATGGTGCCGCGTTTCATCATGCCGAAAATACTTCTGCAAATTGGAGTCATCTCGCCTGTAACATGGGCGGTTGACGGCTTCCACAACGTATTCTGGCAGCACCAGGGCCTAATGGGTATGTTGCCCCAGTTCGGAATGCTGATTGCGTTCGCGCTTGTGTTTCTGGCGATAGGGGTAGTGCTGGTTAGGGCGCAGATTCGGAGTGGGTAAGGGTAGGTTGTTGAAATTACGGGTACTCACGACAAGAGAGCTAGGAGGTAGGAACGGTATGCTAGCGAGTGATAATTAAACGGGTTTGGAAAACAACAAGCATTCAATGTTCAAGATATAATCAAGATAGCCAATGTTATTTAGTGATAAGCAAATATTAAAAACGGGAGTAATATATCGAAAGCCCCTTATCTTTTCATTCTAAATGAGTTAAAATATTAATGTGATGCAATCCAAGGACAAAAATAATGAATTGACTATCAAGTTTGAAGGGCATGATTTGTTGCCTGAAGTATTTATTGATGGCGTAAATGAGTTTTTCAAAATTATTAAAGCAGTGACAGAGGAAATATGTGAAGATGAATCGTTAATAAAATGGATTATTCAGGTTCGCGAAGGTAGCACTGAAGTTGTTTTTAAACAACACCAGGATTGTAAGGCTCGAAAAGTGGAATTAGTAAAAGACTCTGTCCAGCAAGGATTAAGAATACTCGAAGAAAAAATTGAGGAACCAAGATATTTTTCTGATAAGGCGATCAGGCATGCTCAACAACTGGCAGGGATTTTGGGAAAAAGCAAAGGAACAGATTTATCTATTTCAATTTTAGGACGATCTAAGCCAGTAAACATCACAAACAATATAATCGAACACACAAAGGAGATTTTGAGAGCAGGGCAAGCTTACGGTTCTGTCGAAGGTTGGTTGCACACAATTAGTATGAGAGAAAAACCTCATTTTGTATTATATGAACCTGTTTGGGATAAAGCTATAAGATGTTGGATAGATGAGAACAAGCTTAGTAGTATGTTTAAATTATTTGGAAAGCGAATAGAGGTTTTTGGAGACATCAGATATAAAAAGGATGGAACCCCAGTCAGTATTACAGTTGATAATGTCATTCCTTTCCCAGAAGCGGATGATATTCCTGATTTCCACAGTGTAATTGGTATTCTGGAGAATTATTAGTGAAAAAAGTTCAAAAGGAAATCAGATACTGGGATTCAGATTGCTTTTTGGGTATGTTAAAAGGTGAGTCTGATAAAAAAGATCTTTGCAAAACTGTTTTAGAAGAGGCTAAAGAAGGAAATATAATGATTGTTACCTCAGCTCTTACAATTGCTGAGGTTCTTTACATTAAAGGCAAATCACCCATTCCTGTCAAGGATAAGGATAAAGTAGTATTGTTTTTCAGGAGTGATTATATTGCAGTTAAAAATGTAACCATTCATATTGCTGAATTTGCTCGTGAGATAGTGTGGTCTTTTGGTATAAAACCAAAAGATGCAATCCATATATCTACTGCGATGATTGATAAAATTAAGTTGTTCAATACGTTTGATGAACATCTGCTTTCAAAAAATATTATAGCAGGCAATCCTGCACTGGTAATTGAGAAACCTCAGGTTAATCAACCAAAACTCCCATTTGAAAATACTTAAAAGGTAACCTGCTTTGTTAACTCCTAAGTAATACTATCAACTAAACGCTGGTGTTGCTGTCGATTGTAAAATCCTGAAAAGGCGACTATGGAGTGCAAAATTAAATGTTCCAACCCCTGGGAGCGCGAAAGCGCTCCCCTAAAAAGGCGAGGACGCCTTTGTGCGCCGGCCAGAGTCCAGCGCTCCCAGGTTGAAAAACTAAATCCACCAAAAAAAACTCTAAATTAAATTGAATCAGAATTAAAGTCCCTCCATGAAGTTTCCGATACGGTTTGTGAGAAGGATTTATTTGGAAGATTAAATTACCTTAACCGACTGGTCCCTTCGGGGAGGTCGGAAGCCCTTGATTGATTGAGAGGGCTTTATGTCTACCGGAGGACGTAAATATGATCCGCGCATTATTCTCCGCAGCCAGTGGGCTTCAGGCCCAGCAGATGCATGTGGACGTCGTGGCGAATAATATCGCCAACTCGAACACTCCCGGTTTCAAAAAGGACAGGATCAATTTCCAGGATCTGCTTTATCAGACATATCGTGAGGCGGGTTCGACAACACTGTCCGGAGCGCAGCAGCCAACCGGCTTGAGAGTCGGCCTGGGTGTAAAACCTGTGGCGACAGAAAAACTGTTTTCGCAGGGAGCGTTTCAACACACCGGAAACGCGCTCGATTTCGTAGTCGAGGGCGACGGTTTCTTCCAGGTACTCATGACGGACGGTTCCACCGCGTACACGCGCGACGGCACCATGAGACTGGACGGCACTGGAAACATTGTAACATCCGATGGATTGCAGCTTAATCCAAATATTGTCGTGCCGGAAAACGCGATTTCAGTCGATGTCGCGCCGGATGGCAATGTGTCGGTCATGCTTCCCGGCCAAACCGCGATGACCCAGGTCGGGCAGATTCAACTCGCGCGATTCCAGAATCCCGGCGGACTCAAGGCAATGGGCAAGAACCTGTTTGTCGAGACGGACGCGTCCGGTTCTCCGCAGGCGGGAAATCCCGGTGAGGACGGTTTTGGCACTATCTCTCAGGGGTATATCGAGCAGTCGAATGTCAGTATCGTTGAGGAACTTATTAATCTGATTCTCGCACAGCGTGGATTTGAGACCAATTCCAAAGCTGTCCAGACCGCTGATGAAATCCTGCAGATGGCGAACCAGTTAAGGAGATAAGCTATGAGTGACTCTAAACTTGAAAAGAAACGCACGATAACGAAAATCGCGATGGCTGCTATCACCATTGTGTCAGCGCTTCTGATTCTGCTGGCGCTTCTCACGCTGTCGCCTCCCGCAAGCGCTGAGCAGGTGAAATATCAGGTTTCACATGATGAAATGCTCAGCGTTTTTGGGGAATTCCTGTCGCAGCACGAGGTTTATTCTGATGTTCCTCACAGGCTGTATTCAAAACGAATAATGGATACAGTCAGTTCCGAGGGCGCAATAGAAATCAGAATTGTTGACAGGAAGAGAAATTCACTTTTGAAAAGCGACAATTTCCAGGTAGTGCTGATGTCAGGGGGTAAGACAATACGGCGGTTTGAATTGAGGGTATATATCGGAATCGAGGTTCCGGTGGCTGTCGCAACACGAGATATAAAACGCGGCGAGAGTTTGAACGATACAGAAGCGTACAAATTCGCATGGCGCGACCTTTCAACAAGTTCAGTCAGGGTGCCTGTTTACAAGGACGATGAAATTGACAGTTTTGTCTTAAAAGTAAACTGCCGTGCCGGGCGTGAACTCGACAGGAATCTGATGGTAACGCCGGATATCATTCACAAGGGTGACAGGGTTATTGTGTTTTTCGATCATAACGGTCTTATGCTAACGATGATTGGAAAAGCGCTTGAATCCGGTAAACTTCACGAACGAATAAAAGTGCTGAACGAGAAAAGCAGGAAAACCATTGTATGTGAGGTAACAGGCGATGGTGAGGTTGAGTTATAGCGACCGGAGTGTGACCGGGCCGGTTGCGTTCCCAGGGGATTAATAAAGAGGTACAATAAAATGAAAACAATAACGATAATTATTATTTCGATTTTGCTGATTCTGCCGTTGAATACGATTGCCGCTGTTCAAGCGGAATCGCTGTTTGACGCTCGCGGTGCCAGTTTATTCAAAGATCTTCGCGCGAGAATGGTGGGAGATATCCTGACTATTATCGTGATTGAGTCAACAACAGCGTCATCGAAGGGAAACAGCAAATTCGCAAAGAAGGTTGACATGGATGGCGGCGTGAAGATAGAGGGTTTTTTGGATTATCTCGCGCCGAATTTCTTTGAACCGATCTGGCCATTGAAGGATTTGGATATTAATCCTGATGAGAGTTTTGACGGCTCCGGGGAAACATCCAGCAAAAACAGTTTCTCAACACGAATGACAGCCACGATAATAGAGGTTCTCCCGAACGGGAATTTCATTATTGAGGGCACACGCAACGTGCGAGTCAATGAGGAAAATCAGGAAATGGTTGTGACGGGAGTAGTTCGTCCGCTGGATATCACGCCGATTAATACAATTTTCTCGACTCAAATCGCTGATGCTGAGATTTTCTATAAGGGCAAAGGTCCTGTTGCATCTCGCCAGAAGCCGGGACTTCTTTCAAAAATATTTAACTGGATATTTTAAACAAAGGAAATAACCATGATTATAAGAACAGCGTTATATATACTATTTATTATGTTGCTCGCATGTCCCGCTTTCGGGCAGGATTCAGACAGCGACAATAAATCGCGTCAATACAGTTTCCTTATAGACACTGTTGACTCCACACCTGCAACAACAGCCGCGCCGGCAAGAACAAAACCGGTTGTTATTGATAATATTCCAAAAAACCTGGTGCAAGTGCGCCTGAAAGATATCGCGCGCCTTCAGGGAGTCAGGAAAAATCAGTTGTTTGGTGTTGGACTAATAACCGGATTAAGCGGAACAGGCGATGACACAAACTCGGTTAAATTCACCGCGCAGGCGATTTCTAATATGCTGAATAATCTGGGAATCGCGGCAAGCCCGTCCGATATTAGGGTGAAGAATTTCGCATCCGTCATGGTAACAGCCGACCTGCCGCCGTTCGCGAAACCCGGCAGTTTGATTGACATAACAGTCTCGGCAATGGGAAACGCGAAATCACTCGAGGGTGGCACGCTTGTAATGACTCCGCTGCAGGCGGCAAACGGTGAGATATACGCTGTCGCGCAGGGAGCGATTACACTTGGCGGATTCGGAGCATCCGGACAGTCAGGCGCGAAAGTTAAAAAGAATTTCCTTACAGTCGGGCGAATTCCATCCGGCGCTGTTGTCGAGCGTGAGGTTCCGTTTACATTCAGCGATGGAGAAATTCTGACATGGATAATTCGTAAAAGCGATTTCACAACCGCGACATGCGCCGCGCGCGCGATTAACAAAATTTATCCGTTATCAAAAGCGACAGCTGTTGACCCATCCACAATTAGAATGAGGATTCCTCGTGAATCATACAGCAATCCGATTGGATTCATCGCGCAGATCGAGCAGATTGAAATCGGAGTGGATGCGCCGTCGAAAATTGTAATAAACGAAAAAAACGGAACTATCGTTTTGGGCGGCAATGTAAAAATAATGCCGGTCAGTATCGCGCATGGAAATATCACGGTGAGCGTATCGGAGTCATTTGGAATCAGCCAGCCGGGCGCGCTTTCAAGAGGGGCGACTGCTGTGGTGCCTGAATCCGGGATTATAGTCGCCGAGGGTGCCGCGGAGTTTATTCAGGTAACAAGTGAAAATCTGATCAGCGCTCTTAACCAAATGGGAGCAACCGCGCAGGATATTGTCGCGATATTCCAGGCAATAAAAGCGGCTGGCGCTCTGGAAGCTGAACTGGAGATAATCTAAATGGACATTCCCGGCATTAAATATCCGTTTGGTCCGCTGCCTCCTCCCGAGTCGCCCAACATGCGGAATGCTGCGCAGCCTGCACATTCCGACAGCGAAAGCCAAACCAGCGATTTTAAAGCGACTCTGGAAAACAAATCCATTGCATTAGACAAGCAACTGCACAAGCCGGATGAAGTCGCGCAGTTGAAAAAAGTTTCTGAGGATATGGAAGCGTATTTCATGTATTCAATCCTGAAGAAATTTCATTCGGCTAATATGAAAAGCGGACTGTTTGGTGAAACGCCGGGAAGCAAGATGTACATGGACATGTTCTTCGAGCAGATTGCCAATGAAATGTCTAAAACAAATGGCGGACTTGGATTGAGTGAATCGATTATCCGGTCTTTAGAGGATAAATCAGCAGCTCAGGACATCAACGAATTACAAAACGGCATTCAGAAACAGATATCCGATTTCAGGTTGAACCCTCATCAAGAGAGCATGTTGGATTTCTAGATTAAATCGTAGGGGCACAGCGTGGAAGGTGTCTCAGAACCCACATTTTCTGTCATCCTGAGCGAAGCGAAGGATCTATTCTCGACGATACGAATTGTGCCCATTAGGTTTAATAATCAACACAGCAACTCATAGATTCTTCGCTGCGCTCAGAATGACAAACTTCTTCGCTTATAATGAAGTTCTGAGATAATTTCCGTGCTGTACCCTAACGTGAAGATTATCCTCACACCCCCAATAACAACAAGACTTTTTACTGTCATAAATTTTCCCGGTTGCCAATTACCCCATTTTCTCTTAATATTGCATCTTTGGTATGAGTTATTCAAAACCGCTTGACGGAAAGGCTGGTTTGTTAATGTCTGTTGATTACCCAATGGAACCGTTCAGAATTAAAATGATCGAACCGATTCAATCGACCACACGCGAGCAACGTGTGAAACTGATTGCAAATGCGTATTACAACGTGTTTAACCTCAAAGCTGAAGAAATACTCGTTGACCTTCTAACCGACAGCGGCACGGGAGCGATGAGCCAGGAACAGTGGAGCGCGTTGATGCTCGGTGATGAATCATACGCCGGAGCGCGATCATATTACCGTCTGCTGGAATCTGTAAAAGAGCTAACCGGATTTGAACTCGTTCTCCCAGCGCATCAGGGACGCGGCGCGGAGAAGGTCTTTTTCGCGGTAATGGCGCAGCCGGGGCAGTATGTCCTCGGAAACGGGCATTTCGACACAACGACCGGACACATCGATGCCCGCGGTTCTATCCCAGTTAATTTCATTCCTAAAACAACTCTCGATCCAACTTTCGAAGCACCTTTCAAAGGTAATATGGACATCGATGCCGCGGATGCTTTCATAAAGGAAAAAGGGAAAGATGCATGCGCGCTGATTCTCCTTACAATCACCAACAACACTCTAGGCGGACAGCCTGTAAGCATGGATAATATCAGGCAGACCCGTGAACTTGCGGATAAATACGGACTTCCGTTTTATTTCGATGCCGCGCGCATGACCGAAAACGCTTTCTTCATCCATGATCGGGACAGCGAATACTCATCCAAATCGATTCGTGAAATTCTGCTTGAGCAGATGAGTTACGCCGATGGTTTCATCATGTCCGCAAAGAAGGATGGATTGTCGAATATCGGCGGATTAATCACTACTCGCGATGAGGAAATATTCCAGCCGTTGAAAGAATATCTTATTCTTAATGAGGGCTATATAACTTACGGCGGACTTGCCGGGCGTGATTTGGATGTAATCGCTCAGGGACTTCGTGAAGCGACTGATGTTGATTACCTGCGATATCGCACCGGGCAGGTCGCATATCTCGGTTCAAAAATGGAGGAAAGCGGAATCCCGATGTTGAAACCGTTCGGCGGCCATGCGGTTTACGTTGACGCCAAAACCATGCTTCCGCATATCGATGTCGAGGAATTCCCCGCGCACACATTCGCTGTTGAACTGTATATCGAAGGCGGAGTCCGCGCGGTTGAGATTGGAACTCTATTGGCTGGACGCGACCCGAAAACCGGAAAAAACCGAATCGCCCCGCTCGAACTTGTCCGCCTCGCAATCCCGCGACGCATGTACACGCAAACCCACCTCGACCACGTTGCCAACTCAGCCGCGAAACTAGTCGATAGAGCATCCAGCATGAAAGGCATGCAAATAACCTACGAATCCGAACACCTCCGGCATTTTACTGTCAGGTTGAGGTATAAATAGAAAAATAGGGACAGTTACCTGTTTTATAAACCGCATGGTTAAGCCAAAGTCAAGTTGCCAGTGTTTATCGGCGACATAAAATAGGTAACTGTCCCTATTTTTCCGCAACTTGATAAACCCAAATATTATCAGTATAATTACTATCTGGTAAACTATTCTTTATTGATTAAACTCACCAATATGCGGAGTGATGGAAAATGAAAACTGAACTACTGGCTGTAGTACTGGTCTCCATATTTGCTCTTATGGGCATTGCATGCTCAAATGGAGCGATGGAGCAGAACAATCCAACGCTGCCTTCAGATGAGGTTGCGCAGATAATCGAATCTGACGATGGAGCGCAGCTGTTCGGCGCGTGGCATTGTTCAATCGATCCTGAAACGAAGGAAGTCACGATATCCGAATCGCGGGAAATGGCTAATTTCAATTTCACAGATTACCTGCCAATGTGCCCGGGCGGTTGTTTCGAAATCCACCTGTTGTGGGCGGATGAGAGCATGATTTATCTTAAGTGTCGGCTGACCAACCCCATCGCCTTAATGCCGTACGATGTGCGTATAATATTCACGAATCTCGATGAAAAAACGATGTTGGAACCGGACGGTTACACAAACTTGTTCGATCCTCCAGGTGGCGAAATAATTAACCCATTCTATTATTTCTATGAGCCGGGTGATCCGGAGCGACGATTTCCAGCCGGTCCCGGACACCTGATTTACAGGGATATCGATGTTGCCTATGAGAGTTTCACATCCTGGGATTTTGATATCATCGCTGTTTGCGGACTAGGGCAACACATTAAGGATGTTGTGGAAATGACATCACTAACAACCACCGGACATCTCGACTCCACTGGCGGCTCGATGCTTGTTGAGGTTGAGCTTCTTGACTGGCAGGATGATATCGCGCAAGTCGCACTATATGCTGCTCCTCTCGAAGGCTCCACAATTAATCTGGCATTTAATCCGGTCAGTGAAAAATGGGAATGTGATCTCTATAATTCAATGGGCGCAGAGGGTGGAGTTTACAATCTGCTTCTCTCCGCATATTCTCCAAATGTCAATAATGCTTTTTATTGTAATTATTTGCCGATTGAAGTCGGTCACCAACCCGGTGTGGAGCAGTTCAGCTACACGGACACAAATTTCTTTAATACAGTCGCGTGGACAGATTTCGAGGGACCGCTCTATCAATACAAGACTGACGTAATCTCCAGCAACACTTATATCACTGGCGACAAGACTCACGTCTATTCATCATCGCTGAATTATTCATTCGGACACGTGAACTATATTCATGAGATAGGTGGAGAAAGCAGTATCATCTGGATTCTTGGGGAGTTCGGCGGCGCGTGCGACAATGGTGAAACGGCTGTTTATGAATGGAACAACCAGGTATGGGTCGCACAAAATTACGGCACATTTCCCACAAGGTTGTATTCTCCATCTATTGAATTCAGTCCCTGCATCTGTGCGGATGGTTCAAGGATAGCCTATATTTCTTATGATAATGGCGAAGCTGATCTGGCGTATCGCGACATGTCAGACATAAACACTGAAATATTTCCAGATCCGTCAAATGGATTCGGTGAGTTGGATCCTGTTATGACAGCTAACGGAGACGTGGTTTATTTGGTGAAAAGAGTAGATGTTTACACTTATAACGTTTACCGATACACAATCTCAACAAACCTTTGGAAACAAATTTCAGATACCGTCCTATTAGAAGAAAAGGATATTCAAACCAGCGCTGATGGCAGCAGCATTGTCTTTCTGCGTGAATCCGCGGTTGATTCATATCGTTACAATGTCTGGGTTTACAGGGAGAATCAAACTCCCCACTTTGTTCAAATAACCAACGATGCAGGCGGAGATATCTGTTATTACTACCCTGACATCAACGCCGACGGTACAATGATACTCTTCAATCGCACTGATTTCAGCACTATGTTATGTGACTATTACCTTGCGAACGCTGACGGGACAAATCAGCAGTTGATTCAGAATCATACTGTCTCATATCCAATGTCATTCAACGCTTATTAGGTATTGCCCGTAGCGCTGGCGTCCCCGTCCCGAGGGCAAGAGAAACGGGACGTTTCCGACACAGCCGGCGGGACGCCAGCGCTACATTACTTTGCAGTCTATATTCCTGTGGATAACCCACGCCGCCATGTGCAAGTTTTAACGTGAGGATTTGAACATTCACCACCAAACTTCGCACTCTATTAATTGCTATATCAATCTGAAATGCTGTCAGGATAATTTTAAGTTAAATTTCACGACATGCGTTTTGTTAATTGGCAAACTGGTGATATAATTGCCTTGTTTCACTTCTGGCAGGTTTGACGCTTAAAACCTTTACTTTCAGGGCTTGCCGGAAATATTTGCATGGAGATTCGTGAATGTCAGATCCTGTAGCTGTAGTATTTGCGTTCCTGTATGTCGCGGCGGTTCTCGGTGTAGCTGAGTTGATTCGCCACAACCTTGAGCTGAAAAAGGATTTCACGCGCAAATTCGTTCACATCGCAATCGGCACTTTTATCATTCCGACATTCTACATTTTCCACTCGTTGTATTTCGCGCTTGTGCCGCCGGTAGTGTTTATAATTGTCAACCTGCTGTCGTACAAGTTCAAGTTTTTCAAGGCGATGGAGGAAGAGGATGGCAACAATCTTGGCACGATGCTGTTTCCGATTAGTTTCTGTATCGTGATGATTATTTTCTGGGATAGTGGGCCTGACCGGGTCGCGGCGATTCTCGGAATACTTGTGATGGCATGGGGTGACGCGGCTGCCAGCATCTTCGGGCGTAATTTCGGAACGCATTTCTATCATTTCTTCCGGGAACGAAAGAGTATCGAGGGTTCGGTCGCGATGTTTGTTATGAGTTATCTCGCGCTGATTATAATGCTGACTATCTGGGGACATCCCATGTTAAGCATTACGGAGATGACAATCATAGCGGCTGTAGTTTCGCTTTTCGGGACATTTCTCGAGGCTATCAGTGTTCGAGGATTTGACAATCTGATTGTTCCGGTGTTTTCGAGCGGCGCGGCTTTTGTCCTTATTAAATTTTTCATACCAAGATAAAGCGGGAATTATGAATTTACCAAATATCAATAATACATTTTTTATCGGTACTACCGATATTGGTAGTGTGAGGGGTTACGTTTTCTTTATTACATCAAGAAACAGGGTGCGTCATGGAACACGATAATATTAAAGTGCGCCCGCCATCTCCGCCTCCTTTTGTGGATTACAGGGAGATTCTCAGGCAATCCCAGCATTTTGCCCAGTCAGGACAAACCTCGAAGGCGTTTGAGATTCTTGTCTCCGCTGAGAAATCGATACTCGCGGACACAAAGATTTCACCCTACGAGCGCGACCTTAACCTGAGCAGGATATATATCAACCGCGGGATCATACACAAGAACATGCGTTCGCTGGAAGAAAGCGCGAAATGCTATGAGAAAGCCATGGAGATTCTTGAAAAGGCGGGAGATGGCGCAAAGAGAGAGAGATTCAGCGCGATAATGAACCTTGCAATCCTTAGAACACGATTCAGGGACAAGGCAAGAGCGTTGACCGGATTTATCAGGGCGGAAGAAATCGTGAAGGAATTCGATGAACCTGAGAGAAATGTGCTTCTGTCGAAGGTTTTAATGAATCGAGCGCAGATGCATCTTGAATTTCAGGAGATTGAAGAAGCTCGCGAACTGCTTGACAGAATCGAATCGATGGATGACAAGCGCGGCAAAAAGGACAACAGGGAGAAAAAAGCCAGGGTCAGCGCCCATCTCGGTCGGCTTGTCGCTCATATTGCGGAAATGCGTGAATCCGGCAAACACGCGAATGAGCATCTCAGCCAGGCGTTGAAATTTTTCAATGAAGCCAGGGCGTCCTATGATGAGCTTGGGCTTACTCGCGATGTTATCAGCCAGAGAATAAATATCGCCGAGGCTCTTATCTCACTGAAGAGAACTGATGAGGCTAAATATGAGCTTGAGGATATCTACAGCAAACCGGAGCTGGAATCGGAAACAATGCTCAAGGCGTCAACAGCGGCAAAACTTCTGATAATATCGAGCATGAAATCAGATGAGCAAATGAAATCGAAATGGCTGAGTGCGGTACAGGATGCCTCTCGAGATTTACGCGGTGAGGCGCGAAGCGATTTTCTTGAGGGCCTTGAGTCACGTCTTCGCTGGATAGGCAGCGAACGATTAATAGAAGATGTCCAGGAACTTCGAGGGCGGGAGGGATAGAACCTGCGGATGCCTTTAAGCAGATCTCAACAAACAGGCATGGATCCTGATGCTCTTTTCGAAATCTGTGAGGCGTCTCCCAGAGGTGTATTAATCGCGTCCGCGGATGGCCATATCGTGCATATCAACAAGCGAATGGCTGAAGCCCTGAAGATCAACATCAACCTGGAAATCAACAAACCACTCCAAAACAGCAGAATTTTTGGCGACAGAAGACGCCATAAGCTTATGAAGCTTGCCAATGACGGCAAAGCGTTTGAATTTACCAACACATTAAAAAGAGGCGGCGAGGAATGCCAATGGAAATTCACCGGGCATGAATTCCCCGGCGGATTTATTATCGAGGGCGAGGATGTAACCAAAGAGCTGGTAAACAGTGAAATGGCAAAACTGCTTGAGGAGAAATACGGGCCTCAAATCAGGATTGCCCAGGATTTGCAGCGCGACCTGTTCCCAACAAGTTTCCAGAAAAAACGGATTGATGTCCATACATATTTGAAAGCGGCGGATGACCTCGCGGGCGATTTTTTCTCGATAACCGAGCTAAGCCCAAACGCGATTGGCGTTGTAATCGGTGATGTGGTTGACAAGGGAATACCCGCAAGTTTGATGGCGATTTTAATTCACACGTTTTTCATGCAGGAAGCAAAGCTTATGCGTCCGCCGAGCGAACTGCTGGCACTTATCAACTCCATGCTTCACAGCAGGTTCAAGAGTGATTTCTGGTACGCCACGGCGTTTTACGCCCGAATTCTTGTTACGCATCTCACGGTTACATACTCACGCGCCGGGCATGAATTACCGCTTGTTTATCGCGCGGAGAAAGGCGAGATGGAAACGCTTAAAGGCGAGGGGCTTCCGCTTGGTATGTTCGCAAATTCTTTTTACCAGACTCAGCAGATTCAACTTAAAGATGATGATCATTTGTTTCTATATACGGATGGCTTGACTGACACTGTTAATCCGGATGGTGAGCGTTACGGGCACGAACGCCTGATTGCATTTCTTAAAAGTAATGGGAAAAAACCGGGCGGGGATATTCTTGATGCCCTGATTCGGGATATTGAGAATTTCAGTGCGGGAGCGAAATGCGCGGATGATATCGCAATCGCAATCTTCTCCGTGGTTCCGAACATGTGGACAACATGGGAAATTCCACCAAGAGGATTCGATGAGATGATAGATTCAATCATTATTGAACTTGGTGAAACAAACCTGGATGAGGATACGATATTTGATATCCGGCTCGCTGTCGATGAGTGTGTCATTAACGCGCAAAAGCATGGCAACAAGCGAAAAGCAAGCGAACCGGTGCATGTTAGCTATCTTATAGACTCAAAACAATGCATTTTCAAAATACGCGATATGGGCGAGGGGTTCGAATATGAAAATCTTCCTGACCCTACTCTGGAGAATAATGTCCTGAACCAATATGGAAGAGGCGTTTATATCACTCGCGAGGTCATGGATGAGGTTTCATTTAATGAGACTGGAAACGAAATTACAATTGTCAGGAATTTCAAGTAAGATCGTGAAACCAATCACAGTATTAGGTAGTCATAATTGATGGTTCATTGAGCATGGATTTTACTGCAACGGTTATCTTTACATCCGATAATCTCAATGTTACTATGAGCCAAATGTAACATTTAACTAAATTTAAGCAAATTTAAGTTTAAGGAGATGAAGATGCACCTGTTAAAGAAAGTTTTACCACTAATGTTTTTGGGACTTATGCTGGTTGGTTTGTCCACACCGGTTCAAGCGGAATTTAATCCGTTTGGTGATTTCAAGTTTCCCGAAATCAACCCGCCTGACTGGCAAGTCGGGCAGTCTGTAAACTACGCGATTTCAGTCAGCGGCATACCGGATACGGACCAGCCGTTCGGTTGTGATCTCAGAATGGCTTTGGTCGGAAAAGAAACAATTGAAGGCAATGATTTCTACTGGCTTGAGTTTGATGCCAAGAACCTCACTGGACTGCCGCCTGAAGCGGCTGGAATGGTTCAAACGCTTAGGGTGAAACTCCTCTTAAAGCAAATTGAGGATCCGACAAAATTCCAGGAAGACCCAAAGGCCGCGATGCAGGAATTTGCCGAAGGCAAACTCATCCAAAAGGTTGTTTTCCAGCTAAACAGCGACGAGCCGCAGATAATCGATTTCATGGCAATGGAAGGTCTCTCTCAGATGATGACTGGTATGGATTTCGACGCCATGGTAGATAAAATGCCCATGGATGAAATGGAAGAAAAAACACCGGATGTCAAATTCGACTGTGGAAAAAAGAGTATTACAGTAGCCGGCAATGCTTATCCTAACGCCACCTATTGCACATTCGAAGGCGGCGAGAAAGGCGGTTATGCAAAAGGCATAACCTACGCGGATGATTCAATTCCGGTTTCAGCATTCCTGAAATTCGCGATGAATATCAAGGATACAGAAGAGAGTGTTGACATGGATATCAACGTTGACATGACCGGTTTCCAGCCATCCGGCGCTGCGAGCGAAATCACCGGCACTCCTGTTCCATTTGATTTCAGCGCAATGATGGGCGGAATGATGGGCGGCGGCACGCCTCCAATGGGCGGCATGGAATAATTTGCAAATCTTCATGCTGACAGTTTGCAAAATTTTATGATTTCAAATGATATTAAATATGAGTATTGATTCTTTGCTGTTTAATCTTTGAGCAAGGATTTATTCTAAAATGGATATATCAACAAGAGAAAAAGGTAAAGTCCTTATTTTCGATGTTCAGGGTGACCTTGATGCCAAAAGCGCGAGTATCCTGAAAGAGAAAATCAACGAGAAAATAACCGATGGCAAATCCCTGATTCTGATTAACCTATCCGCTGTTCCATACATGGATTCAGCCGGCCTTGGTGTTTTGGTCAGCGGATTGAAAAACGCCAACAGGTTATCCGGCGACCTCAGAATCTGGGGCCTGCAGGATGAGGTCAAAAGCATTTTCGAACTGACAAGGCTGAACAAAGTCTTCCAGATTTTCGAGGATGAACTGGCAGCGGTTTCAAGCTATCAGAACTAGCGTTAAGGACAAGTTTTGCTGTCCATCGTAGTGATTGTGAGCTTTCAAAAAGCAATCATAAGGATAGCCGCATAAGCGGTTGTCCTTTTTTTATGTCCCGACTGCCCTCGTTGTCTTGACACATTTTTAACTGTTTGTCATACTGATTTTTTCTTTTGTCCGGCATTCCCGTTCAGCAAATTGTGAAATGTTGAACAAGGAGTCCCGGCTGATTTCTGTACTCAGGAGAATTTCTCTCATGCCTGAATTCCTAATACCCGGAAGTGGGACTGCTTTCGCAGTTTTATACATAATTCTCAGTATGATTCTTACAGGTGTGTTTCTATACTATGTCTATGAAAGAATCATCAAACTCATTTCACAAGGCAAGCCGGAAATCAGATGGGACAGAATCGGTGAGCGTATTCTCAATGTGATAACAATCGTGCTCGGACAGAAAAAACTGCTTCTCAGGCCAGCCGTCGGTTTGATTCACATATTGATATTCTACGGTTTTCTAATCCTGTCGCTGACCATACTCAATTTTCTTTTAAGCGGATTCGGGGATGTCCATCTGCCGTTTACCATTGGCTATGCCTGGTATCACTTCCTGGCAGACGTGTTTATTCTTCTTGTTCTTTTTGCGATGGTTTACGCTTTTGCACGCCGCCTGATTGTAAAACCAAAAGAGCTGGAATTATCAGCACAAGCTTTGATTATACTTGGGCTTATCGCCGTCATGATGATAACCGACCTGATGATAAGCGGCGCTGAAATACGAATGGGCGCTGAAATGCCGGGAGGTTATTTAAGCAAACTGGCAGCGATTATCTGGGGAGCGCTTGGAATCGGAGAGGGGCATGAATCGAACACCCTGTACGCTTATTGTTTCTCTTGGTGGTTTCATTATGCTATTTTCTTCGGATTCCTTATTTTCCTGCCAATATCAAAACATCAGCATATCATGACAGGTCCCTTTAACGTGTTTTTTGCTCGACTGAATAAAATGGGCACGGTTCAG
The DNA here is from genome assembly GCA_021157815.1 of bacterium. GTDB lineage: Bacteria > JAJVIF01 > JAJVIF01 > JAGGVT01 > JAGGVT01 > JAGGVT01. Next base: position 1,060 of record JAGGVT010000160.1, on the reverse strand, counting down.
GAAATCGCGGATATTGAGGAACAGGAATCGTGGGGAGTGAACACTATTCCCGATTACACATGGAAACAGTTGCTCGATGCTAACACGTGCCAGGAATGTGGAAGATGCGAGATTGTCTGTCCGGCAAACATAACCGGCAAGCCTCTTTCACCGAAAAAACTTCACCTTGACTTGAAACACATGATGATAAAAGAAGGTTATAAACCGCCCGGCACTGAAGATAGAATGGCGCTTATTGGAGATGGCAAGGACCAGCAGTCATTTGATGAAATCTGGTCATGCACAACATGCGGCGCATGCGAGTTTGAATGTCCCGTAATGAATGAGCACATTCAGAAAATCGTGGACATGCGACGGCACTTAACTCTCATGGAGGGTAATCTGCCGGAGGAGGGACAGATCGCACTTCAGAATATCGAAACAAACTCCAATCCATGGGGTATCGGATTCGACAGCAGAGGTGATTGGGCTGAAGGGTTTAATGTTCCCGTTTACAGTGATGGAGTCGGAGAGGATATAGAATACTGTTTTTATGTCGGATGCTCCGGCTCTTTTGATGAACGCTACAAAATAATCGCGCAGTCGATGGCTAAAATTCTTAAAGCTGCCGGGATTAAGTTCGCGATTCTTGGAGTCGAGGAACAATGCTGCGGCGATTCAGCACGTCGAATGGGCAACGAATATCTCTATCAAATCCTGGCAAAGCAGAACATGGAGACAATGGTCGGATATGGAATTAAGAAAATTGTTACATGCTGTCCGCACGGGTTTAATACAATCAAGAATGAGTATCCGCAGTTCATCAATGAAATTAAAAAGGAATCTCCCGATTTCTGCTGGGATGTTGAGGTTAAACACTCTACCGAACTAATCTGGGAATTGATTCAAAACGGTAAACTTAAGATTGAGAGAAAACTGGAAACGCGAGCTGTTTATCATGACTCATGCTACCTTGGACGCCATAATTCAATTTATGATCCGCCGAGAGAAATTCTAAAAGCGATTGGTGTCGAGGTTGGGGAAATGGCTCGTAATCATGGGCGCAGTTTCTGCTGCGGAG
>JAGGVT010000155.1 GCA_021157815.1 bacterium | reverse complement strand
CCCAACCATGTGAATAAATACAGTATAAAAGAGGGTTTGCAGTATGGTATATTGATAACGTCAGATTTGAAGCCTATGTGGACTGTCCCCTTTTTACGGATAGAACGATTCGGTGTTCACTTTCGGTTCATGTCTGAAAATCCCAATAAGCCGGTATATCTTCTGTTAATCATCAATCCGGCAATTGGTCAATAACTTAACCGGACACCAGTGTCTCAAGATAGTTAATATATATGTTATAATCACTATTGTTGCAAGCTCCCGTAGCTCAGTGGATAGAGCAACTGCCTTCTAAGCAGTGGGCCGCTGGTTCGAATCCAGCCGGGAGTGCTTTTTATTATTTCCTTGTTGTTTTCATGTCGTGAATATTCGGGGTCTATTGTCACTTGCTCTCAAAAGGCGAGAAGATTAACAAGTATGAAATCATTGAGGAAATCGCTCGAGGCGGCGAGGCGTGCATATATCGCGTTCTTGATACCTTTAAAAATAAAAAGATTGCACTGAAAGTAATTCATGAGTTCCATGCGAGGCAGGATCCTGAAATAACAAGGCTGTTTCTTCGAGAGGGGAAAATACTGTCAGAGATAGATAACCCGGGCATTATTAAAGTCTATGAATCCAATGTCGCGAATGTCGCCGGGAGAGATCTTTATTATCACGCGATTGAACTTATCGAGGATGAAACGCTGGATGATTACCTCAAGCGGAATTCTCCTGACTGGAGAAAAACAGTTCGGATTATCCGGGCAATTGCTGAAATTGTCGCAATGCTGCATGAAAGGGAACTGCCGGTTCTTCACAGGGATTTAAAACCGTCGAACATTTTCCTGCTTGATGCTGGTGATTCTGAAACTCCCGCAAAGATGAAAATATTCGATTTTGGTCTGGCTCGATTTGAATTCGAACGCACAATAACCGCTCCCGATGCTTTCCGTGGCACGTTGAAATATTCCGCGCCTGAATTGAAAAGGGTAGGGGGCAAAGCCAGTAAAGCGTCCGATATCTACTCGCTTGGCAGAACACTGGAGGAAATGCTGGGTGAGACAGTCGCATCGGATGTCCCGCGTTGGATTCTCTCTTTGAAGGAAATCATGTGCGATGCTTCGTCCGGCAACAGGCCATCTGCGCGTGAGATTCTCGATATCATCGATGAGCAAACCCATTCAGGTTCCAGTATCTTTGCGTCAACTACAAAACTATCAGCGATAAGAAACCGAATTCGAATTAAAAAGCACCAAAAACTCATTAAAATATCCGCATACCTGATTCTTGTTTTTGCCCTGGTATTTTTGATTTATCAATTGATACCTCGTCCCGCTGAAATTGACTTTAATATCAAGCCCAATCAGGCGCAAGTATTTCTGGACAGTGAAGAGCAAAATTTAAATGATGGGGAGTCGCACCGAATCACTCCTGGAAATCACACATTGCGATTCGAACGGGATGGTTATTGCAATCATTATAAGGAAATCCATGTTAATTCAAACGATAAAATAACCTGTAACATTGATCTTAAACTGTATGAAACACCGCTTGTAAACTGGATGTTTGATATTGGCAAGCCTGAGGGAAAGAGCAAGCCATTCCTGGGGCATCCAATGATATTTGACTCTCGGGGTGATGGTCGTTATGAGGTTGTTGTTGCGTCGTCCCATCAGATGTATCGAATTAACGGCATAAGCGGAGTTTTCGAGGAAATCTGGCCCAGTGGAATTGAAGGAATGGTTGAGGAGGCCGGTCCGGCGCATTTTGACTGTAATGATGACGGTTGCGAGGATATCATTTTTGCCATCAGCGGATATAAATCCGATGTCCTGTTTTCAACCGTTGTTTGCATTTCCGGGGATGACAATTCACTTATATGGCCTGACTTGGATAATCAACTTCAACTGGATGATGTGCAGTTAAGCTCGTCAGTTTCTGTCATTCAGATTAAGGAAGATGGCGAGCATGTGATTGTCGTACCCACTTCAAACGGCAAATTATACCTGCTTGATACAACAGATGGGCGTCCTGTCTGGGAAAAGGAATCTTCTTTAAAGTGGCAAAACCATGTTGAATTCAATGCCATTCTTGAAAATTCCACTCCTGCATTTTACGATTTCAACAATGATGGTTTTCTGGATATTGTGATTTGCACTGCTGAACCAAAGGATACGGCTTATAATCCTGAATACCTGCCAGCAGGCACGGTAATTGTCTCCGGGGAGGATGGAAGTGAACTGGCGCATTATCCAACATCGAAGATTGTCGGATCGCCTGGTATTGCGGACTTAAATGCTGACAGAAAACCGGAAATTGTTGTGGCAACTCTAACAGGCGTAATCCATATCATGGAATACAGCGCTGAATCCAAGCTGATGAAATCCGTTCAATGGGAAATGAAGAAAACCGATGGTACATTCAATTGCTGCAGCTCTTCACCAGTGTTTTTTATTGATCCGATAAGCCCAAATGAAAACGATGTTCGTTTTGCAATTGCCAATCACAGCGGTGAAATAGGGCTGTATGATTACGACGGCAAGAGTATTATTAAAATTGGCAATGATTGTTTGAGTCTTAATGCTCAGGAAATCTGGACAGAACCTTTAGGTGTGAAAGTGCATGATTCAGTTCTTTTTGCCAAGGCAAATATAAACGCGGGAGTGTTTTGGCACTTTTACCCAACAGTAAAATCGGGGAATTATAAAATTGAGAATGCAAATGAAATATGGCACGGATTACTTGCCGCGGACATTGATTTGGATGGTGGAATGGAATTAGTCACGGGTACAATTCAGGGGCAGTTCGTTTGCGTGAACGCTGAGGAGGATCCTGTGGACTATGTATTGTGCCTTGAAAACGATATATTAAATCAGCCTGTGATAACGATGACTGCACAAGGGGATAAGAAAATTTATTATCCGACACGAAGAACGGATGGCGCCATTCTGGAAATCGGTTTCAGTGATTCTGTCCCTGTGAAGAAAGTGATTCCGAAAATAGGTGTCGACAATGCAGCCAATCAACTTTTGGTGGAGGATTTTGACAATGATGGCGTTGAGGATGTATTTATCACTGGCGCTCGTAGTGGCGCTGTTATTTATTCACCTGAGAAAAATGCCAATATCTGGGAAATTGAACGCTCTGACTATTGGTACAGCTACGGATATTTGCTTGAAACTGACTTAAGGGGGAATATCTTTATTTTCTCATGTTATCTTCCGGAAGATATGAGATCAGGCGCAAATTTTGATAAACCAGTGTCAATGGTCAAGTTCCTGCGCTGGGATGAGAATGAGAATCGTATGGTCAGCATTATTGATGATATCAAACTTGATTATTATCTGCCAACATGCGTGATTCCATACAGGACTGGTGAAAATGAACAATATGTCGCATTTTTGGGGAATGAAAATAGAATTAGCCCTCATTTAAACAAAATGATACAAATTCGTATTGATGACCTTTTTGTAAATGATAAACCCAAATACAATGAAAAAGATATAAGTGGCTTTACATGCAGTTCGTTTGATTATGGCCTAAGATGTGGAAACGACCATGTTATGCAGATTGATCAAAAGAGCTATTTCCTTTATTCTGATGACAGTTATCATTTGGGATTCTTTGATCTTGAAAATGCTGGAGTTTGCCCGTGTCCATGGCCCAATCAGGCGTCGGTAACCTGTAGCATGATTCAAACATTTGACGATCTATCCAACAATGATAACAAACGAATTGTAATCCTGGACACGCTTACCAATTCGCTCGTGGAAGAAAACAGCAACGCATCATCGGATACACTGAATGTCTTTAAATTGATCGCCGCATCATCTGGTGAAATTCTGGATGAATTCTCCTTCATTGGAGATGTGACTGCTGCGAAATGTCGTGCAAATGTTAATGATGTTCCCGTTATGGCTTATACTTTCGAAACCGACACGCGAAATGATTCTTCAAACGAAACCAGGATTAAAATTGCACAGATTCTTGCAATCAATCAGGAAGCCAATAAATTTAAACTCCTTTGGTCGCATAGAATTCCAGAAATTGAAAAATTTAATCCACTAATTGCAGATTTCTATAATGATGGCACTTACAGTATTATGCTGGCTGATATAAACAATAACATCCATTTCTACCCAATATCACCAATAAATGCCGGAGTGTTCCAGTTCAGAGGTGATCGAAAGATATTTGATCCTGAGAAGTGGAAAAAGCAGTAGACTTTATCCAGATATCCCCACACAGACTTGCTCAACTATAGCGATGCAAACTTGTACATAATTATCCAGGATTTCGAGTGATGCGACATATTTAACCTCCTTTTTCGCATTTTATTACTCCAAAAACCTCTTGATTTCTAATTGAAATATTTATGCTTTACTGCTATCATAATCTAGTGGCAATGTAAAATATTCAACATTTATCATTAGAATCATCTTGAAAAATTAGAAAATTTTATTCCGGGGTTGAGTTGATATGACTGACGATTTACGCGATTTAATTGAACGCATCAGTGGACGTATTAACGTTGTCAGGGAAATTGCAGATGATGTGTCCATACTTCAAGGCAAACAGCTTACGAGTCTTATAAATGATCTCGACAGGCTTGTATCCGGAGCTAATCAGGGGGACAGCGTATCGTCCATTCCTGAAAAGAAAATCAAGATTCTGATGGATGCTGTCAGGCTGATGGTTTCCGGGAAGAATGCGGATGAAATTCTCCCTGCCGCGCTGTCAGGAGCCGTATGCATAACAGGCGCGAATTCAGGCGCTATTGTTTTAATGGATGAATTCCACAAATCAACTTTTCCCGCTATCAGGTATCCGGAGAATTCATCAGAGGAGTTTCCGTACAGCAAGACTGTCGTTGAGAAAGTCCTTACGACTGGTGAAGGCGTTTACGAAAAGAACATCACGAACACCAGCGATTTTTACGGTTCCGGCTCGATAATGAGAGGGGGAATTGTTTCAGTTATAGCCGCTCCAATACAATCATCAAAAGAGATTATCGGAGTTGTATATATCGACAGCAGGGAACTTGGGAAGGACCTGGATGAAACCGACCTTCCTTTTCTGTGTGACTTCGCGACACTGGCATCGCTGCTGTATGAGAATGTCCTGCTGTCAGAGCGTAAGCTGGAATCTCTCCAGAAAGATCGCAAGAATGTATACAGAGTCATGGTTGGGAAAAGCGCCGGCATGAAACATATCGATGAATTAATCGACCGTTACGCGTCTCTTCCAAGGCAGGTTCTGATAACCGGTGAAACGGGTACAGGCAAAAGGGTGGTCGCGGAGGAAATACATCGCCGTTCCAAAGTGCTTGGCCCATTCATTGTGATGAATTGCGGCGGTATTCCTGAAACCCTGTTTGAAGCGGAATTTTTTGGATATGTCAAGGGAGCCTTCACCGACGCTGTAAAGGATCATCAGGGATATATCGCTCAGGCGCAGAATGGAACTTTATTTTTGGATGAAATCGGCGAGTTGACTCCCGGAACGCAGGTGAAACTTCTTCAGTTCCTCGATGATAAAAATTTCAGAAGACTGGGCGATGAGGTGGTTAAAGAATCGAACGCGAGAATTGTTTTGGCGACACACAGGAATCTGCAGGAACTTGTAAGTAAAAACCAGTTCAGAGAGGATCTCTATTACCGCCTGAATGTTTTGACAATTGAAATACCGCCGTTGCGAATGAGGCTGGATGATATACCTGAACTGGCGAGTTTTTTCATTAGAAGGGAATGTAACAATATCAACAAGCCGATAATTGAGATTGATGATGACGTTTTAAAGAAACTGCAGATGATGCCGTGGTCGGGAAATGTTCGTGAGTTTAAAAATCTCATTGAGCGCCTTGTGATTCACTCGGATGGAAAATTGATAGACATAAAAGCGCTTGATAACATGATTCAACCTGTTGAAATCAAGAAAGATTTCTATGCCGTAATGGAGGGCGTTACTGAGGACAGTGTAATCATCACGATGAGAAAACGCGCGCTTGAACTGGAAAATGGAAATTGCGCGGCAGCCGCGAGACGTCTTGGCATATCCGCTCCCACCCTTCACAAATGGATGAAGAAACATGGTTTGAAGTAAAATTTAATTTGTACCGGGTACGAATTAAAATACGATTGCTCGCGCTTAATTATGACTGGTCAGGCGAGCGCATTTTATCGAACCTAGCGGAACATAAGTTATCGGATCAAATGTTTGGCTTGACGCAGTGCCAATTTTCCTGCCCTCATCCGACAGCCACTCGTATGTAATAAATTCCTCATCATCCATTCCCTGTACTGAAACCAAAGTATATGTGCGAACCAGAAGGCAGTTGAATGTTCCAAGTTCGGTTTTAACCAGGCCGTAACCAACAGCATCAATATGGTATGTCATTGAGAAAGCCAGAATATCGGCTATCATGCCATTTGCAAACAGCATTTCGGTGTAGTTGATATCCATTGGGAATGGTATTTTAACCGGATTGTTGTACAGGTATCCATTGCCCGGTCCCAGAGCGGAGCTTTCCTGGCCAAGTTCGCACTGATACCCATTGCCAGTGTTATCATAATAACGCGGTCCGTAACCTGTACCGATACTTCCCGGCGCTTTGAATACCGTTGTGGCATCAGGATAATCACTGCGGTATCCGGTAAACTCAGCGCCGTCAGGATCGATAAACTCCTCGACATAGGTGCTGGATGTTCCAAACGCTGTGAAATCCCAATATCCAATTCCGTTCCAGGCGATATTTGTGGCTTGCGTGTTAAATGACTTCATTGTGAAAGTCAAACCGGTGTTATTCATCGTTTTGTTCTCAGTGTGTGTGATTACAGGTATCGGCAGTTCCGGATTAACTGTAACAATTACCTCCATATCATCGTAGAGTTCCGACTCATCGAAAACTCTCAGCATTGCCGTTATTTCAATCGGATCTGGTGTTGCGTTGTGATAAATGTAAGGAAACGTATCAGTTACTTCGGTTGATTCCTCGTCAATTTCAAACGTTCCTTCATACTCGAAATCCCACTGGATTTTCGAAATCGAATCGCCGGGATCATTATCATAACTGCCCTCGGCGTGCAGGACTGTTTCGAACTCGGCGATAACCGGATTCGGGTCGGCATAACCGACCGCGACAGGCGGATTATTCGGCTCAACTGTAACATCGACAGTGCAGATATCCGTTGTAAGAGCATTGTCAGTAACTCTTAATGCCGCGGTGAAAATAATCGTGTCAGCTGTCATGTTCTCATACGCGTGGTATGCATCATCCGGGTTGGGAGATGTGTGGTCAATATCAAATGTGACTAAATCGTAATCGAAATCCCACTCGAATTTGATTATCTCACCAAGCGGGTCAGGATCATAACTGTCGCTGTCAATGAAATGAACATCGATACCACCGCGAGTCGGATTAGGTTCAGCGTCGCAAACAGCGACAGGCAGCTGATTCGGATTGACAGTAATCGTTATATCATCCTCACCCCACGCGCCATGTGAATCGTAAACTCTTAACCGCGCAGTGAACTGAATCGGATCAAGCCCGGTGTTGGAATATACATGTATTGCCTGATTCGGCTGATCTGACTCATAATCAGGATGATCCCAATCGACACCGTTATAGATATCCACATCCCATTTATAGGTGGCGATATAGTCCGGCGGGTCATCGGGATCATGGCTCAGAATATCGAGCAGCTGAACATCGCGACCGCTTGTAACAGGATTCGGGTTCGCGTTCGCAATCGCGATAGGGTCATTGTTGCTGGTTTGTTCAGTGTGAACAGTGATTATTACTTCTGTCGTATCAGGCGCCGAATGGCTGTCAGTAACCCTTAGAGTCGCTGTGATTTGAATATCCGAACCGGATGTATTTTGATATATCGCATGACCCTGATTGGGAGTGGTGGAAACTGAATCGAGGAAATCGACTCCGTTTCTGTCATCGTAATCCCACTCGTAGAGCGCGATATAATCACCGGGATCATCATCGTGTGAATCGCTGTCTATCAACGTTACACTCTGATTGTGATTAGCCGGATTCGGAACCGCGCTGCCAACCGCGACAGGAGGCGTGTTATCTGTGGATTGAACTGTAATAATCACATCGGTTGTGCCAGTCGCGTTATGGCTATCAGTAACTCGCAGGCGTGCTGTTATTTCAATGTTACTGCCTGTTGTATTCGTATATGATGTTTGCGCCTGATTTGGTGATGTTGAAATGGAATCGGTGAAATTAACTCCGTTGGAAATATCAAAATCCCATTCGTATTTCGCGATGTAATCGCCAAAATCGGGATCGTATGAATCCCCATCAATAAGGCTTATAGTCTGATCTGATTCAGCCGGATTCGGGTCAGCGCTTCCAACCGCCACCGGATCGTTATTCACAAATCCTTCCTCAGCAATTATTGTAATCGCTTCATAGTTGGTGAACGTTGTAAACATGACGCTTGGAGAGATTCCATAAACCGTTCTGCCATCCTCTTGATACTGATCCATTACAGCGACCAAACCTGTATATTCACCTTCCAACGCTCCCTGATCATTGAGGACATCAAAAGAGAAAACGTAGGGATTCAAATGCGTTCCGTTGCCTGAATCGGCCGTTGTCGTGGTATAGAGTGTTGATGAGATTTCAGGAACGCTTAAATAGACGGATGCCACATTGCTCCTGTAGCGAATCGATCCGGGATCTTCCATATTCCAATCCGGACTCTGGCTGTTCTGCCAGTCCTCAACATGGATTGTAACCGTTGTTTCTGAATGTAAATCAGCGGCGGTCAGATTTTCAATCGGATCGACTCTGATATCGTATGCCTCCTTACGGTTAAACTCGGGATTGAAATACATCGGATTCAAGCGGCTTCCGGGATCACCGGATGGAACACTGAAAATGGCGGATTGGCCATACGATGCCTCAATCACAAAAATCAGATTCAGAGTTTCGCCGCCATCATCGAGTTTTATCAGATAGTGCTTCTTGTCGAAGGGTGAGCCCTGAGCCATTTTATGCCACGGAATGAAAACCCCGTCATAATCAGGATCAGGATTATTCTCCACAAAGAAATTCCTGTATGGATTCAAACTTCCCTCGATATCCAGCCCGAACAAATCCAGCGCGACATTATCGTAATGGAAAGTATAGCCATCGGCATTTGCCAGTTTATCGAAATTTCCCTGTGGAGGTGAATCAACAAAACCATCGCCGTCAAGATCGATATGCGGCAACGCGTTGAATGTGGTGTCACCCTCGAATATCATGATTCCACGGACATCAAAAACATCGAGATCCTTTCTCTTTGATGTTTCCTGGTATGGATGCTTCATTTTGAAAACGATATCCAGCCAGCCCTCATCGGTTATTCCGAGAGCATCGATATTAAAACAATTCCCGCATGGTGTTGATATGAAATATTGGGTAACATCTGGAAGAGCGATATCTCCTATCGAACCAAGTTTACGGGATGGCGTGATTTCGGATTCCATAGTGCCCAGGTCAATCGCAATCTGATACACACCCAGAAGGCCTGTTGCGATTCCCTCTATCGCCGCGCCGTTATTTGAATCAGCTATCAAATCACCGGATGGCATATCAGGCATCGCGGGAGTTTTCCCTCCCCCCGAACAGCCTGAAATCACCAGGATTAGAATGATTGTCGTTATCAGTAAAAAAAACCTTGATGAAAATAACATTAGAAAAACCTCTCAGTAAGGTTGATAATAATGAAATGCTCGTAAATATTTCCTCATTCATGATATATGGTGGTAACTCATGTGCGAGTTTCGAGTCATGTGTCTTTGAAATCCAATAGTTAACCCCGTTTGATTGATAAATTACTGATATATATTATTAGATACACAAATAATACATGGAAATACCCGGCTTTCTTATAATTTTACTACCATTTGAGGATATTAGCAAGATGGAGGGAATATCCCAAAATCCGCGATTGGGGTTGAGGATGGTTTTTCGGTGGTGGTTTCAAGGCTTTTTCAATGATTTACGGCGGATATGCGTACTGTAACTGCTTTATTTAGTCGTCTCTGGAAAACTATGTTTTGAGTTATGAACAATTGAGTATCGGTTTGGATTTCCAGTTGGATTTCCTCAGGATGTTGTGAATACACTCAAAAACCTGACCAACGTTCTTTATAAACCAAAATGCGGGTTCCAAGGATGTAAAAACAGGTGAAAAAAAGCGCAAAAAAGAAAGCGAGGCAAGAAGCTTTCTCATATTCTGTCCGCATCCGCACAGCACCGCATTGATTTTATCGCCCTCAATGCCTTTGAGATAGTTTCTGTCGAGATGGCCATCGTTTTTCATGCCCGATCAGCGGCTCAATCGCCGCCCTCCTTTTGCGCATCACCACTGGTTTTGCGCTCTATGTCACGAGCAACACGCCCAAGATAATTCTTCAGTTTCTTGATCTTCTTGCGCGCTCTTTTCATCTGGCGAGCGTGGGCATAACGGCCCACCATAATCAGAGCACGCTTCCCAAGCCGAACATAATTCTGCCTCAGCCTGATATCATGCGCCTTTGCAGCCTTCACCAGGTTTATAACGTTTTCCAACAATACCTTGCATTTTTAGCTGGCCCTACTCCACTTGTAAACCCCTTAAATACAGGTGTTTTGGGCTTCTTCAGGTACGACTAATTATCATCATCCAGAATGTAACCCCGCATCTCATCGCTCTCATAAATCCTCCTCGCAATTGGCACAGCGAGTTCATCCGAATGGCCTCCATTCTGGCCGAAAACAACCATAACCACACTCGGATTCTCAGCAGGAGCGAAGCTTGCAAACCATGAATGAGGAAATTTCCTGGGAGGGTCATCAGCTGTTCCGGTTTTTCCGGCGATAGTGAAATCGTTTATTCTGCATCCTCTTGCAGTGCCAACTGTAACAGCATTTAAAAGCCCCTTGTTAATTATCTCAATTATTTCAGGATCGATACCCTTTAACTCATCGGGTGTGTCATCGCGTGTTTGAGCTGCCATATTAAGATGTGGATTTATCAGTTTTCCGCCATTCGCAAAAAGAGCGTAAACCCTGAGAACTTGAATTGGAGTCACTTGGATAAATCCCTGGCCAATTGACATGTTAATAGTGTCACCCGTGTACCATCTTTCACCAATTCTGTCGAGTTTCCATTCAGGCGTGGGCAAAAACCCTGATTTCTCTCCGGGAAGGTCTATTCCGGTTTCGTTTCCAAGTCCTAACAGTTCTGCATATTTGATTATTTTCTCTGAGCCGAGTTTTTCGCCAAGTGTGTAGAAATAAACATCGCATGATTCAGAAATCGCTCGGTTAATATCCACAACGCCATGACCGTACTTTTTCCAGCATTTGAATTCTCTATTACCTACCTGATACACGCCTTTGCAGGTTACTCTTGTCTTTGTAGTGATTGTTTTTTCCATCAAACCTGCCAGAGCAACAACAACCTTGAACAAACTCCCCGGTGGATAGGCATTCTGTATAAGGCGATTCTGCATCGGTTTGTCAGGATTATTTATTATATCCGACCAGTCAACGGACATGACGGGACCAACAAAAAGGTTTGCATCAAAACCGGGATAGGCGTACATCGCGAGTATTTCCCCGGAATTCACATCCATAACAATAGCGCCGCCAACATTTTCCCCAATCTCAGCAGCTAGTCTTTTCTGAAGATCGATATCAATTGTCAGATTGACATCGTTACCCTTGCCCGGTGGAAAGTGCTGAGTTTTTCGCATCCATGTGCCGTCATCAGCTTCGACCCATCGCTTGAGAAGCCCGACCCAATGCCCTTTGTTATCAACCTCCATGAATTTTCTTCCGGTTGAACCTCTCAAGTTTGATTCATATTGGCGTTCGATTCCGTTGTCGCCGACGATATCGCCGGGGATATATCCCATGCCTTTTAGTTCTTTCAAGCGTTGATCATCGATTTCTCTAAGGTATCCCAGAATATGGGATGTCAGTTTGCCATACGGGTATGAACGTTTTGATGATTTATCAACAAGCGCGAACTGATAGTCATCACCTTTTTCCTTAAGTTCAACAACAAGGCCAAGAGGTATGTCATTTTTAATCAGTACTGGCGCCTCTCCTGATGCTTTCTCCATTATATTTTTTGCCTTATCAATTTCTTCATCGCTGATTCCGGCAAGTTTTGCTATTGCCTCAAGGTGACGATTGTCAGTTTCTTCATCCCCGATTGTTGAAATGTAAAGATCATACTGAATATGATTTTGCGCCAGTTTGACTCCGTTTCTGTCAATGATATCTCCCCTCGGCGCCTTTAAAGGAATTTCCAGAATATGATTCAAGCTCGATTCATGTTGATACACACCAACCTGTATTATCTGAAGTTGAAATAGTCTCGTGATTAACCCAACCATCATTAGCGTTATAACAAAGAGAATTAAAGCTCCTTTTGCATTAAAGCTCCTGATCTTTTTCTGGTTGTAATGTAAAACCAATAGTGTTTATCCTTTAAGTAAACCGGGACTGAAATCCTTTCTGGTATCTCTTGCCCGAAGGCTAAAGAAAATAAATGCAAGGCAGATTGTAATTAACGTGTTTCCGATAAGAAATGGGGCGAAATAACCAACACCGGCATTTCCTGAACCCTCTCCTAGATAGTAACCGAAAAGCAGCATAAACCATAAAAACTGCGAATATACCGGAGCCATGATAATCACAAGCGGTTTTCGCGCGAGCGGAAATGATTCCCTCAACCATATAGCGCTGCCGTAGATAATAATTCCGGCAAATGTGAAAAACCCTGAACTGTCAAGAAGAAGATGGTCGCCTATGACACATGAAATCATGCCTGCTATTGGAAATATTATGCTCCGATGCATGAGACTGAAAAAAACTAGAATCACGAAAACCGGGTCCCACATAATGTTAAGCTGGTGCATTATGTAAATCGTAATAACGAGAAGCAGTGCTGGAATTAGATACCCGCGAATCAACTGTTGCCCTCCTCAAGGAAGACATCAGCGTGTATCAGTTGTGTGGCGGTTACCACAAGGACAAAATCAAGTTTGCCAATATCCTCTGATGATTCAACCTTTACTATAAGTTCCTCCTCATGCTCAAGCCTGACAACCTCTCTTACTGTGCCCAGGGGAAGGCCTGCGGGAGTAATGTCAGTTGTGCCTGATGTGATAATCTCATCACCCGGGGAAACATCGGAATTGATTGTTAGATAGGTTAGTTTAAGTTCCTTTCTGCCTCCAACAATCACTCCAAGTTCACGAGTTCGCTTTACAACAGCGCCAAAGGCGAGATTGGGGCTCTCAATGGTTCTGACACGGCTGAATTCCGGATGCACCTCAATTACTCTGCCAATCACTTCATTCATTCCCAAAACCGGCATGTTTTTATTTATGCCGTGATTGAGTCCCTTATTGATGAGAAAAGTTGAATATAAACCATAAGGGTCTTTCAGGAATATCCTTGCGATTTCGCCATAAATTCCCGGATTCTCCTCCCAGAATCGGCTTATCTCGTTCCTTTGCAATAATGACTGATTCTCATCGACAAGCATGCTTATCATGGCTGAATATTCCATGTTTTCTTTTCTGAGCTGCTCGTTTTCCTCGATAAGTTGTTTCTTGTCCTTTACAAGCTGCGATTTGGTTTCGATGTTCTTTTGTATTGAGGGAATAATACCAAGAGCAATTCTTTCAGTGCCATGGCGAGCGGTTAAAAGCCAGATGACCAAAATAATCACAAGTATTAAAAAGAGAAGTTTAAACCAGGAATGGATGTTCAGATGTTTTAGCATCCCATTATTTCTGCTTGTTCGTATTGAAAAGAAGATCGAAAAAATTTCCTTCAAGAACTTTTTGAGTACCCAGAACAACACATGACATTGGATCATCAGCTATAAATGTGGCGATGCCAGTTGACAGCTGAATTCGTTTGTGTAAATTTATAAGAAGCGCTCCACCACCGGCGAGAATTATTCCTCGATCGAAAATATCAGCGCTTAATTCAGGCGATGTTTCCTCAAGAGTATTTTTAACCGCGGTGACAACAGCCTCAAGACAATCAGCAATAGCCTCTCGAATTTCCGGGCTTGTAACACGAACTGTTTTGGGAAGGCCTTTTAGAAGATCGCGTCCTCGCATGAGCATCGACTTTTCCTCTTCAAGTTCAGTCGCGCTTCCGATTTCGATCTTCACACGTTCCGCCATTCGTTCACCAATGCTCAACTTGAACTTGTTCTTTGCGTACATAATTATCGCTTCATCAAATTCATCCCCGGCAATTCTAATGGATTGTGATGATACAATTCCGCCAAGTGAAATAACAGCCACTTCCGTTGTACCGCCGCCGATATCAACGATAATGCTTCCGAATGGTTCCGTAACCGGAAGACCGGCTCCTATCGCGGCAGCCATAGGCTCCTCAATCAGTCTAATCTCACGCGCGCCGGCGCTTTTTGCGCTGTCAACAACGGCTCGCTTTTCAACATCGGTGATTCCGGACGGTATTCCGATTACAAGTCGCGGCGCGATAAACTGATGCGGTTGCCGCGCCTTGTGAATGAAATACCGGAGCATCTTCTCGGTAACCTCAAAATCAGCGATAACACCGTCCTTGAGAGGCCTTACAGCTCGAATTGATGATGGCGTGCGGCCAATCATATCCTTTGCTTCGTTGCCCACAGCAAGAACTTCACCCGTGTCAGTGTTTATCGCGACTACACTTGGCTCACGAAGGATTATCCCCTTATCCTTAACATAAACAAGAGTGTTTGCCGTTCCGAGGTCTATCCCGATATCGTGGCTGAATTTTCTATATAGCCAGTCAAGCATTTTTTATCCGCTTTCAACCCAATACTGAATTATTAATTCACCATTAAGCAGTTGATAATACGCAATATAAACCAATATGCCCCCTCAATGACGGGACGGAATACGAAATATATCATGGGAACGCCAAAGTCGCAAGAAAAAAAGGCTTTCAGCGTTTGTTTATACAAAAGGAAAATGATAATATTCGATTTCTGTCAGTAATGATTTCAGTATCAGGAGCATCAAGAATGAAAAAACTTTCATTTATTTTTCTAATCATGTTTGTCTTAACGATTAGCCTCGGTTGTCCGGGAATTGGTAGAATCGATAAAGAAGCAGCGGATAAAGCTATATCCACCATTATGGAAAAATATCCTGAAGAAGTGGTTGATATTAAGATTTTTCGTGACAAAATGCAAATAGCGTTTAAAAAGGATACTCATCCATTGAAAAAATCTCAAATTTTTATGGAAGCTGCAACTTTATGGTGGATGTCCTATCCAAAAGACAAGAAACCACGGTATAAACTTTCATGCTGGGCTTATGATGATGTGATCTCCGATGATGATATCGGCGGACTGACTCTTCAAAGAGGTTCCAATGAATATCCCAGAGTTATGGGTCAGCCAGGCATATACAGTCTGCGAGACGTTAAATAGCTTTACATGGTAATAGCAAAAGGTTAAATCCTTAATTATTTTATATTATTTTCTTGTAGTGAACAGTCCTTTAGAACATGAGGTTAATAATGATTAGATTCATCATTTTATCTGCGATTTCCATTCTTATTCTGTCAGTATTCACGGGATGCCATGCCGCTCAGGAAAAAGCATGGGAAACCACATTGGAGATAACCAGGCAGAAAATCAGCGAGGATGAATTCCTCAGCAAGAATATCGACCACATAGAATTGGAGCGACGCCAGTTCATTCGTGTTTACATTGTAAAACAGAAAGCAAGATCCAATTTCGCCAAAATTACCTTTCAAGTTACTCAGATTGCAGGCGAGGCATTGTTTGCCGACGAGGGAAACAGACAAAAGGAATTTATGGTTTTCGGCTCACTTGTTGACGGCGATGAAGTAACCGTCTGCAAATACACTTTGGAAAACGGCGCTGAAATGATCAAAGACAGATCCATGCTCACTATGTAGAAACGTTAGAAAGTTAGCAAGTTAGCAGGTTGGCAAGTTAGCAAGTTAGCAAGTTAGCAGGTTAGTAAGTTAGCAGGTTAGCAAGTTAGCAGGTTAGTAAGTTAGCAGGTTGTTGTAGGGGCGCTCACTATTGTATTTCGAAAACACCGCTTTCAAGATTCATCACAAGAAGATCACGCCAGCCTGAGCCTATGTAGGTTTTCAATACAATATCTAAAACTTCAAGCGCGATTGCAGCTGCTATCATTATGATATATTTCCTGTAATCGCTTTTTTCATGTCCTCTCAAGCCTTTCAATATTGGAACTGCGCAGACACATCCTAAAATTATAAAGGAAATGACCCGGCATATACTCCACGGATGCCATCCTATTACCGCCATAAGCAGTGGCTGTGAGCTGTTAAGCATCAGCCATGAAACATAGTGGTTCATGTAATTAATTAGAATAGTGCCGAAAATAAGAGAAATCACACCGGCGGAGATTAATGAAGCGACAGCAACAATCGCCATGTGAAGCATATGCTCTGGAATGAACTGAGCCGGAGTGCCCTCTTTCGACATTGCCCCACATAACCAGGGATACATCTCGGCTAAATATTTATCTCCATTCATCACAACCGAAGACGCTTTTGCCGGGAAAAAATACATAAGCGCAATTCCAATCACGCTTAACCAGAGCACATAGATAATCATATCAAGCACAGCAATTGCAATCCTGCCGTTCTTAATATGCCTAATCAAAACCAGGCCTGCCGGAATCGCGGTTAAAAGTGGAAGAATGAACTTATTCCCAATGAAAAACCCGACAGAGTAGGGAATGAAAACCAGAAGAAGAATCATCAACGGTTTCGTATAGACAAAATGAAAAGTCTTTTGCGTTTCTAAAGATTCGACTGTCTGTGCTCTTGAATCTGTCATCTATTAGGGGTGTGCAAGTATATTTTTTATAAATGCGTACATTGCTGTCCAAAACATTTTAAGTTTCTGAATTATCATACCTAAAAATGCGTGTTTTGGACGGATATTCATCGATTTTACGTGAATTCAGATTCAGGTTTGCTTAATCACGAATTCAGCTGTCCAAATGCTGTCTGATGCTTAATTCACCT
>JAGGVT010000059.1 GCA_021157815.1 bacterium | reverse complement strand
TGAATTCACCAATTGGGTGATAAATTGTCATTCTGAACTTGATTCAGAATCCATATCTTTTTCGCTTGTCAAGATGGATTCCGGGTCAAGCCCGGAATGACAACGAGTTCAATCGCGGATTTAGGGACTCTCGCCGGGGTTTCCATTTCATTTTCAGTATGATAATAATAGCAGAGGGTAAAAACCCTCTGCTATTTTTTTGCTTTAAATATTATCCTCGTTCTAAATTCTGATTGCGTTACACCGTTGCATGCTCTTGTGACTGTGAAGTCGCATAAGGAGAATTCTGCGCCGATTCCGCTACCATTTCCTCATAGTCAGCTTCAATGTCCTCAATCATAAGCTTGATTCGTCGCCATGATTTTTTCAACAGCCTGGACAAATAGCTGCGCGAGATGCCAAGTTCCTGAGAGACATCCTTGGGCGCGCGTTCCTCAAGAATGACCGCTTCAAACGCGCGTCGCTCTTTGGGGGGAAGTTCATGGATGCAGTAATGGATTCGCTCAAGAAGGAAAGCGTCCTGCGCGATGTCATCCGGGTCTTTGAGCATTTTTTCCTTGCCTGCTGTCAGCAAAGCAAGTTTGTCCATTTCAGGCATTTGCTGGTTGTGGCGTGATGCTTTCTGTAAATATGTGAGCGCCCGTCCTCGTATGCGGAATGTTGCGTACGTGGAAAACTTATATCCGCGCTCGGGTTCAAACCTTTCTACTGCTTCAACTAAACCTACGATTCCCTCCTGGAATAGGTCAAGATACACCTGCTCATGTGGCCTGAGCTTTCCGATAATTCTGCAAACCAGAGGTTGATAACGTTCGATTAGTTCCTGGCGCGCATCGAATGAATCATCATTCTTCATCTCCGCCCATAATCGTTTTTCTTCATCCGGTTTTAATAATGGTATTTTGGAAAGCTGTCGAAAAAGTTGATCGGTTGATTGGTTGGTCATTTTGCATCCCTTCAGCCTTTTTGAATTAAAAGCGAGGGATAATTCACCAAATAATGTGCCAAAATTAAATGTAGTGCTAAATGCCAACCTTACTATTTCTCCCGATTCCTTTCTGTCTGCTTTCCATGCCTGATGGGAAGCAGTCGTATTTAGGTAATATTTACAGATTTCTTTTTGCGGTGGCAAACCCGGATTGATTCAACTTTC
Source organism: bacterium (assembly GCA_021157815.1). Classification (GTDB taxonomy): domain Bacteria; phylum JAJVIF01; class JAJVIF01; order JAGGVT01; family JAGGVT01; genus JAGGVT01. The sequence continues at coordinate 59,195 of JAGGVT010000059.1, read as the reverse complement.
GTTCTACGGGACATTTTTTCCACCTTCGCCAATTTGTCACATCAATTAATTTCCATTAAGATTTGATTTAATTGACGATATAAAAATCCCGGCTATGATAGTATATTATTAGTGTGCAGTAAAGAGATTGATGAAACGTTTAGCCGGTTTATTTTATATCAATCTCATGATTTAATCTTATTGGACTTGATTTACTGCATTCCGGTTGACATTATTTTTTGGGTCTTCAATAAATCGTGTGGGTTGAGTTTAGATTGAGTAAAAAAAGGGGACTGTCCCAAGCAAGTGAATAAATATAGTATAAATGCGGGTTTGCAGCGTAGTTAATTGATAACACTTGACTAGAAGCCTCATGTGGACTGTCCCCTTTTTTTACGGTGGGACAAATAACCCACACAGTTTATTGAAGCGCCTATTTTTTAAGAGAACCATTTATGAATGGAGAGCGAATATGACTGACACCAAACTTACCGGAGCGATTCTCGCCGCTGGACGTGGTTCACGCCTTATGCCAATCAGCGAGAATTATCCCAAACCGCTTCTGCCGATATGCAATAAACCGATTGTGCAGTACCAGCTGGAATACATGCGCGAAGTTGGTATCGAAGAGGTATTTCTTGTGGTCGGACATCTGAAAAGCGCTTTTGAGGAGCAGTTCGGAACAGGTGACTGGCTTGGATTGAAACTTACCTTTCTCGAACAGGAATCGCAGCTGGGAATCGCGCACGCTGTCTATATGCTTGAAAGGCATCTAAAAAGCCCGTTTTTACTTTTCCTTGGCGATATTTTCATCCTGCCCCATAAACTGGATGATATGGTTAGCATGTTTTTTGAAAAAAAAGCCGGTGCTGTGCTTGCGGTGAAACATGAAAAAGATCCGGATGCGATTAAAAGGAATTTCTCGGTGGTTCTGGATGACAAAGGGCAGGTCAAACGTGTAATTGAGAAGCCGAGGTATGTTAAAAACGACATGAAAGGCTGCGGCATATATCTTTTTGATCTCCCGTTTTTTGATGCTCTCCGTCGAACGCCTCGAACTGCGATGCGGGATGAATATGAAATCACTGACTCGATTCAGATTTTCATCGATGATGGCTACCCCGTGTTTGTCGCGGAGTCGGTCAAGGATGATATCAACATTACCTTTCCCGAGGACCTTCTGGTATGCAACTACATTGAATTGAAAAAACGCGGCGAGAAAAATATGATTGGTCCCAACACAACTATTCCTGACGGATGCGAGGTTATTGATTCTGTCATCGGTTCAAATATCCAGATTAGCGATATAACAAAAAAAATTGAAAGGTGTGTTATCTTCGATGATGCCAAGCCGGGTAATCTGGTTGAAATAGAGAATTCACTTATCACTCCTCAATATCACCTGCATTTCGACGCGCTGGATTTTGAGGGTGGTAGATAAGGTTTTCGTGTTGTGGTGCAGGCATCCTGCCTGCATCCTGAGTTGTAACTTAAGATGTAAATAGATGCAGGCAGGATGCCCGCAGCACAAAACGCAGCACAAATTGTAACCCGGTCATGCCGTCCCGAATAAAGTTAACAATTTTCTTTAAGGTGAATCAGGCATGCTTGTACTGAGTTTGCCGATGTGCCGGGGAAACTGCCACCACGGAATCAACATGACCAAACACACAAAAACAGCGATAATAACCGGCGGAGCCAAAGGAATCGGCGCCGCGATATCATCGAAACTTGCGGATGATGGTTTCTCCCTGCACATCGCATATCACAACAGCGTGGATGAATTCACCAAACTAAGCGCTGAACTCGCTCAAAAGAAATTTGCGCTGAGTTCAACCCGTGGAGACATCACCGATTCCGAAACCTGCGGCAAAATCGTATCAGACTGCCTGGCTAACCACGGACGAATCGACGCTGTCATACTCAACGCCGGATATTTCACGATGAGTAATATCGACAACATATCACCGGATGAATGGCGACGGCTAATTGATGTCAATCTATCGAGCGCGATTTTTATTCTCAATCACGCGATGGAGCACCTGCGAAAAACCGGTGGAAATGTAATTTTCATCGGGACAGGCTCAATCGCGAATCCGATTCCCGCTCCCGATTATCCGCTTTATGAGGCATCCAAAGCGGGACTTCATGTCCTGATGAAATCCCTCAGCGCAACAGAAGCCGAACACGGCGTCCGTGTGAACATGATCTCACCCGGGATGATAGACACCGGCGGATTCAGCGATGGCACAATCGAAAAATTCGCGAATCAAGTGCCGCTAAAACGTCTCGGCAAACCCGACGATGTCGCTGACGCTGTCAGTTTCCTCCTAAGCGAAAAAGCATCATACATCAACGGCGCGAATCTTGATGTTACGGGTGGGTGGGTGCGTAGATTTTAGTAATTGGTTTTAGCTGTAACCCGGCGTCCCCTCGCTGGGGTTTTTCGCGTTAAAAGGTTTCCGAGTTACATATTTTTCCAAAAAGATAAAACCCCCTTTTTTATTGTCGGATAGTTGGTGTATTATAGAAGATAAGGAATAATTCTATGAATGTCATGATCAAAGATAAGATGGTGGAATTGACGGAGATTTGCGCAAGACGCAATGTTCGTACGCTTGCATTATTTGGTTCAGCTGCAAAAGACACTTTTGAATCGAATTCCAGCGATCTGGATTTCCTTGTAACATTCAATTCAACGCAGCCATCCGAGCATGCGGACAACTTCTTTGGATTGCTGGAAGGCCTTGAAGAGCTCTTTGGAGTTCCGATTGACCTTGTCGAAGCGTCCACAATAAAAAATCCATATTTCCGCGATGCTGTCGAGGAGTCCATGATGCAGATCTATGACGCAGCGTTAAGTGCGGGAATACCTTTATGGATAAAGGGGACGGACTCCTTTTCCAGCAATAGGCGCCGACGGAACAGTCTATGTAATAGCAAACAGAGCTCTATACGAAATAGGTAATTATGCGTGGGAAAGGAAGGCACAATGAAAAGAATAGGGATTATTATCTGTGGAAGATACCAGTCTTGCGGTGGCGGTAAATGCTTCCGGTCGATGCGAGAGCGCACAGGCGGCTTCGAACGCTATGACAGAAACGAGCAGTTGGAGATTGTCGGTTATTCAACCTGTGGCGGATGTCCGGGCGGAAACGTGGAGTATGTCCCGGCAGAGTTTTTGAAAAACGGATGCGATGTCATTCACCTCGCAACAGGACTGATAGTTGGCTATCCCCCTTGCCCCCATATCCGCCAGTTCAAGGCGTTTATCGAACAACATTATGGCTTGCCGGTGGTTGTGGGAACTCACCCCATCCCGCTGAAATACTTTGAAACTCACAGCAAACTTCCATTCTGGGATCAAACGGGCATGAAAGACCTGGTCCCCGACCTCATGGCTGAGAGTCGTGATGTGATGGAATCGTACAATTGAAATATGCAATTCGGCAACCCAGCACCAAATATGATAAAATTATAGCTCAAAATTAGTACTCCTGATTTCTGGTGAGGTTGATGACGTATGAAACTTATTTCAACAATCGCAACTATCACAATTATTATACTGTTAGGCTGATGTTCCGGGAATCATTCCCAAATCACGCAACCCGAAATGCAAATTGACGGTGAAACATCATTTCCTGTAGGCGTGACAGACCGATTCCCTGACAATTCACCAGCAGGCGGAGTCGGGATGTTAGGGGTGTTTAATCTAAGCATCGACCCGTCAAACGTAACCGCGAGTCTGGCGCCAGTCCGTCAGGCAACGCTGACTGATGTCCTTGAAGTTGTAGATATTACCAATTTCCTAGTGGACGTACCCCGTTATCGGGGAATGCCCCTTTTTTTACGGGGGTGCAAATAACCCACACAGTTTATTGAAGCGCATAATATTAGACAAAAATAAAAGGATGTGATTAATATGAAATCGTTATTATTTTCAAGCCTGATACTTATCGCAGTTTTCGTGATGGGTTGTTCATCAAGCAATGTCTCCGTAAAACCTGATAAAACAAGTGATCCTATCACAATTGAACGGGAGATAGTAGCATCTCCGCCAATCGATGAAACATATGACCAGAAACCGTTCTATCAGATGAATGATTTGATAGATCTATCTGTGGATAATTTTTACTACTGCATGGAAAGAGTACCACACGATGTTGATGAATTACTCGAATCCGGGCTAATTCTCGCTGTCCCCAAATCGCCTTATAATTCGAAACACTATTTTTTCTGCCAGGATGTTTCACAGAATGATCCTGCTGGAATCTCTTATTCTGCTTTGGGCGATAAATCTTATGCATATGAATTCATCGTACAAAAATCAGATGACCTTGTTAAATACACCATTGTAATGGAGGATGATGTCTGGGAAAGGCGAATGTATACAGAAAAGGCAGACTGCGCTGATTCAAAAATCCAGTTCCTTATGGAGCTAATGCCGTGATTATTACGTAATTTTTACAAGAAACACGAAAGACTGCCAACGGATGGCAAAGAACTGTTCAGTGAGTCCCAGCTAGTCGAGGAAGGCTGGAGAAAAATTCCACATGGTAATTATAATAAAGCAGTTTTTGAATTCGGCATAGACCATGCTCACAACCGCTATTATATAAAATATAAATATACATACGGTGCCAGTCTCCTTTTCGCTTGGGATGCAATTTCGTTGTCGGATGAAACATCGTATCTGCCATTGGAGGAAATTACAGAAATGAGCAAGAGATTTAGTTATGATGAGATTCCTCCAGAGGACTATCTGATTATGGATAAGTGGTTTGATCTGGATTCTTTAAGCGATTATTTTTCTTACATAATTAATTAGTATCTGAAAACAATAGACCAGCATCTCGAACGCATGAATAATATGTATTAATCCTTACATGCGTTCTCGTGATGCCGGTTTTGGGGTGTTTGGAGTCAATCTCCTATATATAACGCTTTTCAACAGCCTCCGACGGCATGCTTTCCCTTTTTATGGCAATTCATTTATAATTATGAGTGAGTTCTCAACGTAACGGAATCTCTCTGAAATGGCCAGAGAGGAGAGTGCGGAATATGTTTACAGATTTCGATGATATGATAAGCAATCTGAAATCCCCGAATCCGGATGAACGCCGCGATGCCTGTATCAATCTGGGTGAGATCGGCAATCCCCTCGCTGTTGAGCCGGTTATGAAACTCCTGGATGATCCCGAAAAGGAAGTGCGCAAGGTCGCGTGCAAGGCGCTTGGGAATCTTGGCAGTATCAATACCGTTGAGCCATTGATCAAATGCCTTGAGGATTCTGTTTATCTCGTTCGATTTAACGCGGTTGTAGCGTTGGGAAAACTTGGCGATAATCGTGCAGTTGAGCCGTTGATTGAATGTCTCCGCGATGGAAAAAGATGGGTCAGGCACGCAGCGTGCGAGGCGCTTGGCAAACTTGGCGACAAACGCGCTGTTGAACCTCTTATCGAACGCCTCAATGATTCATTCGATAAAGCTGGCAAGGTCGCGTTAATCGCGCTTGAAAAATTGGGGGAGGGGCCTCTTGCTGTTGCAATCGCCCAATTACGATATGATGATTTAATCGCTTTTGCAAAAGAGGGCGATTCACGACCCGTTGACCCACTTGTTGAACGGTTGGAAACAACAAATATTAAAACGCAGGATGCAATAAAAAAGGCGCTTGTTAAAATCAACAGGGAATTAAAACCACATGCTGATAATCTATTGTGTAAAAAACACTTCACTCGATTTGCATTAACAAAACTGCCGGATGTCAAATCAAGCAAATTGCGAAACCTGTCCTATTATGCCTGCAGGATTTGTAAAAAGGCATCGAATGTCATTCCGCATGTACATAATGTAACTGCTGTTCTTGACAGCGATATGAGCAAACTCACATCACTAAAGAGAAACAATCTCCGCGTTAATTACCTCAAATTCAATGGGTTGTTTGATTTTGAGAGGATCGAGATTGTCAAAGCAAATATTCATGATGTTAAATTGTTTCTGAATAGAATAAAAAGAGACCACGATGAATTCAGGCAAAAGCGTTACAGGAAGATGGCATGCACTGTTAAGCGTGAATGTAAAAGCGAGGAAATCCTCGCAAGCCTCAGGGAAATATTTGAAAACGTGCGGGTTAAATAATCCAGAGGTCTCTGATGGAGGGTTAAATACTATTGCTTTACTCTTAGTCAATCTGCGATTTTATTCTATCAAGGACTTCCGTTATCTCCTTTGCCAAACGAGCCAGACCATGTTCGTTTGCCATATTGATTGATTCCTCACATTTGGGAAGAGCCTCTTTTGGCTTTCCCTGCTTTAATAAAACATTTGCCTGATTAGCCAGTGATATCGCAAGGCTTCTTGGAATGCTCAGTTTACGAGCGATTTTTTCCTGTTCTTTCATAAGCTTGAGCGCATCTTCGAAATTTTCCTGATTCTCCAATATTATTGCACGTCCGCCAATACATCTAAGCAGACCAACAGGATCCTTGAGATGGCGACAGATCTCCTCCTGTTCATTTAGAAGTTCCATTGTGCGGTCAATATCCTCGTTGCGATATGCAATATGCGCCTGATTGCCGAGTGACCGCTGAAGCCCATCAAGGTCGTTGATCTCACGGCAGATGCTCTCTTCCTCTTTGTGAAGAGAAACAGCCTTGTCCATATTATCAAGACGCTTTTCGATTAACGCCTGATTGCCAAGGCTTTTATTCAGGCCAACACGATCACCAAGCTCACGGCAGATTTCCTCCTGTTCCTGCAATAGCAGCAACGCTTCATCCAGTTTGTTGCCCATATATTTAATCATTCCCTGATTGCCAAGTGAACGCTGCAGCCCGACAGGATCGCCAATCTCACGGGAGATTTTCTCCTGCTCTTTTGTCAACTCCATTGCCTTTTCAAGGTTGCCAAGCGATTGAAGGATTAAGGCGCGGTTGCCGAGATTTGAGGCGATTATTCTCTTGTTGCCAATTTCATTTGCGATGGGTAATGCGGAATTGATTATCTCAAGCGCTTTTTGAAAATCACCTAACAAGTAATGAATGATTGAAATATTGTTTAATGTTGTCGCCTGCTGAGCCTTGTCTTCCACCGATTCAGCAATTTTGAGCGCCTTGTTATACATTTCATTCGCGCGTTTTCGATCGCCTAGCGCTTTCATCACTAATCCAATATTGTTAAGGGCAATTGCTTCCTGATTTTTATTGTCAGCTTTCCGATTTATTAACAGCGCTTTTTCAAAGAACTCCTGCGCCTTTTTATATTCGCCTTTGTCATAGTGGATTCCCCCGATGCTGTTTAAATGGTCGGCAAAAGTTGATGGTTCACTGTCGGGATGCTGCTCATCAATGGCAAGCGCTTTTTTGAAATGCTCAAGCGCCATGTCCCATTTCCCATGGTCTCGAAGGATACTGCCTATCAAACCGTGAGTTTCAGAAACAAGAGTGCTATTATCATCAGGCAGGTTTTCCGCAATTATCAATGCCCGTTCAAAATGTGCAAGCGCGCCGTCGATATCGCCAATCTGTTTGAGAGCATCACCGATATATTGCTCTTTTTCAAATTCAGTTGGTTTTTTCGCGCCGAGAACCAAAGCAATCAACCTGCCGAGTTCAGTGGCATCCGTTATTTGTTCTGACAGGTTTATAATGTCCAAACCTTTGAAGCCGTCAGGGATTTGTTTTTCTTCCGCATCGGGAAGCAGTATGGGAATAACATTTAAGCGATGCGCGGATTTTATATCTTCAATCTGCAACAACTGTTCAGATGTCGATTGTTCGGGTCCAATACAAAAAGCAATCGTCGCGGAATTTTCCAATGTTTCAATTAATTGAGTTGAACTGCCGCCGGGAACCATGTCCCATCTGTCGAACCAGACATGAATGCCTGTATCCGCAATGCAGTTCGCTATCTCCTCAACTGCTTCATAATCCTGGTTCGAGTAACTGAGAAAAATATCATATTTTGGTGTTTTTTGTTTTGTCAAACCGAGACTAAGCTATCCAGTAGTTTGCGTTGATACTCATATGCGATTTCTTTCGCTATTAATCGATCATCGAGCAATTGTTTAATCTTGCTCAGATCCTCTTTAACAGTATTCATCTGCTCACTTGTTATGGTTTTTTTAGCAGGCCCTCTACCCGGAGCCACATCTCTTATCGCGCTGTAAAGGCGATGAAATTCCCTTTTATTGTCAAGACCGCCTTTGAAATCAACCCATGACCTTAGGCCAAGAAATTTATCAACGTATTTTTCATCAGCGCCCGGGAGAAGAACTGCTAAAACACGGAAACCATCTTCCAGTGCCTGACGGTCCAGTGTGCGCTCAATTTCCATGCGGAACCAGCCATCAGGTGTTTTCCCTCCTATAAACACCGCACAGCAATTGGTTTCATTTAGGCCTTTGATGATATCCGCTGCCAGCTTTTACCGGGGATAAGCACCCATTTGTCCAGCCATACCTGAAACTTGCCATCATCCTCAAGGCGCTTTGCGACAAATTCAACACTCTCCGCGTCCTCGTGTGAATGGCTTAAAAACACATCCCATATGGCCTGAATCTTTTTGGGCACGTGGTTTGTTTCCTATTTTATACTCAACTGCTCAGAAAACCTGAAAGCTATCTGATTGTATCATTTCATGCCACAAATATACAATTTACTGAAGTCTCAATTACAGTAATTGCATTAGCCTGATTTGAAAATATTATACCTGCATTCGTTCTTAACAACAATGGGGGATTCTAATCCAGCGCGTTTTCGGCTGTATCGATTATCCACTGCACAGTTGGAGCATAATTTACAAGGCCATTGGTCGAAAATACCACATTTTTATCTTTCAGAGTTTCCTTCATCATTTTTGTAAATTTGTCATTTGCCATGTTCATTGCTCGATTATGAATATCAGCCGCGCTCGACGACACATAAAGCCCTAGGACGATTACTTTTTCCTTCTCATTCGCGGCATCGACAATCACGGGAATACATTTCTCGAAATAACTCTGGCCAAATGCGGCAAATCCCCAATCAGCGTAATCGATTCCTGTATTCCCACAGCAAAAGGATGCAACTCGGAGCGCTTTTCTTATAACCAGATTATAATGGTCATCACATCCGTGCATGATGATTATTAAGGCTTCCTGTTCCGGATTTTCCGACAATGACCTTACCTCATCCAGCGCGAATTGTTGAAGCAAATCGTTTCCATCCAGCGTATGAGTGAGTGTTATCGGCACTTTTGGTTGTGCGATTCGTCCGCCCTCATTCGCGATTACAGCTTTTATCTCATCAGATGTGTATATCCCAAGCACAGCGGGGACATCGAAGTGTGTATGTGATGACGGTGTGATGAAAAGAGGGACAGCGATGATTCTATCGCATCCGGCATTCTCGAGTTCAGTTACACCCCACACGATATCCGGTTGGGTGAATTCAAGAAACACTGTCCGAACCGCTTTGAACTTTCCATTCTTTTCAACCTGTGCTGCCACTTTTTCGCCGAGTTCAATCACAGGTTGATTCCATTGTGGCATTGGAGAGCCATGCGCGATTAATAGAAGTCCGGGGTCAGCATGGGCAATCTGTGACGATGCAATATTAACAACGAGAGAGATAAACAACATGCTGAAAGTATATAGTGAAACCTTTTTCATTGCAGTGACCTTGTTAAAAGTTATATTCAAATAAGTTAGTTAGCATAACCTAACTTATTGTGGGATGCAATATGTTTCTAAGATACTCGATAGAATTTTTATGGAAAAAGGTGACAGCCACGGTGACAGCCCATATCAAGTTGTACATTATAATATGAATGGAATAATGATTCATATATGTGACGTTCCCGGCATTTACTAAAAATATTTCCACTTGTCTAATTATACAAATCCATGATAAATTAACCCTCTTGAATAACCTTATCTCGGAGCTGAAAAATGGAAGTGGTTGAATCAGGCATTGGCGAACTATTCTGTCCGGTTGACCCTAACGGACAACGCGATTACTTTCGCAAAAACAAATCCATGGCGCTTAAATCGAAAGTGATGAGCGAGCATGACGCTGTTTCGAAATTCATCAAACCCGGCGATTATATCGGATTCGAATTGTACGGCTCGGTTCGATGCTCGATGTCCATCGCGCGTGAAATCGCGCGGCAGAAAATCGGTAATCTCAGGATGGTAGGGCAGGGAATTAATGAAATCGATGTTCTTATCGCCGCTGATTTGGTTGACGTTCTTGACCAGACCTACATCGGTTATGAGGTTCATGGCATTTCAAGCATTTTAAGGCGCGCTGTCGAGAGCGGTCGAATCAAAGTTTCCGAGTGGTCTAACGCCGCTTTAGTATGGCGTATGCGCGCGGCGGCAATGGGGCAGCCGTTTATCGCTGTCAGGAGCATGCTGGGAACTGATACTTTCAAGTATTCAGCCGCGAAAGTTGTCAAAGACCCGTTCACCGGAAACAAGGTTTGCCTGCTTCCAGCGTCGGTGCTCGATGTCGGCATCATTCACGTTCACCGCTGCGATGAATTCGGCAACTGCCAGATTGATGGCATCAAAGGATTCGCGCCTGAAATGGCGAAAGCATCGAAAAAACTCATTATCAGTACCGAGGAGATAATCAGTACAGATGAAATCCGTAAATATCCGGACAGGACAGTGATTCCTTATTTCTTCGTAGATGCCATTGTTCATGCGCCTTTTGGCTCGCATCCGGGTGAAATGAACTACATTTACTGGCGCGATGAGGAATCTATCAGCGATTGGATTACCGCTCAAAAGAATGAGGAAACAACACAGGAATACATGAACAAGTACGTTTACGGCGTAAAGAACAATGATGAATATCTTGATTTAATCGGACGAGACAAACTTCAGAATCTGAAGGATATTTGCAAGGGACGTTAGAGCGCTATTTGCCTGTAGCCCGGTTTCTCATTAACCGGGGAAAATGGTTCTAAGTTTGTAACCCGGGATCCCTTTCCCGGGGTATGGTAGAAAAACCCCGGCGAAGGGACGCCGGGTTACAATGAGAATTTATATTTTTTAAAGGTTTCTTAATAATAAAAACAGGAAAACAAAAAATGGCTGATGAATACAACCCGAATGAACTTCTAATCTGCCTGGCGGCTCGCCAGATGGAGGACAACACAAGCGCGTTTGTGGGCACCGGAATCCCGATGCTGGCGGCATCGTTGGCGCGTAAACTTTACACCCCCGACCTGATGACAGTCTTCGAATTCGGCGGCGTGGGCCCGATTCTGGAGGATCTCCCGCTTGCGGTCGGTGGTTCAAGAACATTCTACCGTGCGCTCGCTGCGTTGAGTATTGCGGATGTCATGGACATGGCAGCGTGCGGATTAATTGAGTATGGCTTTGTCGGCGGTGCGCAGGTGGATATGTACGGCAACCTGAACACAACTGTTATAGGCGAGCAGCCGAATCCGAAAGTCCGTCTTCCGGGTTCAGGCGGCGCGAACGATATCGGTTCAGCATGCTGGCGTACCATCTACATCATGCCTCAGGACACGAAAAAATTCATTCCCAAAGTGGATTTCATCACAACCCCCGGTTACCTGTCGGGTCCGGGCGCGCGTGAGGATGCCGGACTTCCCCCTGGTTCAGGGCCCTATCGTGTAATTACAAATCTCTGTGTAATCGGCTTCGATGATGAAACCAAGCGCATGAAAGTACTTGCTCTGAATCCGGGAATAACAAAAGAGCAGGTCATAGAAAACACGGGATTTGAGCTTCTCTGGGCTGAACCATTGGAACAGAACGAACCTCCAACATCCGAGGAACTTCGAGTTCTTCGCGATGAGGTTGACAAGGACAAACTTTATACATAGCGCAATCCAGCGATGTTTCGTAGCGTTGGTGTCCCGAGGCTGTTGAAAAACCTCCTTTGGGCGCAAACCGTAGGGGCGAACCTTGGAGACTGTCTCAGAACTAATTGAAATGTGCAAATAAACAGTAATTTTGTGCTGCAGGGATACTGTCTGCATTTTTTAATGTAACTTAAGATTTTAAAAGATGCAGGCAGGATGGGGTTGTTGAAAAAGGTTTAATAGACCAGAAAATCATAATAAAACCATCAAGTATATTTAATGTCATTCCGGGCTTGATCCGGAATCCATCTTCAAGCCTGGAAGACGTGGATTCTGAATCAAGTTCAGAACGGATAGAACGATTCGGTGTTCACTTTCGGTTCATGTCTGAAAATCCCAATAAGCCGGTATATCTTCTATTAATCATCAATCCGGTAATTGGTCAATAACTTAACCGGACACCAGTGGTAACTTAAGATTTTAAAAGATGCAGGCAGGATGGGGCTGTTGAAAAAGGTTTAATAGACCAGAAAATCATAATAAAACCATCAAGTATATTTAATGTCATTCCGGGCTTGACCCGGAATCCATCTTCAAGCCTGGAAGACGTGGATTCTGAATCAAGTTCAGAATGACAATTTGCCATTTTTGAGGGAAGATAAAATTAAAACAGGGTTTCTCAACAGCCCCAATATGCCCGCAGCACAAACAGCAGCACAAAATTGTTAGATATTCACAGGATATTTACTAGATGTTTATTAGTTATAAGACAGTTTCCTTGTGTTCGCCCACTAGTGGGTTGCCCTGTATTTATGCCTAACCTTCTGGGCGAACACAAGGTTCGCCCCTACATATAATGGGTTATCCCCATAACCGGCGCTTTTTCAACACCCCCGGGACACCAGCGCTACGATGATGCAATTTTGAATTTTGTATCCATATCTGAAAATTAAACGATATTAATGTAGTATATTCAGTGGGGATATAATGAGCGTTTTCGATTACCAGCAAAGGTGATGTATGTCGGCGAAAAAAAACATGAGTAGTTTTTGCATATTGTTGCTAATGCCGCTTCTTGGAACAGCCGCGTGGGCATACTACTACAGCATAGACCAGGACAGCCTGATTAACCTTTTCAAACTGCTTGTTATTCCTAACGTGATTGCTTTTATCGTTGGCGAGTTTCTTATCTCACTGATTTTCCCCAAATTAAACAAAGTTTTCAAACTTGGATTCTGGCTCGGCTTTTTCACGATTACTCCTTTCTATGTTTATCAAATCGCAAATCAGGGGATACGATATTTAATTGTTCTTCCCAGACTGGTTGTTTACGTGCTGTACATCTTTGCCGGCCTGCTGTCATCAGCCGCGATAGGACTTATTCTTCTGGGGTTTTACAATATTTTCTTCCGACTAAAAAAATCCGAACCTCAAATTGGAGTGCCAGCTAAATCTCCAATTAAAATCGCAATGGCAAACCTCCTGATAATCATTCTGAGTGTTGGAGTGCTTTATCCGATGTTTGGCAAAAACCGTGCCGCGCAGCCGGAAATGCTCAAGAAGCAAACCAGCTATCGCGGTTATGTCGAAAGGGAGCAGGATGTAAAACCACTGTACAACGTCATGGTTTTTGGCGTCGATGGCGCTGACTGGCAGGTAATCGACCCTCTTTTGGAACAAGGCAAACTGCCGAATCTGAAAAAAATCATGCAGCAGGGGAGATGGGGTACGCTTGAAAGCATACATCCCATGCGTTCGCCTGTAATATGGACAACGATGTTCACTGGCAAGCTGCCCAAGGAACATGGAATTAGCGACTGGAATATCAGCTACTCTGTTAATCGACTCGTAAAAGCTCTCTGGAACATTCTTGGTGAATATAACCTTCGCTCAACTGTCATAAACATTCCGGGTACGTTTCCACCCGATGAGTTTCTCGGCAAGGAAATAAGCGGATTTCCAATTCCCAACCAGACAATTAACAATTACGGCTGGATTCTAAACACCGAGCCGATGGATACTATGCTGACACCGTACGAACCGCTGGTTTTGAAACTCGATGAGGATGGCAGCTTCAAGGGTAAAATGGTTGTTTCGGATGTTCTCGCGGAAAAATACAACGAAAAGACAGCAGGTAAAATCTATAAACACAAATGGCTTGAGACTGCACTCCAGTCGGATTTGAATAATATTTACGGCGAGGATATTGAGGTCGCTCGTTTTAGGTATTATGAGGATGACAGGCGTTTCGATATTCTTCCGCTTTTGGGAAAAGAAACTCCGCTTGCCACTTTATATGAAAACGACTGGAGCGATTTTATCCCCGTGCAACTCGCGCCCGGCGTGGTCGGCCTTGCGAAATTTAAAGCTATCCGGCTTGAGGAAGAAAACGTGATAATTTATATCACGCCGTTTTTCACCGATTCAGATAATCCCTCTATTAGTTTCACTTTCCCGGATGCTCTAGCGACAGAACTAACTAAGCTGTTCGGGCAGTATATTGTCGAGGTAACCTGGATGGCGGTTCGTGAGGTGATCCTCCTTCCCGCTGTCAAGGAACTTCTTGTTGATACTGAGAAGGTAAAATCGAGAGTAGGGAAGTTCCTGTTCGATGAAAGAGAATGGGATTTATATATTCAGGTTTACAGTTTAACCGACCGCCTGCAGCATCCAACCTGGCTTTTTAAGTACGGCAATGCGTCGGAGGACCATCTTGCAGGATTATACAACGCTGATTTGATAAAGCAGGAAGCTGTTGACGCAATCGATGAAGCCTATATCAGCGCTGACAAGTGGCTTGGCGATCTGATGAAAAAAACAAATCCATCGAGGGACGTCATCATGATTCTCAGCGATCACGGTTTCCAGGCGGGAACCGGCAAGCAGGTCTTATGGGGTGTTCATCGAATTGAGGGCGTTTACGCTATTTGGGGCGGACCTGTCAAACCTGAAAGCCGCAGCGATTATTCAAAAAACATGGCTGAAAAAAAATCAGTCAAGGATGTCACACGCAATATTCTTTACCTGATGGGATTGCCGATTGGCGAAGACATGGTCGGTAAAATCTGGTTTGACCTGTATGATGAAAACTTTGTTGAAAAGCACCCGGTAAAAACGATTCCGACATACGACAAAGCGGAAGCCAAAAAAGGCGTAACTCAAAGACTCGACCCATCCGCGCTTGAACAGCTGAAGGGATTAGGCTACATCGACGGCGGTGGAGGCGCGAATGTCGAGGGCAATTAATTATTTCCTCTCGCAACATTGACAAGTTAAACGCAAACAGCCTTATTCACGCCACAGTTTTACCAACTTTAACGCCCCAAACTTATACATCTTGCCAACTTATTAACTTACTAACCTGTTAACTTATTAACTTATTAACCTCTTAACCTGTTAACTTGCTAACTTACTAACCTGCTAACTTGCTAACTTGCTAACTTACTAACCTGTTAACTTGCTAACTTGCTAACTTACTAACCTGCTAACCGTTTATCTGCTATAATACTATTTGTTCTTTAAATCTTATTAAGTATATGATATACCCATGTAAAAACGTGAGCAAAAAAGGGGACTGTCCCAATAACGTTTATAAATGCGATAAACACTGGGAGAATGAATAATGTCTATTGAAAATATCAGATTTGAAGCCTGTTGTGGACTGTCCCCTTTTTTGCGGAATACAAACAACCCACAGCATGTCCTGAAGTGCCCATGGATTTGCCTTTTTCTTATTTTTATATCGGCGGTTATTTCAGTCGGATGTTCCTCTAACAGCGCGACTTCTGTTACACCAAACGAACCTGTTCCCGATGAAACGCTTCCGATTGTTTCCGGGGAGAATAACCAAACCAGCCATGTCATGCTTGGCGCGTGGACATTGGAATTCAATCCCGAAACGCTGGAATTAACCACAATCCCCAACCGTGAAATTCAGCTTCACTGGAATGTAACCCCCTATATTCCCGCGCCTGTTTATACAGTGATAAATTTTGACCCGCTCACCGCGATTCTCGATGTCGATACGGCAATCACAAACACATACGATTTCGACGCCTACGATATCCGCATTATTGTCTTTACCGATAATCTTGGCAGTCGATTGAAAAACGCGGATAACTGGACAGGGCTGTATGACATTCCAGGCGGCGCGGACGTTAACCCGTTTAAGGCGTATTCAAACACCGGTGTAAATCGTATCTTTGAGGGATTAAGCGAGCACACCCAGAGATTCCAATTGTTTTTCCCAGATGGGTTTACTGATATTGAATTTGCGATTGATGCCTCATATCCATCAAACTGCGATGAGCCGTTTGCGATAAAAAATTTCAAGCAGAGCAAAGACCTGTTCGAAACGGTTGGTTCAGAATGTACACTCAGCGTCGATGTTTACGACTGGCAGCAGGATGTCAATTCAGTCCAGATGTACTGCCCATCAATTACAGACGAAATTCTCGTTTCATTTACTGAAGCAACCGCGCCATCATGGACTTATACTCTAGTGAACAACACCGGCGCGACAGCGGGGAATTATATCGCCTACATCCTGGCAACGTCAGAGGGTTCAGGCACAACAACACTTTACGGAGAATTCTCAATCGTAGTCAAATCATCAACCGGTTTCGGTGAAATAACGGGTGAGGTCTTGTCACCTGAATGTCCGGTAACCGGATTTGTCGATGGCGAAACACAGGACTTCACTGTAACAGCATCCAACCTGCCCGGAGGGGAACCGATTGTCCTTTATGAAATCGACATGGACTACGATGGCGAAACATTTGATGTCGATGCTGAAAACACGGACGGCATTTTCAACGGTTGCGGCCCTTATGCAAATCCGAATTGCCCTGATCCAATACCTGTTTTCTACTTTGTGGCATTTCGCGCGACCGACGCCAACGACCCGCCGAACGTGGAGATTTTCGCGACCTGTGAAATAGTTGTAGATTCCTGCTGTGGATTAATCACAGGCTCGGTGCTGCAACCATCATGTCCAGCGGATGGGATAGTAAGCGGAAACCCGTACGATTTTCTCGTAACAGCATCCAGCGCGAATCACGGCGACCCGATAACGTGGTACGAGGCTGACTGGGATTACGACGGCGAAACTTTCGATGTTGACGACGCCAATTACAACGGCGAGTTCGAGAATATTAGTTTCGATAATCCGAACTGCCCTGAAAATATTCCCGTAACATACACAGTCGCATTCCGCGCGACCGACAGCTGCAATCCGCCGAATGTAACCGTGTTCGCGACCTGCGATATTAATGTAGATACCTGCTGCGGACCAATCACGGGAGAAATCGTTGCGCCATCATGCCCCGTAACAGGCATTTATAACGGGCAGTCGGTTGATTTCACTGTCACAGCAACCAGCGACAACGGCGGCAATCCAATCGTATCTTACCAGGCTGACTGGGATTATGACGGTCTTTTCATTGTCGATGCTTTCAACACGGACGGCATTTTCGAGGATGTCGTTTTCACAAATCCGAATTGCCCATCCACTGACCCATACACATACACAGTCGCGTTTCGAGCGGTCGATGTCTGCAATCCGCCTAACAACACGATTTTCGCTACCTGTAATGTGATAATCGAGGACTGCCTTGGAATATTCGGCAATCTTAAACTCACCGTAAACCGCGACATCCCCAACGATTACGGTTACCCATTCGATGAATCAGGCCCATGGACTCTGGTCTGGGGTCCTGAACAATCTGCGGTGCAATACGCAATCTATTACGACATCGACCCCACCGACGGATTACAAAACGACATGCAGTTTGTCGATGCCACAACGGAACTCGAATTCACCGTTCCCGCAGAGCATCTGCCATCGAATCATTTTATCGAGGGATTGACTTATGAAATTCGCGCGCGTTCGGAAATTGATAATCCCGCATCCGAATATGACACCTGCGAGCCGGCGTTTATCGCAATCAACGGATTTGAAACGCTAACCGATGAGGACAACGACGGCGAGGGCTGGTTCGGTAACTGCGAGCGAAATGTCGCCAACTACGATCACCGCTTTTATGTGGAAACATCAACCGAAACAGCGCACGGTGACAAACACCTGCGACTCCCCGACTATGACGGCTACACAAATCGCTGGATTGGCATTACGAAACAAACCTGGGATGTCCCCGATTCGGATGTCCGCCACCTCGAATGTTCAATCTATTTCGATGTCGAGGATGGTTTTCAGGATGAAATGTTTTTCGGCACCTGCTCAACACAGCCAACGTACGGCTGGGTTACACCATCGGAACTGGAATGGTCATCAGTCGAATCAACCGGAGATTTCACCGCCTACAATTTAGACAGCGAGGATATCCGAACATTTTTCGATGATGTCCCCACGGGAAACAACTCATGGCGATTCTCCTCCGACCCGCATACTTACCTCTGGGGCGGCGATTTAAACCTCGACGGCGACCCGTTAGACTCATACATAGCAATCCAATTTCTCCACCTCGACGAACCAACCGGCACAACCGCTCGTATTGATGAGATAGCGATCGTAATATATTAGAGTTAGAAAGTTAGCAGGTTAGTAAGTTAGTAGGTTAGCAGGTTAGCAGGTTAGTAAGTTAGCAAGTTAGCAGGTTAGTAAGTTAGCAGGTTAGTAGGTTAGCAAGTTAGCAGGTTAGTAAGTTAGCAAGTTAGCAGGTTAGTAAGTTAAAAGATGTTTCCCCCTGGGAGCGCTGGACTCTGGCCGGCGCAAAAGGCGTTCACGCCTTTTTTGAAGGCGCTTTCGCGCCTATGCGCCGGCCAGAGTCCAGCGCTCCCAGGTTCATTTCTCAGCGGGAATATATCTCGGATCATAAAACTGGAGAATGATTATAAACACAAGCGGCAACACAAGATAAAGTCCGACAAGCCAGCCCAGTTCATACGATAATCCCATTGCGCCAAACAGGTTCGAGAATATAAATGCCGCGACCGTTAACGCAATCACACATCCGGGAATGACAACTATACTGCCAACCGGATTCTTAAATACAAATACGACGCTTTTTATATAACTCGAAATAAAATGCCGAGTTTCGGAAATTGAAATAACCCACCAGAGGCTGAGAATGTAAGCGATAATAATCTGCATCACGTATGTCCAAAACACAATCCCGGAGTGCGCCTGTCCGATTGACTCACGCAAACAGTGGTTCCACCCGCTTTCCATCGTGGCGAAATCGAATATTCCGTACATGTTTAACAGCCTGTCAATTCCCCAGATAAACGGCAGCAGGATTATGATGGAAAAAAACACAAGCCCCAAAAGCAACCTTGGGCCATGCCTGAATATTCCGTTGATAAACTCCGATGTACTGATTCTATCGGTTGTCAACAAGCCTTTGAGCATCTGCCCCAACCCGCCGATATAGCCGGTAAAAAATCCGCCGATCAGGATTAATACAAGCAAAAACACGAAGCCATATCCTGAAAACAGAACGGTGATTGCCTGTGGGAGACTTCCAGTTGTAACCAAACTCGAAACGGTAATGCCCATTACGAAGGATATCCCCACGAATCCTATTATTGTAAATACAATGGTTGCGATGAATAAATAAATCAACGGTATGAAATAGAGATAGTAATGCCGTCCGACAAGCAGGATGCTGTCAATTACCATTTTACTAATCTGAGGAAAATCCTGCTTCATAATTAATAAAGGAGACCTCTGAAAAAGATTCTTTTTATTGTAGCCCGGGAATCCATTTCCCGGGAAAGCATATGTAACATTCACGCATTACCACGGTTAATGAGAAACCGGGCTACTATTTATTTGCTGCTGCATAATTAATCAAGAATCATTTTATTCATTACCATGCCGCTGAGAAGTTTCGGGAAGAAGTCAGTCGATTTCTGCGGCATCTTCTCACCATGCAGCGCGACTTTTTCCACTTCCTTGACTCCTGTCTCATTAACAAGAAACATGCACTGGTATTTTTTATCCTCTTTGACTTTCTTCAGCGTGTCATACGCTGAACGGAGATAATCAACATTGGTTTTGTCTGCCAGTTTTTGTGCATTAATGCCAAGCAGTTTATCCAGTAGTATTGTATGTAGAATCGCGATATCGAGTTTCTTCCAGTCATCGGAAAAGTCGCTGACCATCTCGTTCATCACTGATTCATCTTTCAGCGACAGCAATTTGATTTCATCATCGCCTCTGATATACATTGCAAAGAGATGTTCATCGTGCTTTCGCGCTTTCATGGCATCCAGTACGCTTTGCACAGCGACATCATCACCCACGGAAAGCGGAAAATGCTCGATGGAGAAATACTCCATCGCTTTTGATACAAGGTTCTCCATCAGTTCCGGCGGGACATCATGCACAAGGCGATGTGTCGGCAGGACTGTAAGCCCGGGTTCATCAACATTAACAAGAGTCAACATGCAGTTATGAAAATTCTCCGAGGCGTTCTGAGGAAACGTTCTTTCTTCTTTCAGCATGTGCTTCTTGTAATTGACCGCGGTTTCATAGCGGTGATGCCCATCAGCGATAAATAACCCCAACGGTTCCATCAATGTCTGAACTCGCTTGATTGTCGCCTCATCGGTAACAGCCCATACCTTATGGAGATTGCCCATTTCATCAGTCGCGAGAAGGTCAGGTTCCCTGCCTTTTATCTGTTCATCAAGAGCTTTGTTTATTTCACGTTCAGGTTCACTGTAGAGCATGAAAATCATTCCGGTGTTAGCCTCAGTTGTGAGCATCAAATTGAACCTGTCCAGTTTTGGAGCTTCAAGAGTTCTTTCATGTGCCTGTATTTTTTCCCCGTATTCCTGCAATTCGACAAGCGGGATGAATCCCTTTCTCACGCGGGGTTCGGATTCTCCTTCAATCATGTATTCCTGATGATATACATAAAGAGCGGGTTTGTCATTGCGAATAAGAACACCGTCCCTCATCCACTCGCTCAGATAATCACCCGCGCGCGTGTAAACATTTTCAGTCTCGGTAATGGGTTCCGGTCTGCCCATGACAATTCTCACAAAATTGAAAGTGCTTTGCTCGTAATATTTCTCGCGAAGCTCTTTATCGATTTGGTCATACGGCTGCGTTACAACATCGCTTAAATCGCCTATGGTGCTCACGTTGTAATGAACGCCTCTGAACGGGAATATCTTTGCCATTGTCATACTCCTGAATATTAGAAATCCAAATAACAATCCTTTTTCTTAAAGGAAAGATATTATAACGCGATGACGGTTCAAGAAAAACCCCGCGCTTGACATAAATTTGTCTCTTTGCCAAACTTAACGCGATTTAATATTCCGAAAGAGGTGAACTGCCATGTTTTTAACAAAGAGAATTCTACAATCACTACTGCTTATGCTCATTTTTATCCTGCCATTGTTTCCCGCCAATGCACAGGCGCAGGAACTTGATGACCCCATTCTTGAATACTCATATCATCTGAAAATGGATTTGAGTGTAATCAAATCCTACGTTGATAGAATCTTTGACACAAGCGGCATGAGCAAAGATCAGACTGCTGAAATTGAGAAGATTTATCAGAAACTGCTGAGCTCAGGGCTTTGCGAT
Organism: bacterium; assembly: GCA_021157815.1. Lineage (GTDB taxonomy): Bacteria > JAJVIF01 > JAJVIF01 > JAGGVT01 > JAGGVT01 > JAGGVT01. The sequence goes on along the minus strand of JAGGVT010000059.1, from coordinate 37,831 downwards.
TTGGAGGATGTTACTCTCGATTGCCAATTTGAGAGGGAATGGGTTTTGGGTAAGGCGCTGGTCAGATTTAAGGATTCGCTCTCGGAACGCGGAGCGATAAATGATTTCGTTCAGCCGCAGTCGCGAATGTCGATGGTGAGAACGCTTATTCCCGAGCAGGAAACTCTCGCGTGGGCGACTGTAATGGAACCGGGTGATGCAATCAACTTGATTCACAGATTCATGGAACAGTGCAACCCTGGTGAAAAGAAGAAAGAATGCGGTAAATACAAATTTTTCCACGGTGTTTCTGAAAAAGCTGAAAAGCTAATTGGCGATGAAATGAACCTTATCATCAGCGATTTGGAAATGCCCATGATGGGCGAACCCGTAATCAAAGGCGGTTTGATTTTCTCCATGGCGGAGAATATAACCCAGAAGGACATGGATATGCTCGCCGGAATCATGGACAACATTTTCATTGAGGAAAACAAAGCTACTAAAAAGAAATCGAAATGGCACAGCTTTGATGTCGTAACATATACCGATTTAGGCATCCCGGGTGATATCGAGCCGAGTTTCATCATCGATAAATACTACTTTGTCATGGCGACAGATCCGGAAACGCTTGAGCAGATTGCTGATCATGTGCTGAATCCAAAACGAACAGCGTATTCATCGGTAATGCCGCCTGTCATGAACGCGATGATTACATTTAACGTTGACAAATTCATGGCAATAATTCCCGATGATGCTTTCTCAGCGATGACAATGATGACTGGTGATGACCTTCACAAAGGCAAAATAAGGGAACTGATTGAAAACGAAGATTTGGGAATTGTTCGTTTTGAAAGTTCTCATACTTCCGATGGTGTACGCTTATTCTGCAGGATGAATCGTTCCATCTATTCGCTTATTTACCATGTAAGCATTGAGGGAATGATTATGGGCTTAAAGGAAAATATGAAATATATGTTCAAGGCAAAGGAGGCAGAAGTTAAAAGCAACACACATAGTATTCAAATCGCGATTGAAAGATATGCTGTCGACTACGCTGGACAGTATCCCGATGATGCTGAACAACTCATAACAAAGGGCTATATGTCTGCATTTCCGATTAACCCATATACAGATGCTCCCATGGTTGAATGCGGATTCCCCGGCACTCCGGGCAATTTCATGTATATTCCCATTTTTGATGATGAAAATGTGAAAGTTATCAAATACGAACTCATGGGATTTGGCGCCGAAGGCAACCAGGCGGATAAAATCAACAACGACCTTCTGATAGAAGAAGGAACTGTTAAAGAGGAGCCGGACGGTAAAATCGATAAAGTCTTAATTGTTGTTCAAAGCGGGTATTGATAATTGGTTAAAAGGTTAGTAAGTTAGCATGTTAGCATGTTAGTAAGTTAGCAGGTTAGTAAGTTAGTAGGTTAAGTCGGTTAAGTAGGAAAAAGCATCATATTCTGTAGGGGTGCCGTTTGGAAGTCGTCTAAGAACATAATAAGGACGTCATTCCGACCATCCTCCTCGCTTCGCTCGTAGGATGTCGGAATGACGTTTTTCCTGCTACTTTTTTCCCGACTTCTCATTTGCAGAATCCATTTTGAAATTTGCAGACCCCAATTTTGTTATTCCCACGAGAACAAAATTCCGTCATTCCTGCGAAAGCACGATTACGTCATTCCCGCGAAAGCGGGAATCCAATTTATTCTTTAAATCAGCCTTCCGTACAGGTCTTTCCTTTCATTGCTTCATATTTGAATCAGAATAAAATAGATTCCCGCTTTCGCGGGAATGACGGGTTATTCGACTTGGTAGGTTATTCGACTTGATTGGTAGGTTATTCAACCTGACACAGATTCTGCAGCATTCAAGGAAGCGTTTTAACCCTCTGCTGCTTTTTCATATTTACTAAAACAAGTTTTTCAAAAATCCATCCACCCCAGATATTTACCCTGCGGTGTCAGTTTAAGCAGGAAAGCATCTGACTTGCCGACTGCTGTTTGAGTATCATTGGTTGGTCCCGGCGCGAAATCAATTGTTTTTGTATATCGCCCAGACATGTAAACGTTCCCGTTTGGATCAGTCGTGATTGAAAAAACAGTTACTTTACCATCGCCTTTCCATGACCTGCTCCACTTGTAATCGCCATCACGAGTGAATTTGGATAGGAAAGGATCTGTTTTATGAACAGCTGTCATTTCAGCGGTTCCATTGCCGGGATTGAAATCGCCGTTACCTCCATACAATCCCGCGATGAAGACAAATCCCGTTCTATCCACGGAGATATCCATTGTAGTATTCTTATCATCGCCACCGAATGTCTTAACCCACTGGAAATCACCCTGTTTGTCAAACATAGCCAGGAATATGTCATTAGAACCTGTTGCTGTAATTAACTTTTCCCCACCATTTGGATTTACATCGAATTGGCCTTTAAAACCAGCCGACAAATATAGATTGTCTTTTTTATCAAGGAAAAGGCGGCACCAACTGGTGAAATCCTGTGTGTCCCACAACCACTGTGAGTCAAATTCCCCGTCAGGATTCAACCCCCATAAATAAACCCGCCTTTTGCCATCCTCGTTGATTTCAATTGAGCCGTTCTCTTTATTGAGCGTGGAAATACCGTGCGCACATCCGGTAACGTACAACATGCCGTCACTTGCAACCGCGATATCCTCACATTTGCTTCCCCATCTTTTTGCCCAATTGATATTTCCCAATGAGTTGATTTTACAAATGAATATGTCATCTCGAGAGCTGGCTGGATACTGTTCAAGACCGGATTCAAGATTGAATTCCATACCTCCCGCTGCATATCCGCCGATATACACATTTGATGAACGGTCAATATCCATCGAAATATAGCTTTTAACAATGGAATTATCACCGCCAAATGTGGTTGCCCAGATAAACTGCCCCATCGAATTTAACTTGACTACGAAAATATCAACAGCATCAGCGCTTTTGAATTTATGCGATGTCCTGTTTTCAACTTCATCATCCGGGTTAAAATCGCATGTCCCCCTGAATGTTCCAGCAACATAAAGATTGCCTGATTTATCAATTGAAATCTGGCTGGCGGATATAAAATCACCATCCAGCATTTTAGTCCACCGATGTTCACCCTTCGAATCATATTTCGCAATAAAGGCGTCATGACCGTTTATATAGGATGTTTTATAGCCATTCACAATGATTTCATCTGGTATGGAAACCTGTTTGCCAATATTACCAACCACATACACATTGCCATTGTTATCAAGAGCAACATCAAACGCCGTATCAAAACCGGAATTTCCCGTTGTTCGAACCCAGCCTCTTTGTACTGATTCCTCCAGCGTTATTGGGTTTGCGGTTAGCGTAGATGATGAGAAAATGCAAATGAATACCGCAATAATAAAAATCTCTGCTGATGTTTTTCCTTTCATCTTTTTGTCCATCCTAATTCACACTGATACTTTATTTTACCATATTTAATAAGTTAGCAGGTTAGTAGGTTAGCAGGTTAGTAAGTTGGCAGGTTAGTAAGTTAGCAGGTTAGTAAGTTGGCAGGTTAGTAAGTTAGCAGGTTAGTAGGTTAGCAGGTTAGTAAGTTGGCAGGTTAGTAAGTTAGCAGGTTAGTAGGTTGGTAAGTTGGCAGGTTGGTAAGTTGGCAGGTTGGTAAGTTGGCAGGTTAGTAGGTTGGTAAGTTGGCAGGTTGGTAAGTTGGCAGGAAAAAATAGCTCGGGTGCCGCCCACACATCACGTCTTTTTGTGATTTGTGGGTGAAATGCGGTGTTTTTTCCGACAGGCTCTTTAATCCTCTGCTATTTCACGTTTCTTCTGCTATTCCGCGCAAATAAAAAAAACTATCTCAAAACCTGCTCTTCGACACCAAATCCTGGCAGTTGCAAGTCAAATCCTCAACCTTCGGCATTCTTGGCACGATGCCAAACAGCAGTTTTTTAAGTTTCTCGTTGTTTTCGGTAAACACACGAATAACTTCCTCATGCGTAACAGGCTTGATATTCGGATCACCATCAAGGCCGACATCGTAATCGGTTATCAGGCTTATGTTCAAATAGCACATGTCGAGTTCACGGCAGAGATAAACCTCCGGGTACTGTGTCATGTTGATTACCTCCCAGCCCATCGAGGAAAACCATTTCGATTCCGAGCGTGTGGAGAATCTGGGACCCTGAATAACAACCACAGTTCCGCTATCATGCACGACAATTCCCTGCTCTTTGGAAACTTCAATCGCCACTTTGCGAAGTTCGGGACAGTACGGATCAGACATCGAAAGGTGGGTCGTGATAGGCCCATTATAGAAAGTGTCCTTTCGTCCCGTGGTTCTATCGACAAACTGGTCGCAGATTAAAAAGTCACCGGGTTTTATATTTGGCTGAAGTGACCCGGACGCACAAGGCCCAATAACCATCCTGACGCCAAGGTCATTCATCGCCCATGCGTTCGCCCTGTAATTAATCGCCTGTGGTGGATACTGGTGCGCCTTGCCATGCCTTGGAAGAAACGCGACTTTCCTGCCCTCGATTTCTCCCAGTGTTACCGGTGAACTCGGAGCGCCGTACGGCGTCTCAACAACAATCTCTTCTGTTTTATCAAGGAACTCGTAGAATCCGCTTCCCCCAAAAATTCCTATTTCCGCTTTCTGTTCTGTCATTTGATTTTCTATTCTCCTTGCATAAAATAAATTTCGAGTTTGTTATGGTGCTTCAGGAGATTTCGATTGTCAAGGTCAAATAATTAAAATGTGAATTGCATAGTGTTTATTTGCATGAACAAACCGACACAGGCAAATCCCCAAACAAAATGACTGCTGACCTTGTTGCGAAACGTACCTCGACCGTTGGCGAAAGTTATATCGTAAGCGGAAAGCGAAAGCGCGAGTACGTAGGATTGCTTTGGATATTCAAATGAGAGACCTCTGAAAAAAGGCATTATATTGTAGCCCGGTTTCTCATGAGGCTGTCTCAGAACATAGAATTATGCACGAAACATTGTCATTCTGAGCGCAGCGAAGAATCTATAAGTTGCTGTGTTGATGATTAAACCTGGTGAAATTAATCCACGCTATCGAGAATAGAGCCTTCGCTTCGCTCAGGATGACAGAAAAAGACGGGTTCTGAGACACCTTCCTCATTAACCGGGGTAATGCGTGGATATTACCGTGTTTTCCCGGCTAATGAGGAGACTGTCTCAAAACATCACCCAAACTAACATTGCCCGTCATTCCCGCGAAAGCGGGAAACCATTGTATGGGATGATGAAATAATCAGAAGAAATTGGTATCCAGTAAACAAAGTAACGATGTGAGTTTCACAGAATGATTGGTAAATCCACCAAAGGATAAAATGGATTCCCGCTTTCGCGGGAATGACGGAAATTCTTCGCTGGTTGAAATAAATGTTTTTACAGGCGTTATGAGACAGCCTCATGAGAAGCCGGGCTACAATATAATAAGTGGCGCTTCAATAAACTGTGTGGGTTATTTATCCCCCCGTAAAAAAAGGGGCATTCCCCGATAACGGGGTACGTCCACATGAGGCTTCAAATCTGATGTTATCAATATACTATGCTGTAATCCCTTATTTATACTGTGTTTATTTACTTGGTTGGGACAATCCCCTTTTTTTACTCAATCGAAACTCAACCCACACAGTTTATTGAAGCGCCCTGAAAATAAACATACACAAACCAAACCCCGACTCCACCCGAGCCGGGATTTTTGTTTGCTCAATAATTGACTCATGGCATTTAGAGCGTATAATAACCATGTTCACTGGCTCGAATTTATCTCTTAGGCAACAGGCAAGGGCTTAACTCCCCTTGTTGAAATCATTTAAAACAGGTATTCAAACATGACTCAAAAACGCGTAATCGCAAAAGATGAAATTATCAACGTTGTAAAAAAAATGTGCATTGAAGCAAACTGCATCGTGCCGGACGACATGCTGGACGTTTTCAAAAAATTCAGAGAGACTGAGAAATCGCCTATCGGAAGGGAAACGCTCGATCAAATCATTGAGAATGCCCGTATCGGAAAAGATGAAAATATGCCCACCTGCCAGGACACAGGCCTTGCGATTTTCTTTGTCGAAATAGGCAGCGATATTGAAATCGACGGTGGTCTTCACAAACTTGAGGAATATATCAACGAGGGAACACGGCAGGGATATGAGGAAGGCTATTTACGAAAAAGTGTCGTGGAACATCCATATAAACGAGTTAATACAAAGGATAATACTCCAGCGATTATTTACTATAAACCGGTTGCCGGAGACAAGCTCAAAATCAAATTCACGTCCAAAGGCGGCGGCAGTGAGAACATGAGCAAGGTCAACATGATGAAACCCGCTGATGGCCGTGAGGGAATAAAAAAGTGGATTGTCGAGGCTGTTACAATAGCGGGAGCGAATCCGTGCCCGCCAACCGTGCTTGGAATTGGAATAGGGGGGAATTTCGAAAAAGCGGCTATTATGGCGAAAGAAGCGCTGTTTAGAAACATTGGAGAACGCCATCCCGACCCGGACATCGCGGCACTCGAAGAGGAAATTCTCGAAGAGGTAAATAAAACCGGAGTTGGCCCTCAGGGACTTGGCGGCAGCACAACGTCGCTTGAGGTATTTATTAATTACGCACCGTGCCATATAGCATCAATGCCCGTGGCGTTGAATATCAACTGCCATGCGCAGCGGCACCGAGAGGTGGAACTTTAATAAACCCGTACGGTGTCCCTTCACCGGGGAAAATGTGAATTAAACCCGTAACCCGGTGTCCCTTCACTGGGGTAAGCGAGAATAGAAAATAACAGCGAGACAAAAACCATGACAGAAGAAAAAATATTTTGCCCGGCATGCGGAGCGGAAATTGCTTCCGATGATGAAACAAGATGCCCGTCCTGCAAACTAGAACTCAAAGCGGCGGATATGCTGATGCCCGACATGACTCGCGAATCGGATGACCTCATCTCGCTTTTCAAACTGAATGACTTAATGGAAGCGCAGCTTATAAAAACCCAGATTGAGGATGCCGGTATCCCCTGTGTTGTCAGCGAGGGCGGCATGACTAGTGTTTTAGGTATAGCGACACCATCGGGATTTTCATTTACTAGAATAAAAGTGATGGTGCCGGCATCGAAAGCCAAAGATGCGATTACCGCACTCGGTGAGTATAAAAAATGGAGCGAAACTGAACTCAACCGGTATTTAAGCATGCTGGATGAAATGTAGTTTTTTTATATTTTGATATGTAAAAGCAAAGGGTTGTTGATACAGCAGAGGGTTAAAGAGCCTGTTGGTAAAGTATGTTGATTTTCAAACATACCATTTTCCTGATAACTTTCGGGTGCCGCCCACACATCACGTCTTTTTGTGATTTGTGGTTGATTATTGCGAAGTCATGCGACTTCACCCATAAAGCCGAGACGGCTGTATGGGCGGCACCCGACTTGGATTAAGATGAGGGAAACCAAGAAAAATTGCCTTTCCCGACACGCTCCATAACCTTCTGCTAAAATGTAACCCGGTGTCCCTTCACCGGGGTAAAACGTAAATTATGTATAGCGAGATGACTCATGCCAGAACAAAAAAAATCACTAGAAACACCTTTTACCGCTGAAAAAGCGGAAAGCCTTCACGCCGGTGATATCATATATATCACCGGAATCATCTACACTGGGCGAGATTTAGCTCACAAACGCCTTGTTGATTCACTTCAGGCCGGAGAGGAACTTCCGTTTGATCTAAAAGATTCCATCATCTATTACGTTGGCCCCTCTCCAACACCGCCGGGAAAAGTTATTGGAAGCGCCGGCCCTACAACCAGCTACCGCATGGACCCGTATGCCACAATCCTTATGGAGCAGGGATTGCGCGGAATGATTGGAAAAGGCAACAGAAGCCCTGAGGTGCTTGATGCCATGAAGAAATTCAGCGGAGTCTATTTCCAGTCAACCGGAGGCGCCGCTGCGCTTATCGCGAAATCAATCGTTAAAGCTGATGTAATTGCCTACGATGACCTTGGTCCTGAGGCTATACGCCGCCTTGAAGTAAAAGACTTCCCCGCGATAGTGGTAAACGACTGCCACGGTGGAGATTTATTCTCCTCGGAAATCGCAAAATATAAAACCGGCTAAAAAACCTTGACCCGTAACTTAATCCCATATCCACCCGGGAACTTCAGCCGGGAGCTTCGGCACCCTTGCCGGAAAGATGGGTGCTTCAGCACCTCTGTCAAAAACGGCAGGCTTTTAACCTGCCGTACTTATAACTTGAGTTTCAACACCATACCATTACTTCCCATCAGCTTCCTTGGCTTTTTCCCTAAGATTCTCTGTTTCTTTTCTCTGCTTCTTGCTCCGTATCTTAATAATCTTGTCCAACGGGTCTTCCAAAACCGGGCTGGGATGTTCAATCATCGACCAGTACTCGATGAAATCGAAATCGGGTGAATTCATCTTGTCATGGCACTGTGTGCAGACTGTCTTTGCCTCAGCCCTTAAATCTCTCAGGAACAGATTCGGTTTCTCGGTTTTGATTATGTCCCAGTATTCTTTGCGATTGCCCTGCAGAGCGTAATCAATAATCCTGACATGCGCGGCGCCGGGTCCGTGGCATGTTTCACAGCCGAGTTCAGGCGCGAATTTATCGAATGTCCATTCCTTCACATAATATGCCGGTTTTGTCCATTCTGTCAGATGGCACTTAAGGCAGCGTTCATCATCCTGTTGTCCTCTATTCTCCAGCAGTTCGAGAGTGTGGGCGTGTTTTGATGATGCCCATATATCATATGCTTCCTCATGGCATTCTTTGCATGTTTGAGGCCCTACATACGGATTCTCACCTGTGCTGCTGACTTTTCGTTCCGTGTATGTAATCTGGCGTTTGACGCTTTCTTTTGTTTTCATCAAGGCAACGACTTTTTCACAGTCATCAACCAGACCCTTGATTGCCCCATCCTCTGGATATCTCTTGTCGATTAGAATATCAGATACCTTGATTGTGTATTCCCCATCAATAGTGCGCTGGAAATAAATCTCTCTGAGGTACTCGGCTGACCTTGGCTCGGGAACCGCATGATATTCATTTAGAATATCCATGAATTCACGTGATTCCACAGTTAAATCAACATCTTTCGCTGATAATTTCTCCTTTCCTTTTGAGTCTTTTCCTCGGCTTATTGGCTCGTTTGTCAACTCAGCAGGTAGAGGTGGAACATTAGCTTTTGCTTCCTGATTCAAATCAGGCTGTTCATCACCTGTTACAAGCTTTTCATCAGTTGAATCAGGTAATATACCGTTAGGATTCTTTCCCGGGATTATTATTTCATCTGAACCGTCATCTGGATTTTTCAGTGATGTATTTTTCCCTTTCGCGCCATTATTATCCTTTTCAGTTTCCTCCTGTAGCTTTGCCTTTTTATCATCCATGTATTTCTTTATTCGATCTTCTTTTGCCTTCTTTTCCTGTGCTTCATGGTACGGAGTTATTGTCGATTTACGCCAGCCTGTGTTCAACTTCGACAAACTTCTCTCTTCTGAGGTTACAAAGTCTTTGCTTACCCCATGTGGCAATAACACAAGGTCTATTCTCTTTGCGGCGTCAGATTCAAGAACATCGGTAATTCTCATGGTATCCTTGATATTTATCCTTGCGATAAGAACATCCGCCGGGTCAATCTGATTGATAAAACTCTCCAGGAATTCAATTGGCGGAATGGCTTCATAATTCACATTAATGGATTTAAACCTCTTGACATTCTCTACATCAAAAAGATTGATGATATACAAGTTAATCCCACCGGGCAGGCTGGTTGTATAGAATTGCTGCAGCTTGTTGAAATCCGTGGATGGGTCCTTGGGATAAACATTTGAAAGAACGTTGGGAATATCCATGTTCAAACGTTTCAGAAATCCCTCCTCCTTGTCCCTCATCTCGAAATCCTGAAGCAGGTTGGCTTGAACGCCCAGTGTTTTAAGCATTGGATACATCTGCGTCATTGTGTATGTGTAATATTCCGATGTGTTGGATGTCGTATTGCCAAGCTCAAACAGGAACGGCAGAGAGCCATTCTGTTTTTCATATTGCTGATAAACCCACGCCCGACGGGCGAGACCACCGTTGCCGTTACCATGTCATCCGCATGCCCCAAGCCTGTTGTTTAATTCCGAGCTTAATAATAATCTGAATTCCACAGGCCTGTCTGCCGTTGTGCATCCCACAAGGAACAACAGCATGCCAAATAAAACAACCAATCCAGTTCTTCTCATTGTTTCAGTTCCCGTTTATCATAAGATTTAACATCTGTTATTTCCGATTCCGATTTCTTTTATACGACATATAATCCTATCCTATGCGTTCAATTTTATTTCTTTTTCTCAAGCAGTTTTTTAATTTCCTTGTTTTCCTTGTAATTTAATCCTGCCATAAACGATTGAGTCTCAATCTTCCATTCTTCCCGCAGGGGATCCCACCAGATATCCACTGAATTCAACGTTGATACATTTTTCGGCACGCTTGCGATGTTCACACCCTCGAGCTTATCCGGCCTTCTTTTGTCCACTCTCTGAAAGACTTTGTCATTCAGAACCAGAAGGGTGATAATTTCCGATTCCTGAATACTATAAAGCGTGTTTAAAGTATTTGGAGCATCAGTCTGGTAATAAACGACGAGAATATCGTTTGAGCGTATTGTCCTCACAAACTGTATTAATACCTCAGTAGGTTCAATCCATTCGTAGTGTTCATTTAGAAGCGAAGAATCGTTGTAGTAATTTTTTGCTATTATATTCAGAAAATAAACAAATCGACCGTTTCCAGGATCAGCCCTGTGATATTCCTTAAATGCTATTGGCGGTTCAACGCCATCCAGTGGTTTAACATTGCTAACTACCTGTTTCCAGCCTGTTTTCGCTCGTTTTTTCGCATACTCAGGTGTATCGTTGAATTCGTATGTAGATGCCAGATTAGCTCCAAACCCTATGATTTGCGCTCCTTTGGCAAGAAGTTCCGCTGTTTTTGCCTGCTTTTCGTTTTCAATGGATATGGAATTTCCAGCCTGTATCAATGCGACAGGCTTGGGCTTTTCCTTGTTCATATGGTCTATCATTCCGCCAAGCCTGGCTAACGTGCCTTGCACAAAGCCTCTTTTCTCCTGTGACGGGTAAATCTGCCCCTGAATGTTTCCGCCTATGAGAATCCTTGTTGATGATGAAATCCCGCCCTGCGGAGCGCATCCTGACATAACAACCAAAGCAAGGGATATAAAAAGGATATTTACAATCCCCTTCACTGCCATTTGAAATACCTCATATTTTTTCTTATCTATTAATATGTGGTTTTAACCCCACGCTTCTAAATAAACCTACGCTTTCAAAAGCTACGCCTCTTTTCCGCTTCCCCAGATAACATGCATGGCGCCCGGCGCTTTGGAAAGGCTGTAACTCTGCACCATCTCCATCGTTCGGATATCAATCACTCTCAGGTTTGAGTTATGCCCGGAAATAACATAAAGATAATCAGCATTCCCTGAGAAGGCGATTATTTCAGGATAAATAGTGTACGCAAGATTCACTGGAAATAACTTATATCCGATGATTTCATCCGCTGAATTATCGATGAAATAAATCCTGAACATTTCACGGTCGGTTACCGCCGCAGTGGAGCCATCCTTCGAGAAAGCGACATAATGAGGCGCGGCTCCGGTGAGTTCATGGCGGGCTATTATCTCGCGTGTCTGTGAATCGATCACAAGCACAGCGTTGCGGGCGTTCAGTGTCGCGTAAACTTTCCTGCCGTCAGGAGTTACGCTTAAAGTGGATGGGCTTCCCCCAAGTGTGATTATCCCCGTGAGCTCCATCGAGTTAAAATTAAAAACCCTCACCTTGTCCGCGTTTGTGTTTACAATATAAAGTTCAGGATATGCCGGATTCGGATTCGAAACCAGGTCCTGAATATCCCCCCTGAGCGGCAGACGTAGGATTTCCTGATATACGTTGCTTGTTGAACGGAATGAAATATCGTGAGCGTTGTAATCCTCTTCCGAACCAACCCCGACAGCGATAAACTCTTCATCCGGACTAAGCGCGACAGACTGAAGGATTGTTCCAATCCTTACTCGAGCTATCCTGTCGCCTCGATGCAGATTAAATACATTCAGCCAGCCGTTTTTTGTGACAGCATAGGCGATTGTCCCGGCTTTGTTTACGACCATGTCGTTAAGCCGTTCATCGGCGGGAAGTGTGTGAAGCATTCTCGCCTGTCCGACTGAATAAATCAAGATGTTGTCCGGAGCGCTTGTTGCAAAAATTATTTGATCATCAACACCCTCAAGCCCTTTTGAGAGAATGTCATCCGGCTTGATGCAGCCTGACATTGTCGCGGCAATAACAAGCGCGATAATCAGAGTTGTTTTGAAAAAGCATCGATACATACGCTGTACTTCCCGTAAAAGCTGTTATTCCCGGTTGTGTTTCAATGAGCGGTTCATCACACGGTAAACCTCGCTGCGATTTTCACCGCTCACGGCACAATACAGGCGCGACGCGTCCTTAACACTTATACCGGATTCAACACACTGCGCCAGAAAATCCAAAATGCCTGTTTCATCCAGCTCAAATCGCTCCCTCTTTGATGGAGGAAGCGGTGCAAGAATTATAACATATTCACCGCGTGGTTTCGTTTCATTTATCCGTTTTGAAATCTCTGATGCCGTATCCTGAAAATGCTCCTCATGAATTTTGGTCATCTCACGTGCAATGTGAATCATCCGATTCGGCATAAGCGAGGCGATTTTCTCAATCAGTTTCTGAATTCTACTTGGCGCTTCATAAATCACAATCGCGCCCGGAAATGCGTGCAGCATTTGGAGTTTTTGATCAAGCTCCTTTTTCTTTTTGGGCAGGAATCCCTCAAAGAGATGCCCTCGAATTTCAAATCCGCTGGCAACAAGAGCTGTAATACCCGCCGATGCTCCCGGCAGGACAATCACATCAATTCCCTCATCACGACACGCTGTAACCATAATCGAACCGGGATCGGATATTCCCGGCATGCCGGCATCGCTCACAAGAGCAATTGATTTGCCGTCATGAAGCAATTCAATTATTGAACCCAGTTTTTTACGCTCGTTGAATCCATGATACGAACGTATTGGAACTTTGATTTCAAAATGTGTCAGAAGCTTTCGAGTTACCCGCGTATCCTCAGCCAGAAGCAGGCCGACATTTTTCATGACCTCAATCGCCCGCGGTGTCATATCACCCAGATTACCTATCGGGGTTGCAATCAGATACAGGATTCCGTTTTTTTGTTTTGTCTTTTTATTGTCCATTGGTTTTTTCTACAAATATCGAAACCTGTTATTCCGACATTCGCGAAGCGGATGGTCGGTTCTTTAGTCTGCCCTCAGAAATCCCTTTCTTCTTTTCGCTTACCAGTAGCCGTGAGTTTCAACGATTTTTAAAGGGATTCCGACCATCCTCCTTGCTTCGAGGCTGTGTCATAATAGATATTCCCTGTCATTAGTGTCCGGTTAAGTTAGAGACCAATAACCGTATTGCTGATTAATAGAGAATATACCAGCTTGTTGATATTTATCAGACATGAATTGAAAGTGAATATCGAATCGTTCTATCCGTAAAAAGGGGCATTCCCCAATCATGGGGTACGTCCACATAAGGCTTCAATCCTGACGTTATCAATATACTATGCTGTAAACCCTAATTTATACTATATTTATTCACATTGTTGGGACATTCCCTTTTTACTACCATTGTCGAATATTCTCAGCTATTTCTGTTTTCGTTCTATTTTAACCGGACAGTAGTGATTCCCTGTCATTCTGAACGAAGTGAAGAATCTATTCGCGATGAAGTAAATAATTCTCATCAAATATAATCATTAACACAGTCGCATATAGATTCTTCGCTGCGCTCAGAATGACAATGTATCCTGTTTAAATCAGGGTTCTGAGACAGCTTCCGCGTTGCGTCCCTACCGGATTACCTGCCGGGTACTTGATGAATTACCCGGCGAATCATCACCTGTTAATCCGTTATACAAAACCACTCCACCAATCACTAAAACAATCATGATAACTATCACCAGCAAAAACAGAAGCAGTTCGCGGTTTTTAACATCTGTAACCTTAGGATGCGGCGTTTGCCTCTTAACATGCGGCAACCTTTCAGGATTGCTCCTGGGTTCGCTAATCGAATATCTTTTTTTTTCGTAATCGTTTGTTTCCATTCTACTTTTTAGGCACGACAAAATTAACCAGCGATGGCGGACGCACTATCGTTTTCACAGGTTCCTTGCCGCCGAAATGCTTAACCACTTTTTCAGTTTTCGCGACCGCAAGCATGCCGTCCTCGTCAATCGATGGTTCAACCTGAACCGTATCCCGCACTTTTCCGTTAACCTGAATCACCATCGTTGCTTTTCTTGCTGATAGGACTTTCTCATCATATTCAGGAAACGGAACATCAAAAATGCTTTCCTTATGTCCTGTCAGTTCCCATACCTCTTCCGCAATATGCGGCGCGAACGGGCTTAACATTCTAACCAACACACCAAAAGCGATTGCGAAATCGCGTTTCATATCCTCACTGCCATTAGCGAGTTCCTTTTTGTCAAAGGCATAGAGTGTATTCGTTATTTCCATTAGACGGCTTATCGCCGTGTTCATGCGTTTCCTCTTTCCGATATCAAGGTCAACTTCCTTTATCGCCGCGTGGACTTTCTGCGATAGTTCATCATTTTTAATTTCAATCTTCACTAAATTCATGGAATCGCTGTGAGATTTCAACTCACTTTCACGTGAACAAGCGAGACGCCAAATTCTCATTATAAACCTGTAAAGCCCATCGACATTCTTGGCGTGATAATCCTTTCCGAAAACCGGACTGGGAGAGTTATCAAGATTTTTTCCCTCAACCCACTCGATATGGTCGTCCCAGTCGATATCAGCCTCCGGGGGCGCGGCAAATAATATGAAAAGCCGTGTGGCGTCAGCGCCGAACTTGTTGATTATATCCATCGGGTCAGCGGTATTGCCTTTCGATTTCGACATCTTAATCCCGCCCCAGGTAACCATTCCCTGAGCGAGAAGGTTGTATGTCGGCTCATCAAACGAAACAAGCCCCATGTCACGAAGCGCTTTTCCGAAGAACCTGAAATACATCAAGTGCATAATCGCGTGTTCGATTCCGCCTATGTACTGGTCAACCGGAGTCCAGTAATCGACTTTCTCCTTGCTGAACGGAATTTCCTTGTTATGCGGATCGCAGTAGCGAAGGTAGTACCAGCTTGAGCACACAAAAGTATCGAGTGTTTCCGTTTCACGTCTCGCATCACCGCCGCACTTTGGGCATTTGCAATTTACAAATTCCTCGCTTGTCGCAAGCGGACTCAATTCACCGGCGGTGAAATCCACTTTTTCGGGAAGAAGCACTGGAAGGTTTTCGTATTTTTCACCGACTGTTCCGCATTTATCGCAATACACAATCGGAATTGGCGCTCCCCAGTATCGCTGGCGGCTTATTCCCCAATCGCGAAGGCGATAATTCACCTGGCGTTCTCCGATTCCTTTTTCCTCCATTACATCAGTAACCTTCGCGATGAAATCCTTCGAGTTCATACCGTCAAACTCACCGGAATTCACCATCACCCCAACGTCCTCATACGCATGCTCCATCGTATCAACATTAAGATTCTCACTAGTGAGATTTTCACCCTCAGGCTGGATAACCACCTGTATCGGAAGATCGTATTCTTTCGAGAACATAAAATCGCGCTGGTCATGCGCTGGAACAGCCATAACCGCACCGGAGCCATATTCCATGAGAACGTAATTCGCGATTAGTATTGGAATCTCCTCGCCAGTCATCGGGTTTACGCACTTAAGCGGAGTGACTTTCCCGACTTTTGGGGAATCCTCGCTGGTTCGCTCGAACTCTTTTTTCATTCGTGTTTCATTTACAAATTTAACAAAATCATCATCGACCTTTTTCTGCTCCATCAGCTCATCCACAAGCGGATGCTCCACCGCCAGCACCATGTAGGTTACGCCATAGATTGTATCCGGTCTGGTTGTGAAAACATCGAGCGTTTCATCACGTCCGACAATCGGGAACTTAATTGATGTTCCATACGATTTCCCAATCCAGTTACGCTGTAGGATTTTAACCGGCTCAGGCCAGCCTGTTAGTTTCTCATGGTATTCAAGAAGTTCCTCGACATATTTTGTAATCCTGAAAAACCACTGGCTCATATCTTTTTTTATTACTTGCCCATGGCATCGCTCACAGGAGCCATCCGCCATGACCTGCTCATTCGCAAGTGTGGTCTTGCATGAAGGGCAGTAATTCACCCACGTCTTTTTCTTGAACGCGAGATCATTTTCAAAGAACTTGAGGAAAAGGTATTGAGTCCATTTGTAATAATCAGGATCGCTTGTGATAACCTGTCTGTCCCAGTCGTACGCCAACCCGAGTTTTTCCATCTGGGAGCGCATTTTTACTATGTTTTGTGTTGTCCATTCATTCGGATGAATATTGCGCTCGATTGCCGCATTTTCAGCAGGCAGGCCAAATGAGTCGAATCCCATCGGCTTCATTACGCATTTCCCTTTAAGCCTCTGGTATTTCGCGATGACATCCCCGATTGAGTAAACCCTGGTCTGTCCCATGTGAAGCCCCTCACCGGAGGGATATGGGTACATCTCCAGCAAATAGAATTTCTCTTTTTCAGTTTCCTCTTTAACCCGGAAAGTTCCATTTGCGCGCCAGTATTCCTGCCACTTCGACTCAACTTTCTCGAAGGAATATTCATGTTCGCTCATCGCGACACCTCAAATCGATTGCTTTCACAATCAAGCCTGCATAAATCTTATCCAGTGAAATAATAAAACACATATCTTATTTATCGGTAAGCGTGAATTTAATCCCAAATCCACACCGATAACAAAATGATACCGAATCGTATTAACCGGTATCAACAATCCAGTACAATATTATGCGAGATGGATTTTATCAGAGCGAAAAGAGTTTATCAAATGGGGGTAATTGCCAACTCTAGTTTTGAAAACCGAGCCTTGAACGTTAGTGAGGGGTAGTAACGATTACCAGATACCCCTCACTAACGTTCGGGGCTCGGTTATTTTTGTAGTTTTTTCGGTATCCCGTGTGCCGCCCATACATCACGTCTTTTTGTGATTTGTGGATGAAATGTGCACATTCGCAACATTTCATCCATAAAGCCTGGAGTGAATTAATTGATGCCATTTAATTATGTACCCGGTACAAATTATACGATTTACTGCTCAACACCCCTTCCATACTCCCCAATTATCGACAACACCCGTGTCCTGTCGAATTCGTTCATCTCGATAACGTAATTCTTCTCGGTTGTCTTAATCTCAATTCCTGAACCGGATAAAATATTGAAGCACATGTATCCTTTAAATTCACCAAAACCGCCCTTTATTCCAGACCCGCCGAAATGTTTTGTCGGATTCCATTCCTTTGGTCCAACATGAGTTATCTTGTTCCTGTCGAGGCGAACTTTGATTAAGTTGAGAAAACCAACGTTAATGACAACGGCATCGCTTCGGAAACTGATTCGATAACGCGGACACATAATGATGGAGATTAATCCAAAAAAGAACAACGAGATTCTCAATCCCCACAGCACTGCCGAGTCTGATGGCGCGTCAGGCATGATGATACCCAGTGCGATTAATCCAAGCCCGATTATAACCATAAGAGCGCTCATAAATGCTTTTTCCACTGTTACTCCGGCGATTTCTCTATCTGGCATCTTTCTATCTCCTGTCAGGAAAAGCGCATGATGGAAATATACACTAATCTGACTTCGATTTGGCAACAAAGTTTCCTGTAAATATCCCAATTTATAATCATTGTATGCTAATAATCGGTTGATTTTAAGGCTTAATAAGATTAAACTTTATCCGATAGAATTTTTAGTGATTTAATTTTCTCAATTTCCTGGAGGAAATAACAGATATGAAATTTTCAAATGTTCAACGTTCCATGATTTTTGTCATGGCGATTTTTTCCCTTGTTCTGTTCTGGGGAGGAAGTTGCGGAGGCGGGGATTCAACTCCTGGAGCGTACAGCTACAACGCTGCTATCGCAACGATGGGCGGCACCTACACAAGTAATGTCATTGACATCAATTACTATGTCAGCGTCACAACAAACAAACCGGGTTCAGTTCCGCTTGCCCCGGGTTTCGGGGATGTCTATTCGCTTGTCGAATACTCCACGAACAGCGGTGTAAGATATCAACTTTGCCACAATACAGCTGGCAATCCCGGTGATTATTTCACATTCCTGGAGGCACCATCTACTCAGGAAGCTATTTTCCACTGGGATGTTGACCGAGACCTTGGCGTCGGTGCAAATGCGGACAGCTGCATTCTCCGCGTGAGAGTTTTCCACGCGAGCGATGACCCATGCACAGACCCGCCAATGGATGTTGAAATGTCAGAGGAATTTGTAATTTCTCTTGGCGGTGGCGGTAGTATATGCGGCGACCCGCCAGCCATTATCACTGAGGCTGTCGATGATGCCACCGATGAACTGGCATACAACTTCACTTTCGAAGCGACTGACGGCTACGGCGACCTTACATGGTCACTCGGTACAGAAATAAACAATGAAATGGTTACAGGCATCAGCCTGACACCGTACGGTATCCTCACCGGTACCCCTGTTGTTCAGGGAGACTACAAAGGAACTAACCTCCAGCTCGATCTCGATGTCTGGGTAACCGATTCCTGCCCCGAAGGCGAAAGAAGCGACAACGCTGTCTTCCCATTCACCATTTTCCCGCAGGAGCCTGTTTGTGCGGCACCTCCGGAATTTGATCCTGAACAGATTCTTCCGGATGGCACTGAGGGTGAGGTTTATGATGGGCATACGTTAGTATTGTCTGTTCCCGGCGAAGGCGCTGTGACATTTACTATCACAATGGGCGCATTGCCGGATGGCATTACTCTCGATTCCGCGACTGGTGAAATAGCAGGAACTCCCGGTACGGGAACAGCTGGAGTATATCCAGTTTCTTTCCTGGTTACAGACGCTTGCGAAACTCCTCAAACCGATACAATCTCACTTGAGATGACAATTGAGGAAGCAGCGTTTGTATGCGACCCCGCTCCTGTAATCACAACTGAAGGTCTCGCTGACGGCGTTCAGGGTGATCCGTATGAGGTTACAATGACAGCGACAGACGGTCACGGAGCTCTTACATGGGAACTTGACGGGACTCTTCCCGCAGGCCTTGAATTCTCTGCTGCTGGCGTTCTAAGCGGAACTCCGACAGAATTTGGTACTTTTGAAGGCCTCTATATCACCGTTTTGGATTCCTGTCCGGAAGTGCAGTCAGATACTGAAATTTACACACTTCTCATTGAGGAAGCTGCTCCAGTTTGTGCCGACCCTCCTGTAATCACAACTGACGAACTTGATGCAGGCACCGAAGGCCAGATCGGATACAGTTTCATATTTGCAGCTGATGACGGGGAACTTCCACTTACATGGACACTTGAAGCAGGAACACTGCCGACATCACTCGCGTTAGGCACGGATGGTGTAATATCCGGTAACATCGATTGTGGCCAAACAGGTGATTTCCCCATTACTGTTCGAGCTACAGACTCATGTGACCCGGTACAGTATGATGAAGCTGATTTCACGCTTTATGTTGCTGCCCAGAGCTGCACTCTGCTCGATATCGACGATTACCAGGTAGTCCCAGACGCTATGGTCAGCCAGATGTTAATGTACATGTTTGTTTACACAGGTGGTTTTGGTGATATAACCTGGGAACTTACAAGTGGAACTCTGCCTAGTAATATTCAATTTATCGGTGGAAGGATTATGGGAATCCCGGACGCCGGTACTGAAGGCGATTATCCTCTGACTATCCAGGCTACCGACAGCTGCTGCACTCCGCAGACAGATGAATTCTCATTCACTCTGGTTGTTGACCCGCTTAGCCGATGTCTTGAAACACCGGTTGAGGTGCATACATTCTGCCTCGACTGCCCGGATTTAATCCCGTATGCCGGCATGGAAGACGTTCCCCTTTATCTGGTTCAGCCGCCGTTGTCCTTGCAGTTTCCGGCGGATATTGAGGTTGTTTTAACTTACGATGAAACCCTGGTTTCTATACTTGGCGTCTCGCCAGGTCCCATTGTCGAGGATATTCCTGGGTTTAGTGCTGTAATTGATACAAGCTCAATAACAATCACGTATTTTGGAATGCCGATTAACATGACCGGTATCTTCTGCAACATAAGAATGAACAATATCAATGAGGGTGCGACAACTCCATTTACGCCTGTAATTACAGTTAACGTATTGAATAGTGATATGGCCATACCGATTGACAATGCAACCGACACATGCGAAATCAATGTTGAGGGTGGCGTATAACCTCATTAATAGCTTTTAACGATAAACACAGCGGGACGTTCGAGTCCCGCTTTTTCTTTTCTAAATCTGTGGTGCGGGCATTCTCTCGATTTTTGACATTTTCATATTTTCTGTTTTTTGTGGCTCAAGGGAATATGATGTGTCCAGTGTAAAAGAAGCGACTTTAAATTCGACTATGTTTTTACTTGAGTGTAGTAAAACAACAAGAAACCGAATTTATAAACCTCGGGTGCCGCCCACACATCACGTCTTTTTGTGATTTGTGGGTGAAATGCGTAACTTCGCGGTAAACACCCATAAAACCGGGACGGCTGTATGGGCGGAACCCGGTTTAATAGTATTTCGGCATCATAAAATGTCGAAAGTCGAGATCCTGGGGCTGTTGAAAAAGGCAGAAAAAAAGATGATGAACCGTAACCCGGTCATGCCGTCCCGTGCGCAGTTGACAATTTTCTATAATGTAAATCAGGCATGCCTGTACTGAGCCTGCCGATGTGCCGGGGATGTGGCTATTTATGCGATACCCCGGCATGCCTGATTCACCTTATAGATAATTGTTTCTTTAGTTCGGGACGGCATGACCGGGTTACGGTGGAAACACCCCTTTTTCAACAGACCAATCCTTCCTGCACTACAACACAGCCATTTCTTCATTTAATCGCATTAATCTGATACAATTAAATCCGATAAATCGACTGGGACTTAATGTATTAACAAATCATACCAAGGAGATTATTATGCGCAGACCCTTAATACTACTAATACTGGGACTTGTTATTCTTTTAGCTGGATGTTCATCCAGCACCAACCCGATTGCTCCCCCCGAATCAACTGGTGCATCCAATCGGACTGATGTTGACTACAGCCTTTCACAGGCGCTGTTTCCGCACGATTCATCAGGCATCACAGGAAACGCGATTATCAGTGCGTTTGAGGGTGTAATCAACACTGATACTCTTGAATATCATTTCACGCCTTTACGCCAGGCTGGCACAATCGGAGATTCCTTCCAGGTTGACATAACATATTTCCTGGATGGCATCCCGTGTGGTAACTGCCTGAGAATAGGGGATATCCGTATTGATGAGGATGCGAATCTTGAGGTTGAATTCGAGGCTATGCATCCGTTTGATAATGCGGGTGACCGTCTCGATTTGCCTGTCTTTGATGTCAGGGGCATTCTGGTAAATAAAACTCCCGACCTTACTGTTTTCTACAACATTCTCGCTGACATGGATTCGGACGGCACTGTTGACACACCAGCCGCGGCTGATATAAATTTCCTTCTCAACGCGGATGGCTACACAACTTTCTTCGATCTTGTAACAGAAAGTTTTCTCGGTTTGGACATTCCGGGAAATCTTAATCCATACAAACTGTTTTTCGTTGACCCGACTCAGGGAAATTTTAATCCCGCTCATCCTAACGGTGTGAACAATGTAAATCAGCCGAGAGGACATAACGTATTCGCTCAGGGAACGAAATTCACTGACCCCGGAGCGTCGCAGCTTTATGTCATTAACGGCGGACTCGATACGACAATCAGTTTCATTTTCATTCTCGATTGCTCCTACGGCCACGCCGCGACTTTCCGAAACACCTATGACAACCCAGGTGAACCGGGATCGCGCGACAGTCCCAAATTTTTTGTCCCCGAGTTTAACCGCAAGGAAGTATGGAAACTTGAGGTTGAACTGCTCGACAACAATCTCGCGCCCTACGATTCAGCATCCACCGCGCAGTTTCAAATAACCGCCTGCGACTGGCAGGCTGGAGTTACTCCCAGCGGTGATTTCAGCGAGGATGCGGCTTTCGATGATATCCGCCACGCATCAGATGTGGGAAGTCTCGTTTTCGACATCCCCGGAATTCTGGCTGACGCAATAGATCAAAATCTGTCGCACTCCACGGGTGCCGGCAGCGATTCCGACCCCTACACATGGATTATTGATTTTACAAACGAGTTATCCGCGAATCCCGGTGATTACTACGGCTTGGTTTGCGTGCGCGATGAAATCTGTGCTCTTCTCGACGGCACAACACCGCCGTTTGGTGTAGATCAGGATTCGCAAACATCCGACATAAGGGATTTCGCGACATATCAAACATTCGAAATTGAAATACCGGGTCTTGAGGGCGTTTTCCAGGCTGACCCGCACAGGACGAATCTTGACCTCGTTACCGATATCACACAGCCGACATCCGATTCAGTTGAACTTGATCTCGCTGTTGTGGAGAACGACAACATAAACATTGCCGGTGTTTACATGCCGGATGCGTACAACCAAATCACCAGATACAAATTCGATTATTCTGATGCTGTATTCCACGCTCCCGGACGGCTTCCCATTGACAATACGGGAGATCATCCGCATCCTGACACGGCGATGGCGATTCGACGTCTTGACGCCAGCGAGAAGGGTGTTACCGGAGTTGGTTATCTTGACGCCAACGAAACATTCTGGCCCTTTCATCCCGATCTGCCAGTACTGCCGGCGGGTAATATTTTCTTTTTGTCATACTGTGTAATACCGCCGCCTGAGCCGCCGTACGATACAATCTACCCGCTTGATTTATTTGCCATGTATCTGATGACAGATTCCGATGATGACCAGAGACCCGCTGTCAGCGAGTATGAGGAGGAAGATCCGCTGCCAATCGACATTTGGGAGGATTTCGACAATAACATTGGCTGTGTTTGGGAAACAACGAAATACACCAACATGGGCAACGGCCTTTATGACACTCTCTATTTTGGAACGGATTTCGATTATCCCATTGATCCGGCTGACCCGCCTACTGCTGATCCTCTCTTCTCTGTTTCATTATCAGGAATTCCATCCAATGATATCAAGGGCGTGGACAGAACAGACACCGGTTATGTCTATTACGCTTTCTCCGGCGCGGACACACTCGCCGCATGGGGATATGACAGCCTGCTTGTTGGCCTTGATGGCGCAGACCCGGACGGGAATCCCACAATCGGCGGTATTCCTATCTATTCGGGCAGTGTAATTGACATGGAAATCCTTCCGTATGATGACACTTATACCAGAATCATCAATGGCATTGAGCAAACCGCGCCAATCGCCGTATGCCTGACCGATAACAAAACAATCGAATTCATCGATACAGTTACGGGCCAGATAATACAAACATTGGACGGCGCATCAGATGGCAGCATTTCAGGCGACCCTAAGCATCTCGACATCGGCAACACAAGTTTCACGGTTCACGTAACGCATTTAGACGGCACAACACCGCGAGTTACCGTGTTCATTCTGTTTTGATAAGCCGGGAGCTTCGGCACCCTTGCCGGAAAGCAATGGGCTTCAGCCCATTGTCTTTTAATAAACATGCACTTAACCTTCAGGTATATAACCTTTAGGACACGATTAAAAATAGCAGAGGGTTTTAACCCTCTGCTATTCCTATACACCCACGCCGGTGAAATAAAGGGGACGGACACCTTTTTGAAAGCCAGAGTTTATCGGCATTACGAAACAGGTGTCCATCCAATAATATCAATTTTTACTTATCCTCAACCTTAATCGCCTTGTTGACCAGTTCGATAAAATCGGTGAAATCATCCAGATTTGTATTGTCGCCCTTCATATCAGCGACAGCGCTTTTTGCAACTTTGTTCACTTCTGCCAGATTGCTTTCCTTTGCCCAGTAACTCTTTTTGAGTATCTCAGCGAACTCAGCGACAGACGCCGTGAATCTAAACGTCGGCGATTCTTTCTCGAATTTACGATTCATGTCTTTTGCATATACGTTTTTCTCATTGGTTTCGATTTGATCTGTATCGACATTCTTGTACCTGATTCTAACCGTCGCGATTTTATCGGACGGCTTGCGAATCGCGTCGTCCTTGATTCTGATCTCATAAAGCGCGGTTACACTCTGACCCGCGCCGACCTCACCCGCATCGACTGTGTCATCCTCCTTGAGATTCTCTGCCAGTTTTCTCAAACTGATTTTCACCTGCTCAAGCCTGTCTTCTATACGCATGGAGACTGAGACATCAACAACGAAAACCATATTCGCGGGTTTCCTGTTATCGAGCGATATTTCCGTCGCTTTGATTCACATAGCCATGCTTTTGAACACTGGATGGGGGAGGGCTGCCACCATATCCGTATGAACCTGCTGAATCAGAACTACCGGAAATAATGTTGCTGCATGATCTTTTCGAATTCAAGAGTTGAGGTGTTGCTATCCAGACAATGACTCCAATGATAATAATAATGCCGACAATCCAAAGTATGATTTTTTTATTTTGGGTTCTTCTTACGATTAAAAAATATAGTATAAATTTTATATAAATGTGTTATTACAGTAAGTTAGACAGCTAAATATGAAAAACGTTTGGAAAAAGAATTTTTCACTAGATAAAACATCGTAACGTGTGAAAGATTCAGAAAAGTGTGAGGAAAAATTGAAGATTGAATTATAAATATAAATAAAAAAAGCAGAGGGTTAAAACCCTCTGCTTTGTGAGTTCATCTCCTGTTCGTGCAATGCATATTCATTACACATACACCGACACACCGGTTTCGACCAGCCATAATCCTGAACACAAAATGGATTATTCGGGAGAATTAATAACGGCCGCGTCCGCCGCCGCCGCCTCTTCCGCCTCGACGATCTCCGCGATCGGGTTTGGGTCGGGCTTCATTGACAGTAATTGCTCTTCCGCCAACTTCAGTTCCGTTAATCGCTTCAATCGCTGCCATTGCCTGGTCACGATCGGGCATCTCAACAAATCCAAATCCCTTGGAACGTCCGGAGTCTCGATCAGTAATAATCCTTGCGGATTCAATTTCCCCATGAGTTGCAAAGAGGTCGTTGAGTTCTTCGTCGGAGTAATCAAACGAAAGGTTGCCTACATAGATGTTCATATCGTCTTTCTCATCCTAAATCTATCGACATATAAAAAGTAAGCTAATATGATATACTGATTATTCGCAAATTGAAACCTTTTTTTGCTTTTTTTTATTTCAGATAGCTGCTGTCCCTGTTTCTTTAACTAGAAACCAAACTCCGAACCCAATCAGCACGATTCCGCATACCAGATTAATCACCTTGTGAAAATTTTTTGATGACAATTTCTCAGAACCCTTTGATGTGAAAAGATACAAAAACGAAAACCATCCGGCGGTGGGGATAATTAACGCGAGGGAAAATAGGGACAGTTACCTGTTTTATAACCCGCATGGTTAAGCCAAATTCAGTTGCCAGTGTTTATCGGCGACATAAAACAGGTAACTGTCCCTATTTTCTGGATAATATAAAATATGTATCATATTAAAAATACAACAAGTGTTAGTTGCATAGGTTTAATGCTCCAATGCAAGCCACCTTGACAACACCATTATCAAGGAGTCTGACTCCGGTAAATATATTTATCCACTGTATGAAAGCATCTATACTAAGTATTTCAAATCTCTTTTCAACAGCCTAAAACTATCTATAACCCGCGATTTCTTCCGATATTCTAAAGGGCAATCAGACACTATCTTTCTTAAATTGAAGGACAGGAGTTTGCATCAAGGCTTAATTGATGTATAATCTGAGTGGAGGAATGGGTAAAGTATGTCATTTATTTGATTTATCATTCATAAATTTATTGGTGATAGGATGAAAACCTACGTATATATCGCCCGCGACCAGTCTGGCAACATGATTAAAAACACCGTTCAGGCTGATACGCAGCACTCGGTTGTGCAAACCCTAACCAAGGAAGGCTTTTATGTAGTCAAGATATCCGAAAGACGGGCTTTCGCATGGAATCCGTGGGATATCATTGACAAATTCACAAAGGTCGGATTGAAACTGCTGGCAGTTTCATCACGCCAGATGGCGCTTCTGATTAACGCTGGCCTGACACTTGCTGAGACACTTGATACAGTGGAGGAACAGACAGCAAACCGTAAATACCAGAAAATCCTTCACGTTGTCAGAATGGATGTCCAGTCCGGTATTCCTCTCGCTCGCGCGATGAAAAAACACCCCAGCGCGTTTTCAAATTTCTTTGTCGCTATGGTTCACGCCGGCGAGATCGGTGGTGTTCTGGATGGCATCCTCGAACGAGTCGCATCGTTCTATGAAAACGAGCTTGATCTGAGAACCAAGATTAAATCCGCGATGGTTTATCCGTCACTGGTCTTAATAATCTCAATTGTAATTATCCTGTTCATGTTCATGTACATCATTCCGCAGTTCGCTGAATTCTACAAGGACTTCTCCGGCGGCGAGGCTGAACTTCCCGAGCTAACTCAAAAGATGCTTAAAATCTCGGAGGAATTCAGGTATCACTGGTATTACTACACGGTTATTCCAGCGATTGTGTTTGTCGCATTTTGGAAATTCCGCGGCACCAAATGGGGACACAAGGTTTTCGACCTTCCGGTTCTATACATACCCATCTTCGGCCCGCTTTCCAGAAAAGTAGCGATTACGCGATTTTGCCGCACGCTTGGAACGCTTCAGAAATCCGGTGTGCCTCTTATTGAGGCGCTTGAGGTTACCCGCGACACCTCGCATAATGTCGTAATCGCGAACGCAATCGATTACACAC
Organism: bacterium; assembly: GCA_021157815.1. GTDB lineage: Bacteria > JAJVIF01 > JAJVIF01 > JAGGVT01 > JAGGVT01 > JAGGVT01. Next base: position 10,793 of record JAGGVT010000059.1, on the reverse strand, counting down.
GTGAGAGAATTCGCGAGGGTGAAACAATTTCCGCTCCCATGAAACGAACGAAAATGTTCCCCCCAATGGTCACCAACCTGATATCCGTCGGCGAGGAGGCGGGAAATCTCGAGGAGATGCTCGAGAAACTGTCGGACTTCTACGATGTCGAAATCGACTCCACAATCCGCGGCCTTGCAAGCCTTATCGAGCCGCTGCTGATTATCGTCATCGGTGCAATCATCGGTACAATCGTAATCAGCCTCTACCTGCCTATCTTCAACCTGGTAAACATCATCAAGTAGGGGATACAGGCGGAAAAATACAGCACGAAAAATAACAACACCGACTCGCGAAGCCGGTGTTTTTATTTTGCGTTTATACACATCCCAAAGCCAGTATTCATGGTTAATCTAAAAGGTCTCTGTCCCCTTTATCCTATGCAAAATTGTACTAACAACGGATTTTCGTGTATAATGTTAGTAGATTGGATAGTTTAAATCAGTTTCAGCGATAACAGTTTGTTTCCGAATACGAAAATGGTGGGAGGAAGCTATGAACTTGGTTAATCACTCACTCCATCATTCCAGGGGTATGGGATTCTATTGCCTATTGAGGAGAGGATTAAGGGATATAGTTTTCGGTTTGTTGTTTCTTATAATTCTCACCGGATGCTCGTCCTCTAAATCGCCGATCATATCCGGCATCAATCAAACTGACCTGACGGACTCACTCCCTATCATCGCGCTGGAATCTTTTCGCGATACTTTCACCGCAACAGGCATCCTCGGCGCTTATGACCTCGTAATAAATCCAGATACGAAATCAGGTGAGCTCATTCCAAAACGTACATCCATGATCGGCGAGAGTTTTATTGTCAGCGGGACATCGTTTTTCACGATCACGCCGTGCCAGGATTGCCTTAAGCTGAAAAATCTCGATTATGACGATCCCTACATCAAGGCGACATTTTATGCAAGCCATCCATTTGAGAAAGGGAATCTGTCGGAACCGCCATCACCAAAGAACAGGCTCGATTTGGATATCTTCGATCTCGCGCTGGTTGTATTTCCGCTTGAGGACGAACCCACGGAGCCGCATCTGATCGATATCGATATCTATTCTGAATCGTGCGGATATCCCGATGGCTACACTCGTGAACTTTCCGAGGTCATCGGCAACGAATTCGCCTGCCCGTATTTCCTTGTGGTTGACAACAGCGACACAGGCATCGCAACATTCAACAGGTTCGAAATGGGCACTAAAGATCATACTTTCGACGCCTGGTTCGCTGGTGGACGGTTCGAACTCTATCTCACGTTCGGTTACGGGGCCAGCACGACATTCGAAAACCGTCTGGCTCCAACCTACTTCAATCCCGAGTTCAACCGCAAAGCGCCGTGGAAAGTGAATGTCATTCCTCCCGCTCAGGGATGGCCTCCTTATGATGAGACTGAAACCCGCGATGTCATTGTGGAAGTTTACGACTGGCAGATCGGCGCGACAGTCGATCCGAACCTCGATGACCCATCCGATATTTACTCTCAATCGGATATTGTCGGTGTCGGTGTTGAAATCAACATGATGACAAACGAGCTGCAAATCGTAACGGCGCCGACAGGCTCACACACAGGAATGCCGGATGATCCGCTGATTTTCACAGTGCCGATCGCGAACGAGAATTTTCTACCGGGCGGATATTATCAGGGTTACGTTAAGGTCCTGGACAGTCGCGTACCACCGCAAGCGCCATTCGATGGCCAGACCGATTCGATTATCGATGTCCCCGATGGCGTCACGCTCGATTTCTACTCCATGCCCGAATTCGCCACTTACCAAATTTTTACTGCGGAAGTTTGGAGCAACGATCCTCCTTTCGCCGACCTTGACGTATCGGACTATTTTATAGATTCGGGGATGCCGATCCAGATGTGGCCCGGACCCGCAACCGACGATCCCGATGGAAGCATCGTCTTGTACGAATACGATTTCGCTTACTACGGACACTACTTTACACCGGATGCGTCGAACACGACAGGCGCCCCGGTAACATCGCCTCCTTTTGAAAATCATGAATTCGGCCAGATTACACAACAGGTGGCAATGCGCGTAACCGATGACGGGTATCCTCCGAAATCAACAATCGGCGCCGAAACAATCACCATTTACCCGCTTTCATCTGACAGGTGGGCGCGTACGTGGGGGGGCATAAGTAGAGAGCGCGGTATGAATATCACGAATGATACGAATGGTAATATTTTCGTTTGCGGAACTTTCAATGCTGATGTTGATTTTGACCCCGGTCCCGGAGAGTCCATTCGTTCAAGTAATGGCAGGGACGACGCTTTTTTATCCAAGTTCAATTCAAATGGTGACTTCGAATGGGCGGTATCCTGGGGTGGTGGTCATATAGATTCAGCTAATGGAGTCGAGTGTGATGATTCTGGCAACATCTACATTACAGGTGATTTCAATCGTATATGCGATTTCGATCCGGGTCCAGGTTGGGAAATTCGAGATCCAATATGGGGTGAAGATGTTTATGTTTTAAAACTTGATCCAAATGGTAATTTTATTTGGGTAAATAATTTTGGTGGAGACGATATTATCCGCGATGTTTGGTGCCTAAGCAATGATATCGCGTTGGATTCAAATAACAATGTTTTTATAATTGGAAAATTTCGCGGGCTTACTGACTTTGATCCATGGGGTGAGGGAGATATTCGTTATGCTCATGGAGGACTTTGGGATGACGATGTTTTCGTTTCCAAATTCAGTGAATCAGGCGAGTTTTTAGGAGTCATAACGATTGGTAGTGATAATTGCGATAAGGGCAATTCAATAACAGTGGATAATGAAAACTGCTTTTATGCGACTGGCAGGTTTCTCGGGGATATTGATTTGGACCCTGATCCTGTCTTTGAAGACTGGCATGCACCTGAATATGGCTATACCATTTTCCTTTTAAAGTGCGATCAGTTTGGTAATTATTTATGGGGTCATTCATGGGGTGGATCAGAGGGAGGGTCGATAAGCGAAGATATTGAAACCAGCGAACTTGGCTTTGTCAGCGTAACGGGACATTTGAGGGGTGATGTTGATCTTGATCCGGGCCCTGGTGTTGATTTCAAACCGGCAATATATGATGATCATCCTGAAACTTTTTTAAGTACATTTGATTATAATGGAAATTATCTTTGGGGCCATAGAATTAGTGGAAATTGGACAAATTATGGAAAGGGTATTTCCATTAGTTCAAATGGAAGTATCTTTATCACAGGATATTTTACAGGTGAAGTAGATTTCGATCCGGGTACTGGCACTGATTTATTCTCAACTAATCCTTTGTTCGAATTTCATAGGAACTGTTTTCTTGTTAAATTTGACAGGGGTGGTTCATATTTGGGGACGAGAATATGGGGTTCTGAGAATGATGATGTTACCTATGGTGAAAAGGTTTCTGTGTCGCAGCTTGATGACGTTTATGTTACCGGTTGGTTTTCCGGTACGGTGGATTTTGATCCGAGTTCATATTGGCATGACTATCATACTTCAAATAGCGGTGTGGATGCATTTCTAAATAAATTGTAATCTCGATACTGAAAAAAAATAAGCTGGTGATTTAATCACCAGCTTGTTTATTTACATTGTAAACGTTAAGTACTATGTATCATCATTTGTATACATTCTTATGTTATCGTGTCCCGATACTATATCCGGATTCCTATCCGCAGTGAAATAGAGAAAACCGATTTGATCATCAGGCCAGCTTCTAAAACCCATCGAAAAGTCTTCAACCCATATTTCACCATCCGCCATTTCTGTTTCATCAAAGTCTTGAATGAATTCATAGTATTGCCGCCCCGGAGGTTCGAATAAATGAGTAAATTGAACTTGTCTTGCTCTCCAACCCCTAAAATTCTCATCAGCCATATAAACACACACTGTCCCTTCTTTGTGACTATCTTTTGGATCTCCACGATCTGATTCAAGACCAACTTTTGCTACATCAAGACCGATTATATTATCGAAATAATCATCGCCTTCGCCTGAATGCTTAATCGCCAGTCGAGCATTAGTTGAATAATCAGAACCGTCCCATCTATAGCACAGGACTCTATCATATGATGCATCAGTTGGGTGTTTTGCGGCAACATAGACAAACCACCAAGGGGTGCCATCATTCCATTTAGCAGCACACAGTGCAACAGGTTTGTATGTGGTAACATCTTCAAAATCTGTGATATTTAAACTCGATAGATAAGTACGTGATTGATTATATACTTTTATAACAGGTGAACTGCCATTATCGAGAACCAGCAGATGCCAGGTAGTATCATAACGGTTAGTCGTCACAACACACATATCAACTACATCTTCAAAATCACCGTAATCATAAAACTGTATATCAGAAGAAAGGGTTAGATCGCCACATGGATCCTGATCAATATCCCATATATACTCATTTATGTATCCAGATGCCCTGTCGTAAATGTAGGCATATAGCTCATCACGAATTGCAATTATCTCACATGCCCCCGGATCAGTTACAGGAGGTGATGCAGTGGTTAGAATAGAAATTTCATGAGTTGGCATTGAGGGATTTTGCCCACAGCCGCATTTCCAGATTTTACAACATACCCTTTCTGTATCGTCTATTTTATCATTCTTATCACACACCAGTGTGTAATTATATGCACCACACCCCCCATCCTCAGCATACACAGTTGTGGCAACACACTCGACCAGCATGTGGTAATCATTGCCGGTATACCCCTGTTCACCGAATGAGCGAAGTGCGGTTTCCTCTGGTGGGTCACTATATTCCTGAAGTTCCCTATTCACTGCTGATTCCTCAATTAATGTGATATCATCATCAAGGGTTATTTCGGATGAAGTTGGTGATTGTCCCTGTTTTCCTTTAGAACAACCAACCAACAGTAAGATAATACAAAAGAAACAAAATATTCTGATTTTAGATATACTCATTTTAACCTCCTTAGGTAAGGTAATTAAAAAAATTATTGACAAATAATAGTATCAAAATTCTTAAATATTTTAACATTATTGCCATCCAACGCGTTCTCGCCGGAATCTTCTTCATCATCGTCAACAAGAATCGGATCGCGATCACCGATAATGTAATAATTTCCCCATTCCCAGCAATTGCTTGTGTCAGTTCCCTTTGACATCTTGCACATTGCAAACGATTCACCATGATTTATCGTACTGTTGGGATAAGAACTGGGATTTTCAAAGCTATCAGTATCAAGTTCCGAGATCCAATCATCCATTGTACCGGATGTCCGTCCGCAGTATCCCTGTCTAATCCTGTATCCATCCATATCATCAATGTCACGCATCAGTACAGCTATGCATTGATCATCGTCCTGATCAAGATCATCAAATGCACGAACATCGAGACCCAGGACAAATGGGAAGTAATTACCACCTGTATTACATGTAACCTGCACCGGCGATCCATAACCGACGCTGTTGTGGTAATAGCTGTATAGATAGTCCTGGTTCCTGTTCGATGATTCCTGAACAGCTATATAGACGATCCATTTATCCCATTCATTGTCATCAATCCAGACAACACAGGCGTCTATGGGGTGATCATTACCATAGTTGTTGTCATCTGTCGTGTCAACACTGCCATTGTCATCAATAACAACGATTTGATTAGCAACCGGATCACAGCAAATCAGGTGCCACTCATCACCATCTTCGTCCAAAGGAACCCACGCCATTCCTGATACGTAATCAAGGGCGCCATCATCGCAGTCAAACTCTTGAAAATTGGGTAACCTTACAGGATTTACCAGATGACCGAGTGTTAAAGGATTAGTACTTATTGCCCATCTCCAACCGGAAATTTCATGATCATCCGCATCATAAACAAAAACCCATAAGAAGTCGTTATGGACTGCCAATGTACACGCATCGGGATTTTCTATGAAGTAACTACTGGATATATCATATTCCGTTTTTGAAGGTATCAAAGGTCTAAAATGTGGGCCAATTCTAATTATAGTAGTGTGCGTGTTTGAACTTGGATTGTCCCACCTTCGTTTGCTGTCACAGACTAAAATGTAATTAAAGTAGTCTTCATCTCCATCGGGAACTTCCCAACATGTTGCAGCGATACAGTCAACTAACTTTGATTCCAGAGCAGAATTTCCTTCATTCTGGTATGCTCCCTGCCATACCAGAAAAGACGCATGGCGGTCCTCAACAGCTGCGAGGTATCTAAAAATACCTTCCTCATCACCGCCTTCATATTGGTCTGGCAATCCACCACCCACATCAGGTGCGGCTGGTTGACCAATACCCGAACATCCGATTAACAACAAAAGCAACAGAATGCCACTTACGGCACGAATTAAGTAGTGCATTTACTGCACCTCCCGTTATGTGAAGCTTAAATTAAAAACCAGTTTGTGCGAAAGCCCCCTTAAACGAAAATAAAAGCCGGCTTCATCGAATTGTGTGAAGTTGTGCTACGCGTGGAGTGTGGATTAAATATCAACAGAAAACAGCCCTTCATTTTTCGCTCCCATTCTGAAAAGGTAAATCAGTTTTCCGTACAATCTATTTCCGAATTAAAATAAATTAATACTCGTTTAGATATTAAGTTTATTAAAACGCATGGGAGGGCATTTGTCAAGATATTTTTATGAAAAAAAGGGATAGTCCCAACCATATGAATCGGATATTGTGATATTGATATTGTGGCCAGTTACCTTTATCAAGAACATAATGAGTCTTATCGGTAGTTCAAAGTATCCCGGCAATCGTCGCTTTCTTTACTCAATGCTGAACTTCGACAGATAAGCGTCATCCCCACCGTTAGACTGAATAGGGTTGCCATCACCGAAATTTACAGTTCCTTTAAAAGACCCTGAAACGTACACATCCCCGGAATTATCGACTATAACTGAATGTCACTACTGTCCGGTTAAGTTAGAGACCTATTACCGTATTACTGATTAATAAAGAATATACCCGCTTATTGGTATTTATCAGACATGAATCGTAAGTGAATACCGAATTGTTCTATCCGTAAAAAGGGGCATTCCCCAATCATGGGGTACGTCCACATAAGGCTTCAAATCTGACGTTATCAATGAACTACACCGCGAACCCGCATTTATACTGAGTTTATTCGCTTTGTTGGGACAGTCCCCTTTTTACTACCTTTGCGGAACATTCTATGTCTTTTTTGCTTTTGTATAAATTTAACCGGACAGTAGTGTTATACCACATCTAAAAGGTGTCCGTTCCCTTTATCCTGATCCCAATGGCGCTGTGCCGCGTGGATGTTTGGTGGAAAACCACACAGAAAAAAACTAATCGAAAATGTAGTGCATTAGCGATATATCTTTGCTATAATCCTCGTTAATTAGCTTTAATTGGTGGAATTCTAAAACTGGTTTAATGGAGGTTAAACATGTTTACGGACGCACTTACAATGCTGAAAAGCATGATCGGGACTGATGCACAATTTCGCACAGGACAGCTGGAAGCAATTACCCAAATTGTCGAAAAAAGATCGAAAGCATTACTTGTACAGAGGACTGGCTGGGGTAAAAGTATTGTATATTTCATTGCTACACGGATGCTTCGCGAACGAGGTTCCGGTCCCGCCCTTTTAATCAGCCCACTCCTTTCACTGATGAGAAACCAGGTGGAAATGGCGCAGAAAGCCGGTATTGTTCAATGCGCAAGGCTGGACAGCTCCAACAAGGAGGAATGGGACTTAATCTCAGAAAGAATCATTCGGAATGAAATTGATGTACTGCTTATTTCGCCTGAGAGGCTTGCCAACGAGAAGTTCAGGCAGAATATTCTCCCATCACTGAGTGGTGGAATAGGGCTGTTCATCATAGATGAAGCTCACTGTATCTCTGACTGGGGGCACGATTTTAGGCCCGACTATCGTCGAATTGTCAGGATACTAAATCTTCTGACTCAAAATGTTCCTGTACTTGGCACAACAGCAACAGCCAACAATCGAGTGATCGCCGATATTCAGGAGCAGGTTGGAAAGGATGTAGTTATTCTGCGAGGAAAACTGGCTCGGAAGAGTTTGTATCTTCAAAATATAATAATGAAAAATCAGGCTGAACGATTAGCATGGTTGTCGGAGGTAATCCCCGGCCTGGAAGGTTCAGGAATTGTCTATTGCCTCACTCAAAGAGACACGGAAAGGGTTACAGGTTTCCTAAGGCAAAATAACATTAATGCAAAAGCCTATCATGCCGGATTGAGAGAGAGCAGGGAAAACCTTGAAGATGATCTGATAAACAACCGGGTGAAAGTGCTTGTGGCAACTGTCGCTTTGGGTATGGGTTTCGATAAGCCGGATATTGGATTTGTCATACACTATCAGAAACCGGGATCAGTTATTGCTTATTACCAGCAGGTCGGACGTGCCGGACGCGCGTTGGAAAAGGCTTATGGCGTATTGCTGAGTGGAGAGGAGGATGACCAAATCATCGATTATTTTATCAGCACCGCCTTTCCAAAGGTTGATAATATTAAACAGATTATTGGCATACTGGAAAATTCGGATGAGGGGTTGACCCAGGGTCAGATACAAAAATCTGTTAATGCATCGTACAAACAAATAGAGAAAGCGTTAAAGCATTTATTAATAGATGGTTTCATCTCTTATGAAAAGCCTTTATACAGTCGAACTTTAAAGCAGTGGACTCACGATACTGAAAGGATAGAAAAAGTAACTCAACAGCGATATCATGAACTAAAAAAAATGAACGAGTATATGAACCATAGCGGTTGTTTAATGGAGTTTTTATGCAAGGAGCTGGATGACATTGACGCACACCCTTGTGGTAATTGTGCAGGTTGTATCGGCGCATTACTTCCAGAAAAACCATCTGATGACAGCATACATCGCGCGATAAAATATCTTAAGGGCGATTATTACACATTTGAGCCAAAAAAAATGTGGCCTGCGGGAATTGTTGTTCCTGCGATGCGTAAGAAAATCAATCCGAGCCATCTGCACAATAAGGGCTGTTCACTTTGTTATTATGGAGATTCAGGTTGGGGGATGGAAGTTGCCAAGTGTAAATATAAATTAAAGGAATACAGTGAAAAACTTGTTGATGCATCGGTGGAATTGATCTTGTCAAACTGGCGCCCTGATCCTGCTCCCCAGTGGGTTACCGCCATTCCATCGAATCGCAGCGGAGATCTGGTACCCGATTTCGCCCGGAGAATAGCCGCGAAATTGAATATTCCTTTTAAAATGGTAATTGCAAAGACATCCGAGACGAAAGAACAGAAAGAAATGCAAAACAGCTATAAACAGTGCAGGAACGTTTTGAATTGCTTCGAAATCTGCAGTACTCTTCTTCCTGGACCAGTCCTCCTTATTGATGATATCGTTGATTCTGGATGGACACTCACTGTTATTGGTACAATATTAAGGGACGCTGGCAGTGAAGAGGTTTTTCCATTCACCTTAGCCGCAGCGCCGACAAAGGGAAATTATTAAAATGGCAATCGATGCTTTATCACATAATTCACAGGTTGTAGTTTTGCTCTGTTCGCGCTTGATGGCCGGCAGCAGCGAATCGATCCGATCACTTACAGTGCGTGAATGGTCTATGCTGAAAGAACGTTTGGATGAGAAGCATATAGAGCCGTCAGGGCTGCTCGAATTCCGCGACCAGACTGAACTGGAGCGGGAATTAAACATTGAAACTGAAATCGCTTATCGAATAATGGAACTGTTGAAACTGGGTGGAAATCTGGCGCTCGAGTTGGAGAATTTGTCGCAGCAGGGAATCTGGGTTTTGACTGAATATGAAGACAGTTATCCTGAGCGATTAGCCGACAAACTTGATGATAGAAAACCTCCAGTGATTTTCGGCGCCGGTGATATATCCAGGCTGAATGACGGCGGTCTTGCGATTGTCGGATCACGTGATGTCGATTCACAGGGACAGGAATTCACGAAACGTATTGGCGTAATGTGTGCACAGCTTGGAATCACTGTTCTTTCCGGTGCTGCGCGCGGTGTTGATCAAACTGCCATGGTGGCTGCAGTGGAAAACGGCGGACAGTCGGTTGGTGTCCTGGCTGATTCCCTTCAACGGTTCATTAAAGCAAAGAACACACGGGAACTGATTGTGGATGGCCGCCTTACTGTTATAACGGTATTACATCCGGGGGCGGGATTTTCTATTGCAGGTGCAATGGCGCGCAATAAGTATATTTATTCGTTGGCTGATCATGCGATGGTCGTGTCATCGGCAAAGGGATCAGGCGGAACATGGTCCGGTGCGGTTGAGGCAATTAATAAAAACCTTTGCCCGGTTATTGTCCGCGATGGTGAAACTGTACCCGACGGCAATACCGCTTTAATTAAAAAGGGCGCAATTCCAATCAACAACGATTTCGACAGCGGCCTTACAGAATTCCTTGAGTCTGCTAGTCGAAAAGCCTCAGCATCAAAGATACCAAAACCAGAACAAATGACCCTCAATCTGGATAACTAAGATTGAATTATCTTGTGACCAGTCCCTTTATACCTGCCTATCTTCAACTTGGTAAACATAATCAAGTAGGGGATACAGGCGAAAAATACAGCACGAAATAAACAACACCGACTCGCGAAGTCGGTGTTTTCAATTTGCGTTTATACACAGCACAAAGCCAGTATTCATGGTTAATGTAAAAGGTGTCCGTCTCCTTAAACGCATCTGCAAATTCCCAAAATGTGCAAAGTTATTCCATTCAATGCCCGGAACGCCGTACTCATCCACAGTATACACCTGCAG
>JAGGVT010000219.1 GCA_021157815.1 bacterium | reverse complement strand
TGAATTCACCAATTGGGTGATAAATTGTCATTCTGAACTTGATTCAGAATCCATATCTTTTTCGCTTGTCAAGATGGATTCCGGGTCAAGCCCGGAATGACAACGAGTTCAATCGCGGATTTAGGGATTTTATTGATTTATTGCGCAAATAGCTAAATTTTGCTAGAATTATTGTTTTGGTGATACATTAACATCTCCATGCATTTGTGCATGGGAACAGGATGAAAGTAGCGTTTTTTTTATTGCATGGCTGACCAGGAAACGAATCAGAAAACAACTGACAAGGAACAAGCTCCTTCCACGGGACGCCTGACCAGTTCGATTGGGATGGCGTTGCCAGATGGTTCGATGCGTGTTTTTCTGCCCAAGGGCAGCCGTTTGCCATGCGAGGAATCATCGATGCGCCTTCTGGCTCGCTTGAAGGAATACAGCAAGGTTAAAATTCAGGTCTTTGTCGGTGAAAGCAATTTTGTCGATGAGAATGTTTTTCTTGGCGAGGTAGGACTGGAGAATATTCGCCTGAACAAGGAAGGGCAGGCGCTTTTGGATATAATCTTTTCAGTTGACTCAGATAATTTGCTGCATATTTCCATTAAAGATGATCCTGGCAAGAAAGCCTCCAATGCCACTTTTCGGATTCCCTCTGAGACATCAATTGAACCCGGGATTCCAGGCAAGAAACCCGCGAGAAGGAATCGGGAATTCCCGGAGAAAGATGTGCTTCTTGAAAAAATAACAAAATTGGAAGAAAAAATGCAAGACATGGAAAAGGAATTGGGGATAAAATACAGTGATGAGATAGAAAAGAAAAATTCAAAAGGCAAGGACGCAAAGAAGAAAGACGATGAGGGTTAAATCCTCTTAAATGAATTTCCATACCGTGACAGACCGTGTAATTTCATGTTGCGATCTGTTTCGGAATGACCGGGAGTAGAACATGGACGAGGTCAGCGAACTTAAAACAGAATTACAAGATCTGCGAATGCAGTTGGAGATTGAGAAGCAGAAGAACACGAAGCTTCAAAAAGAGCTGGAAATCGCGCAGAAGAAAGCGGGCCGCCGCGGCGTGCCAACCGCGCATATTCCCAAAGTCGCTCCAAGACAGGCGTCAAGGTCGGGCATGCATATCGACATGGGTGATACGCCTGTCACACATGGTGAGCTGACGCGGCTTGAGAAGATCATGGGAGACATTCAGGGCAAGCTGGACAGCATTGAGCATGAAAAGTGGGAAGTTCAGAAGAAGAATATCGAGCTGAAAGAAAATCTCCAGCGCCTGAAAGTTCAGGGGACGAATCTCAGAAAAGACATTGAAACGGTTGCGGAAAAGGTTGACCGTAAGGAAAATCAGAACTTCAAAGTGCGACTTGAGCTTACAGACACAAGGAAGGAACTTGCAACTGTCAAGGAAGAACAGGAAGGCAGGGAAAAGGTTATCGCCAAACTGAAAAAGAAGATTGATGAGATTCAGGCGCAGATTGAGAAATATGAAAAAGTTCTGAAGGAAGAAGCTTTTAAGCATGACAAGATTAACGGTGAATATGTAAAAGCGCGTGACCTTCTTGCAAAATATGAAGATCACTGGCTGTCAAAGATATATAACCGATAACCACTGTTATTTATTGAATCAAACGCGCGGAACAAGGAGCGTGAAATAAATTATGGCAATGAGCGAACGCCAGATACAAAAGGAAATACTTCGGCTAAAAAAGGATATTGACCTTCTCGAAGGGCAGATTCAAAGCGGGATGAAGTCGAAAGCCGACAAGGAACAGGAAAACGCACGCCTTGATGATGACATCCTGAAACAGGAGGAAGAAAATAAGGCCCTTGAGGCTGAACTGGAAAAACAGGAATCCTCGATTTCCGAACTGGATGAGGAATTCAAGGAGAACCAGTTGAAAGCGGGGCGAATTCGCAAGGAGATGAACCTCATCAATGAGGATTTGGAGAAAAAAACAAAGGAGGAAAAGATTCTACGCGATAATGTAGAGCTCCTTCTGAATAGTATCGAAGCTAATAAAAAGAAAATCAAAGAGGAAAAACGCTCTCGCGAAAATGCAGAATATAGTTTGAGAAAGATAAACGCGAAGGTCGCTGAGATTCAATCTCACTGGGCAAGCAAGGTGGTAACCAGTAAAATCGCGCGTGATGCCAAAAGAGAGGGAAGAAAGGCGGATGAGATAAAACGAGACCAGAAGGATATCGAGGCCTACGAGGCGGCAGTTGAGGAAAGCCAACGCGCCAAGGTTGCAAAACCCGATGAGCCGGTCGGACTGGTTGAGGATACACCTGAAACCGTTGTTGAAGAAGTTGTCGAGGAAAAGAAGGAAGAAAAAGGCCTTGATCTCGATTTCTAACGCGATTTGAATTAAACAATGAAAATGCACCCCGCTTAAAGCGGGGTTTTGCTTTAATGGGTGTTGACTGATTAAATCACAAACAGCCAGGGAGAGAATTATGCCAGTCAAGGATTTGTTGATAATAATCACTGCGATATTGCTGGGAAGCATCGGCCAACTTTTTATTAAAACCGGGCTTAATTCATTCACATCGAGATTTGGCTCAATCAGCCTTTCCACAGTCTGGAGCAAACTGCCTGCTATTGTCAGTATGCCTCAGATAATCATAGCGATAATCTGTTTCGCAATAAGCGCGACATTCTGGTGTGTTGTGATGTCCAAACGTGATTTGAGCCAGGTTTATCCTTTTATAGCGCTGGCGCATGTTTTTGTCGTGTTGATGGCATATTTCGTTTTGAAGGAACAAATTGGAGTATTACGAATAGCCGGGATAGCAATAATTATCATTGGAGTGATTGTCCTTGCGCAGGACAAGGTTACGAGTTTGGGATAGTTCAGGGGATGTGTCTATTAACGCAAAATCCTGGAATTGCGTTTGTTAAAAATATCTTTTCCTGGGAGCGCTGGTCTCTGACCGGCATCTGGTTGGGCTAACTGGAGATAGTAAAACTGAATCTTACATGTATGGTTAAACAATTCAACCCTTGTTTTTCGGTAAGTCATCTGTTAGACAAACTCTATTAATTTCTATTAACATAACACAGGTGCCGGTCAGAGACCAGCGCTCCCAGGGTCATAATTACTTTCTGTTGAAGAAATCGGGGAATGGCTCTTTTAGAAGTTTTTCGATTTTATTCGCCAGTATATCGCTGTTGAAAGGCTTGACAATAAAATCGCACGCGCCGGCAAGTCTTGCTTCCTTGATTGTCATTGGGTCTCCCATTGCGCTTACCATGATGATTATGGCATCGGGATTTTTCCCGATTATTTCCCTGACAGCTTCGATTCCACCCATGAAAGGCATGTTGACATCCATTGTGACAAGGTCAGGTTTGTGCCGTTCAAAGAGATCAACTCCCTTCACCCCGTTTTCAGCCTCCGCGACAACTGAAAATCCATACTGATTGAAAAAGGAGATTAGTTTTTCACGTTGGAACCAGGTGTCATCGACTATCAATACTCGAGGTATCAGCCACTCTTTACTCACTGGCGCATTTTCTCCACGCGTTCCTGCGGTGAAATTATGGCGGTTACACGGATTCCGAAGTTCTCGTCAATCACAACAACCTCGCCGCGAGCGAACAGTTTGCCGTTTATAAGCAGGTCAACAGGTTCACCGGCAAGCTGGTTGAGTTCGATAAGGCTTCCGGGGGAGAGTTCAAGGATGTCCTTTATGGAAAGTTCTTTTCTGCCAAGTTCAACTGAGACCAGCAAAGGAACATCCATGATAAGGTTTATCGAGCGGTTATCCGAATCCTCATCCGCGGGTTCCTGTTTATTGTCTGTGAGTTGAGAAAACTGAGCCTGCTGAATATGCGCTGATTGTTCCACTGGTGGTTCCACTGGTGGTTTCACTGGTGGTTCCGCTGGCGGTTCAGCCTCAATTGGCGTCTGGGATTCATCTGGGATTTCAGTTTCCTCAGTTGTATCCACCTGCTCATCAGGAGTTTTTTCTTCTTCTACAGATTCAGATTCCTCATTTTTGGTGGTTTCTTCATCCATGATTTCCTCCGGTGCCTTTAGCGGCAAACCGAGTTTTTTTACTGTTGCATCCACAAATTGAACGGGAAAAAAACATCTTAACGAGGATTCATCCTCTCCAATTACAACCCCCGCGCTGACTTCAACCCAGGTTTCATCCGATGCCGGCCCTTCAACTGGAGGGTCGGGAATCTCCGGTGATGTAATTGCAAATTTATCCTCTACAGCTTCTCCCCAGTAAAGCGCCCATCTTCCGGCAATGTTGTTTAATAATTCAAAAACCGCGCTCTTTTCAGCTGAGCCGAAACTCACCGGCTTGTCCGCTCCCATCAATGAACCGGACAGGGCAAGAGCAAGAGTTTCGGGAATTACCATGATGAGTTTGCCTTCGGATTCACCGCCGAAATCAGCTTTGAATACCTGGTTCGACTGCATCAGTTGTGTTATTTCCTCGCCAGAGATATTCCTCGCACCGGTGAATTTAATTTTTGGTTTCTCACCAACGGCAAGGGTCTGAGCGACTTCAGCAGCTGTGTTAATCAATTGGGCGAAGAAATTGTCGAGTGAATCCGGTGGCATTAGAAGTCATCAAATTCCTTTTCGATTTTTACCGCGCGGAAGTTTCCGCTTAATCCAGCGCGACCAGACCACTTGGTTTTCCGCTTCACCTGAATGTCAATAGGGTCCTTAACCAGTGTGTCGAGTTTAATAATGTCTCCAACCTCAAGATCAAGAACATCGCGCACGACCAGTTTTACTGAGCCCAATTTGCCCGAAACAGGCAGCTTGACGCTTTTCAAATGGTCCAGGATTTGAGGTTTATATTTATCAGGTTCTCTTTGCGAGCTGAAATAGCTTTTTGTTTTAAGCTCATTTGCAATCGGCTCAAGCAGCATGAACGGGAAGCATAATCCCAGAAGCCCTGATGTTTCATCGATTTTCATTTCAAGCGTTACCGACAGAACAATTTCTGCCGGCGGTACAATCTGTACGAATTGCGGATTCGATTCAATTGATTCTATTCTTGTGTTTACCTTGATAACATCCTTCAAACTTTGCCTGAAATATCTTAATCCGTCGTTTACAACGCTTGAGAAAATAGCTTCCTCAATTTCAGTCAGTTCTCTTACAGTGTCGTAGGTTCCACCATACCCGCCAAGCAGTTTATCAAGAATAGTGAAAGTAAGAGTCGGGCTGAATTCGAAAAGAGCGTTGCCTTGAAGCGGTCCCGCTGAGAAAATAATTATTACCCACGGATGTGACAATCCCCTTAGATATTCTTCATAGGTCAGCTGTCCGATTTTGTCTATTTCAATCAGAACAAGCGATCCCATTTTGGCGGACAGGAATGTTCCCCAGCTTCTTGCAAATCCCTCAATAATCATCTGCAGTACACGCAGCTGATCCTTGGAGAACTTGTCAGGGCGTTTGAAATCATACTCCTTGACAAAACGGCCAAACATCTCCTTATCTTCAAGAGGAGGGAGAAGTTCACCCTTTTCAAGAGCGCCAAGTAAAGCCTGAATCTCTTCTGGCGTAACGATATCCGCCATGAGTGCCGAGTATCACCTCATTCGGTAATGACTGCTGTTTGAATCATATTATATAACATCCTTAACATTTCTTAAACGTTTTTAAGCAGTCATCTGGCCGTTTTCTGGATATTTTCGTGTGGTGAAATACGTATCCTCGTTGCGAATCACCCATATAATGAACATCGGAAAAGTTGATTTTATATTTTCTCCCCCCCCTAATCCCCCCGCGAGCGGGGGAAAATATTTTTGGCTCTTCAATAAATCGTGTGAGTTGAGTTTCGATTGAGTAAAAAAAGGGGAATGTTCCAACCAAGTGAATAAACACAGTATAAATAAGGGGTTACAGCATAGTATATTGATAACATCAGATTTGAAGCCTCATGTGGACATACCCCGTTATCGGGGAATGCCCTTTTTTTTTTACGGGAGGGCAAATAACCCACATTCTTTATTGAAGCGCCTTATATTGTAGCCCGGCTTCTCATGAAGCTGTCTTGGAACGTTGTTTTTTCTGTCATCCTGAGCGAAGCGAAGGATCTATTTTAGATAGTGTAGATTAATTTCATCAGATTTAATCATCAACACAGTAGCAAATAGATTCTTCGCTGCGCTCAGAATGACAAACCTTTTTGCTTATAATTGAGTTATGAGACACTTTCTCTATTTCCAGGGGAAAACAAAGTGTTGGTTTTTCATATTACCCCGGTGAAGGGACACCGGGTTACAGTAGAAACAACCTACGGTGGAAACAACCTTTTTCAACACTCCCACACAATAAAAAGGCAACGGTTATTCGAGAGGTAACATCGAGATGGCGTCGAAATCGCAAATCTCAGCGCAAAGGCCGCATCCGGCGCATTTGGAGGTTACTTCATATTTCCCGTTATCCTGAGTAACTGCGCCATAGAAACAGGCATTAAAACAGGCGCCGCAGCTTTTACACTTCTCCTGGTCGATTTCCGCCCTGACACTTTTTCGCCTGTCCATATCATTGAGACCGAGAATCCGATTGCAAACCTTTCCCCTAAACTGCGATATCGATTCCAAATCGTGTTTTTCCATGTATTCGATAATTTGCGAATTGATTTTTTCGATAACCGGATAGCCGTTTAAAATAACCGATGTGCAAATTTGGACCGTTGATGCTCCCGCGAGCAGGTATTTGACAGCGTCATCGCCCGATGCCACACCGCCGCTTGCGGAGATGTCGATATCGAGCAGCGGGGATAATTCGGCAATCCATCTGAGAGGATAATGGATTGAATAATAACCGCCATGACCGGCAAATCCGCCATGCATTATCGGCGACTGTTTTTCAATATCGATATCAAGCCCGAGAAGGCGATTGAAAATCACAACGCCTTTCGCGCCAGCTTTTTGGATTCCTTTTACCACTGTAATCGGGTCGGTCAACTGTGATGGCAATTTCGGCACAATGGGAATATTCACAGCTGAAGTAACCAGTTCGGTTATGTCTATCATGCGCTTCTCAATGCCCATGCTTACAGCCATGTCAGGACCATGAGGGCATGACAGGTTTATTTCGAGAGCGTGAGCGCCGGCATCCTCCATCATTTTCGCGGTATTCTGCCACGATTCATCTGTACTGCACGCGATGCTTGCGATAATTGCGATGTCGGTTTCACGGCGGCTTTTCGCTATTTCCGCAGCGTAATCATCCGAGTTGAACAGTGATGCCTGCTCGTAGGAATAAAGCACAAAATTACGCAGCCCTTTTCCCTTTTTGAGAAGGCGGAATCGCGGAGTGGGTGAATTGCGCATCAGCTCGACATCGGTCATTGTTTTCATGACCACAGCGCCCGCGCCGTATTTTGCGCAAAGGGCGATACGGTCAGCCGTTTCAGTAATCCCAGCGGGAGCCACGATTATCGGGCTTTTTAGTTCAATTCCGAGATATTTGGTTGAGATATCCGGTTTCACGTTGATCTCCAATGTTATCAACAATTCAATTTATAACCGGCAAATAATAACACAAATCATCTTGAGGCCGATGCAAAAGAGACATTTCTGTTGGAATCCGTAAAAAAGCGGATTTTACAGGAAATTTCTTAATGTACTTTAATATTTACACAGTTCAATCTTGACGATTCAATGAAGAACAAATATACTTATATATGATATTAAATTGCTGATGCACAACTCTTATAAACACAAAACATCTGATTTCACACGAATTAAACAGGAGAGTAGTGTGCTGTAAAGCCCAAACAATTTACCAACTTCTGGAGAAAGACAAATGGAAGTACTAAGACGCCGAAAAGATGATGAGAAATCGAAACAGGAGGAAAAGCAGGAGAAGGATAAGCTTGAACAGGAGAAGGAAAAATTGCGGCATGGCAAATCAGATGCGGAAGCTGATACAATAGCTAAAAAAGTACAGAAGGACGATTCACTTGAGCTGCTTCTGAACGAGCAGAAAACACAATGGGAGCGGGATAAGCTTCAGGCTGAAAAGGATGCCAAGAAGGAACGCCCAACACTCCACAACATTGAACTGCCGAATCTTCAACCTGCCGCATTTGGCGTTTGGCGGGCAATTCATGAATTAAGCTATCCAGCTCCGAAAGATGTGATAGAAGACCTTGAGGCTAGCGGTATTCCCGCGAAAATCCAGGAGGATTTCAAGGTTGGATTTATTGAAGACCTTATGGACACCGCGCAAGTTCTGACAAAAAGATTCTCGCTGGAGGAACTTCAATCAGCCGGGATATCGTATATGAAGGAGTGGGCGGAGAAAAATGTTCCTGTCCTGGTATTTCCCTATTTGCGTGATGATGAAATCTGTTATTTGTCCTTCCGTGCGCTTTTATCGCAGGACGAACGCCATGAACTTGACATCAGGCGATATATCAGGCTGGGTGACAAAATTCCATTTCCATATAATTCCAACCTGTTCGAGGAAATTCTCGAAAGGGAGCGCAAGAAAGTTTTTTTCCTCTATCCGAGCCGATTCAGGCTGAATATACTGTCCAAGGAGGAGGATGTTCTTGTGGTAGTTGAGAAGGGTTTTGAGGCAATTGCGATTCGTGATTTTAACATCGAGGAGGAATGGCTCAAGCTTTTCATCAATGTTGAACCGGTATTGATTGTTGACCAAACAGACAGGAAATTCCCGAACTGGGAACAGAAAGCGCATGCGCTTGAACAGCAGTTCAAGAATCATGATATGGTCATGCGCCTGGAAAATCTGCCGGAAGGTTCGTATGTTGCAGATTGGTTTGTGAAATCGAACCTTGGCGAAAGAACGTTCAAACCGGAAACACGAGAAGAGCGTAAAAAGAAAGATAAACTGGAAGATATTTAAACCAAAATTTGATATCCAGTGGAATCAAAATAGCAGAGGGTTTAGACCCTCTGCTATTTTGCATTGTCTGATTTTTTTTATGTAAAGAAATATAGTGCATGATTCAGGTTAATTCTGGATATTATTAATTGAAGGATTATAAATATAATCCTGTGATGGCTGAAGAGGTGATTGCTTATGGAGCAAGTACTGTTGGGTATATCAAACAGCATGGAACAATTTTATTATGTCCTTTGTGCCGTTTTTATTGTAGGCGGATTTGCCGCGCTGTTTTTCGCGACAGAGGGTCTCCAGAAAGGCCTGGCGCAGACATGGATATCAACCGTATTTCTTGTAATCACAGGGATAACGCTTCTTTACATCGGATTCTCCAGCCTAATCGATTTCTATGATGGCAGCCACGGGACGCTTGATGGTTTTCTTGATAATGTTGAGAGCGTAACGAGAATATTCCATTAGTTCAAAAGAGGAATTAACAGGTTTGTAATTTTGGCAGCAGAGGGTTTAAACCTTTTGCTGCTTTAG
The DNA here is from genome assembly GCA_021157815.1 of bacterium. Taxonomy (GTDB): domain Bacteria; phylum JAJVIF01; class JAJVIF01; order JAGGVT01; family JAGGVT01; genus JAGGVT01. The sequence goes on along the minus strand of JAGGVT010000219.1, from coordinate 323 downwards.
TTTTAGTCTGTTGCTTTAGCTTTAGAGTGGTTGTGCTGCAGGCAGGATGCCCGCAGCGCAAAATAACTCGCAGCACAAAATAACTGTATATTTGCATTTTTTAATTAGTTCTGATACTAAGTTGCATTCAAAATGCATTAAAGCATCAAACCAATCGGATGCAGGCTGGAAGGGGCTGTTGAAAAATGGCTGAATGTAGGGGGTAGGTCTCTGTGCCTACCCTAAATATTGGCATAAATACAGGGCAACCACGGAGAGTTGCCCCTACGGTCTGGGATATAATGGGCTTTTTCAACAAGCCCTGGAAGCCCGCACCACAAATG